>DFJU01000023.1 GCA_002373755.1 Bacteroidales bacterium UBA3663 | reverse complement strand
GGTATCTTCAACAAGACCGTCAACGATGTCTGCATCAGCGACTGGTCAATTCCGAGCGTCGGCGGATTCGCCCGCTTCAACGGCGCAGACAACCGTCCGATCTACCCAAGCGGCTTCCGCACAGCAACCAAGGCTTTCGCGCTTGAAAACACATCGAAGGGCTACGGTTGGTCGGCCAGCCTCCAGCTGAATGCCAAGCCGGCCGAGTGGATCGACCTCATGGCAGCCTATACGCATACGGCCAAGAAGGAGCTGACCTCTATGCCTGGTTCTGCTGCAGAATCGGCCTTCACCTATGTGCCTACCACCGAGGGCCCGAACAACATCAAGCTGCACAACGCGCTCAACCTGACGCCAGACCGCTTTGTAGTGTCGGCCACAATCAACGACAAGGCCAACAACCACTACGGTATCGTCTATGAGACATGGCGCGGCGGCTACAACTACAGCTACGTGACTGTCAACGACATGAACGGCGACGGTTATGCCTACGATGCCATCTACATCCCGACCGACCAGGAGGTCAACAGCGGCGAGTTCCGTTTCGTGAGCGACGACGACCGCGACCGTTTCATGGCCTACGTCCACAAGGATGACTACCTGAGCGAGCATCAGGGCGAGTATGCCGAGGGCTACAGCGTTTACAATCCGTTCGTTCACCGCATCGATTTCAGCTACAAGCACGACTTCAAGTTCAACATCGGCAAAACCAAGCACACGCTGCAAATCGGCGCCGACATCAAGAACGTGCTGAACCTCTTCAACTCATCGTGGGGCGTCAGCAAGGTGATGAACACCAGCTACACAGCATCGGGTGCTGCCCGCATCCTGAAGTACGAGGGCGTCGATGCCGACGGCTACGCGACTTTCTCGACTCCGAACGCAGTTAGTGGCGATACCAAGATCTGGGGTCGCAACCACGAAATCGGCCAGTGCTGGTATATGTCAATCGGTGCAAAGTATATTTTCTAAACAACACAACAGAAGAACATGAAAGCTAAATATCTTTTTGCAGCCGTTGTCGCTGCATTCACGATGGGAAGCGCCTGCATCAGCTGCGACGTCGATCAGGACCCGGATACCTTCTTGAGCGACATCAAGGTTTCCCAGTCGTACGTGGCTGTCGATACCGAGGGCGGAAGTACTTCGATTACGGTCAATGCGTCGTCGGCATGGTACATCGACGAGAGCGTTCCATCATGGCTCACCGTCAACCCGATGAAGGGTGATGCCGGCACTTCAACAATTGAATTTTCGGCCGAGCAGACCTACGACGGCCGTTCGGCAGAGGTGCTGCTCGTGTTGGCCGACAGCTCGACCACACAGCGCATCAACGTCATTCAGGGCGTATCGACCGTATCGTCGGTGACTTGCGCCGAGGTGTTGGCTGGTCCTGACAGCAAGACGTATCAGGTGACTGGCGTCATTACGGCCATCGCCAATCTGACCCCTTACGGCAACTTCTATATGAACGACGGTACCGGCGAGATTTACATCTACGGTACAGCCGACAAGGATGGCAAGACCAAGAACGGCGCCCTCGAGTCGTATGGCATCGGTGTCGGCGACCAGGTGACCGTACAGGGTCCGAAGACGACCTACAACGGCACTGTCGAGCTGGTCGATGTCACGGTTGTAAAGATTGTGAAGTCGCTCATCAAGGTTGAAGAGGGCGGTTCGAATGCATTCGATGCCAATGGCGGCGATTTCCTCGTCCGACTGGGCGTTAGCGGCGATGGCGTGTCGATCAGCATTGCCGACGAAGCAAAGTCGTGGTTGAGCATCTCCGACATCGAAAAGACCGATTCGACCACCAATGTCACCTTCCACGTGGCTGAAAATACGGCCGAGTCATCGCGCACCGCAGCAATCGAGTTCACTTCGGCATCAGGTTCGTCGTCATCGACGGTGTCGGCCACAGTCAGCCAGCAGGGCTTGATGGGCACGCTCACCAATCCATTCACGGTAGAGCAGGCCATCGCCTATTGCCAGACTTTGACTGCTGCATCTGGCAACGACTTTTACGTCAAGGGCAAGGTTTCGAAGGTTGTCTATACGTTCAATGCAGACAAGAAGACCGGCACGTTCTGGATTTCGGCCGATGGCGTGTTCAACGACGACAAGTCGAAGGATTTTGAGGCTTACGGTGTCTATTGGCTCGGCAATCAGGCATGGGCTGAGGGCAACGCACAGGTTTCGGTTGGCGACGAGGTCATCATCTGCGGCAAGTTGACCAACTACAATGGCACTTCCGAGACGAGTTCGAAGAACGCCTACGTCTATAGCGTCAATGGTGTCAGCACCGATGCCAATGGTCTGGGCTCGGCCGTCAGCCCGTTCAACGTAGCGGGTGCCAAGGCTGCCATCGACGGTGGTGTGGCCGATAGCGTCTATGTGCAGGGCATCGTCTCGAAGGTTGTCTATACGTTCAATGCCGATAAGGGTACAGCAACATTCTGGATTTCCGACGATGGCACATACGCCGGTTCGGAGGACAACAAGACCCCAGGCGCAACCGATTTTGAGGCTTACGGCGTCTATTGGTTGAACAACAAGGCCTGGACGGATGGCGATGCTCAGATTGAGGTCGGCGATAAGGTCGTCCTGCGTGGAAAGGTGACCAAATATGGCTCGACCTACGAGACTTCGTCGAAGAAGGCTTACGTCTATAGCGTCGAGAAATAATCGGCCGACGACGGAAAAACAACGGAAACCACTTCCCACTGCGGAGGTGGTTTCTTTTTTTTCGCGTAGTCATGTCCAATGGCGTCGTCGTTACGTAAATTGCGTTACGTAAATTACGTAATTGAGCGAATTGGAAGGGAAAAGGTCGGAAAAAGATGCCAGATTCGGTGAATTGTAGAAAATTCGTTTACATTTGCGAAAAAATAAAGCCGTATGATTAAGCCAAATAATCCGTTTTTGATTTCGGAATATCTTAGTCCAGATTATTTCTGCGACCGAAAGCAGGAGACCGAAGATCTGCTCCGCAATTTGTATAACGGGTGGAGCATCACGCTGGTAGCTCCACGTCGTATCGGTAAGACTGGGCTGATAAAAAATGCCTTTTATCTGTTGCGAGAGCAGCATCCCGAAATCAATACATATTATATCGACATCATGGGCACTCAATGTCTGAACGATTTTGTCCAGATGCTTGGTGGCGCAGTGTTGGGAACGCTCGACAACGACTGGCAAAAGGCACTGAAACACGTGACAGATGTCGTGAAGAGTTGCCGTCCGACTTTGGTCTTCGATGAGCAGAGTGGTGCGCCGAAAATCAGCCTTGACGTAAATGTCGAGAATCAGGAAACGACATTGAAGGAGATTTGTGATTACCTGCGCGAGAGCGAAAAGACATGCTATATCGCAATCGACGAGTTCCAACGTATCGCAGAGTATCCGGAGAAGGGTACAGAAGCCCTTTTGCGCAGTCAGATTCAGTTTATGCCCAATGTGAAGTTCATTTTTGCCGGCAGCCAGCGTCATATGCTCGAACTGATGTTCAACGATGCCGGTCGTCCATTTTACAGAAGTACGCGTAGTGCGACGTTGGCCAATATCCCTGAATCCGCGTATTACGAATTTGCCTCGGCTTTCTTCGTGAAGCAGGACAGGACATTGCCGGGCGATGTCTTCCATGCGCTTTATGCCCGCGTCTATGGTCATACGTGGTACGTGCAGGCATTGCTGAAGGAGCTTTATTCATACGTCGGAAACATTGATATGAACCAGTTGGATGTCGCGTTCCACTCGTTGGTCATGGACAACAGTTCGTTTTACGAAATGCAGTATAATAGCTATACGCCTACGGTGCGGCGTGTCATCAAGGCAATCGCGTTGGAGGGCATCGTGGCCGAGGTGAATTCTGCTGCATTCATTCAGAAATACCGTTTGAAGGCAGCCAGCACGGTATCGACGGCATTGAAGGGTTTGGTCGAGAACGACGTCGTGTGCCGTACGGAGCAAGGCTGCCGGTTGTACGACCCGTTCTTTGTGTCTTGGCTGCGTCGTCTGTCCTGATTCTTTTCGGCCGATGTCGTAGCTGCTCCAACCGCATGGTTGGAAACGAAGACGGGAGGCATCCATTGTGTCGGATGCCTCCCGTTCGTTTTTGTGTGGTTGAGCCATTGGCCGCCAATCAGAATCGGAAATAGAGTTCGCCCCAGATTTCGTTGAAATGCTTGTCGGCTGAGGCGCGGAAGTCGTTGTAGTTGTACTGAATCTGGAACTTCAGGTTCTTGTGCAGCTGGAACTCAGGAATGAGCGAGTAGGTGCACTGCGCATTCTCCCACGACTTGCCGTTGCGGTAGGTCTGATACTGTGCGCTGATTTTGAACCAGTCGTTCAGTGGCATTCCGCCCACGATGTACCAGACATCGTCGTTGCCGCTCGTGTAGTGGCTGTGACCCCACTCGCCGCGCAGGCTCCAGCCCTCCTTGTTGTCGTACTTCACGCCGAAAGCGTACTTGTCGCGGTTCTCGCCGGCAGTCTCGCCAGTCCAGCCGAAAGCACCGATCATGAGTCCCTTGATGGGTTGGAACTGGATTGTGCCGATGTAGTCACGCTTGCCGTCGGCATCGCTCTTGTTGATGCCCTCGCCGTTCCACACGCCCACCTGATAATGGATGAGGTTGTGGTTGTCCTGTCCGACCTTCAGGAAGTCGCCCTGCACCTGGATGCCCTGGTCACGGCCGCCGCCGCCCCAAGTGTCGCCCTTGTAGTCGCCGGTCAGCTTCTTGGTGAAGTATGAGTAGTCGCCCGTCGAGATGTCCCAAGGGTTCATCGGGTTCTCGAAGCCGAAGGCACGCTTGAACTGGCCGACCTTGACCATGGCGAACTTGTATTTCTGCCACTCGACGAAGACGTCCTTCATGTGGAACGAACCGTTGTTGGTCTGCACCTGGATGCGGTACTTGAAGTCGTTCAGGATGGTGCCGTCCACGTAGAGGCGGATGAGGCGCTGCGAAAGTCCGGTGCCGCCGTGGGCGTTGTCCTGGTCGCTGTAACTGTATTTGCCGATGTAGTAGCCGCCGAACTTCGGCTTGCTCACGTAGTCGGTGATGTTGCGGCCGTATTCGACCTCGTTGTTTGCTGGTTCGGCAGCATTGGCCGAAAGCACAGCGGCAGCAAATGCTGCAATTGCAAGAATTTTCTTCATTGTTATTGTTATTAAGACCCCATTCAGACCTCTCCGGGGGGAGGCGTTTGTAGGCCAATTGTTTTTTGTCTCTGATGTTCTGCTACGCGGATTTTTTATCCGAAGATGAACGGCAGCTTGACCCATACGAGGCCGAGCACAAGGCCGACGATGCCCACAATGATGCCGACCTTCATCATCTCGCTCTGCTGGATGAAACCTGTCGAATGGGCGATGGCGTTAGGTGGCGTCGAAATCGGCAGAATCATCGACACGCTGGCTGCAATGGCCACGCAGAGCAGCATCTGGGCCACGCCGCCGTCGTCAATCACGCCGCTGTTGGCCATCGCGCCTGCCACCACGCCAAGCACTGGCACGAGCAACGACGCGGCTGCCGAGTGGCTGATGAAGTTCGAGAAGCCGAAGCATACGAGCGATGCGATGATCATGACGAGCAGCGGGCTCCATTGGTCGAACGGAATCGAATCGACAAGCACCTTCGACAGTCCTGTGGTGTTGAGCGCAACGCCCAATGCGAATCCGCCGGCCACCATCCAGAGCACCGACCAGTTGATTTCCTCCAGGTCGCGCTTGTCGATCACGCCGGTCACGGCGAAGGCTGCCACCGGAATCAGAGCCACGATGTTGGAGTTGAGGCCGAGGTCAACCACATCGCCGAAGCACCACAGGAAGATGGTCGCGATGAATGTGATGATGACAATCCACGTCTTGTAGGTCCAGTGCATCTCGCCTTCAATCACCAGCTTGATTTCCTTCTGCTGGAACGGGAACATCATGCGCAGCAGCACCCAGCCGATGATGAGCAGCAATGCCACGAACGGCACCATCTTCACCATCCATTCGCCGAAGCCGATCGAGAGGCCGAGCGTCTCGTTCAGATAGCCCAGCACGATGGTGTTCGGAGGAGTGCCGATAGGCGTTGCAATGCCGCCGATGTTTGCGCCGAGCGGTATGGCCAATGCCAGTGCTACGCGGTCTTTGCTGCCCTCAGGCATCTGTCGCATCACCGGCGCAAGGAAGGCAAGCATCATGGCTGCGGTTGCGGTGTTGCTCACGAAGGCCGAGAATGTTGCCGTCACCAGGATGAAGCCCAGCAGCACCCTCGACGGCTTTGTGCCGAACGGGGCGAGCAGCTTCTTGGCCAACACCACATCGATGCCAGCCTTTGTGAGCGCGACGGCCAATATGAATCCGCCGATGAACAGCAGGATTGTCGGGTCGGCAAAGCAGGCCATGATGTTCTTGTAGGGCACGTAGGTCGCACCTTCAACGCCCATCATCGGCGTGAGTCCCTTGTTTGAAATCGTGCAGAGCATCACCACGATGATAAGCACCGACGTACACCACGACGGGATTGCCTCGGTGAGCCACATGATGGCGGCAAAGACGAAAATGGCGATTACGCGGTGCTGCACCGGATTCAGTCCCTCGATGCCGAAAGCCTCGGTGGGGAGCAGTGCGATGATGATGGCGACAATGGCTGCGATGAGGGCTTTGATGTAGCCCGACATCTGGAAGCGCGTCTTGAGTTTCTTCTTCTGGTAGGAGTTGACAAAATTGATGCCCTGAAAACTCTTGAACATGGTGGAATAATGTGGATTTTGTGTAGTTTTTTAGCGCACTTTCGGGGCTTTTTACGGCCGATTTTCCGACCCGTCCCCGTCGAGCGGCTGCAAAGTTAACTCAATAAGGGCTCGGGTGGAGTCGCGGATTGTATTTTTTGCTTATAAATTTGCAAAACAGCTGCCAATGGCCGGTCGGTATATCAAAAAACTTCCGACAAACCCGAAAGTCCGTCGGAAGGTAAATTGACTTGCTTAAAAATTGATGCCCACTGGGAAGGAATTTGCCAGCGTCTTTATGCCCTTCAGAAATTTTTGTGAAATCGGGCTGAAAAATGTTTGTCCAATGTCTTATTGTCCGTTTTTTATTGTTTCGCGCCTAAAAAAATGGAAAAGTGCAGTTTTTGAGTGCAAAATTTGAAGGAAAAGAGTATTGCCCGTGGCTAATCCTTAGAAAATAGGCAGTTAATAAAAAGCGGCTCGCCTCACGACGAACCGCTCCGAAATAGTTGGATTAAACAGAAGTGAATTTCCTCTATTTAACTTATTTTTTAATGTCGATTTAATCAGATGCCAAGCGAAGCGCAGATGAGCTTCAGCTTCTCGTCGGCCAATGCGCCGGCCTTGTCATAGTCGCCGTCGAATGGGGCGGGAACCTCGCAGTAGAACTTGATTTTCGGCTCGGTGCCCGAAGGACGGACGCTCACCTTGATGCCGCCCTCGGTGAACCACTGGAGCACGTTCGAGGTG
>DFJU01000149.1 GCA_002373755.1 Bacteroidales bacterium UBA3663 | reverse complement strand
TGGCCGATGCCGACTACGGCTACGTCGGGGCAGGGCCGGGCAAGGTCTCGCTCTACAAGGGCAAGCAGTGCATCGAGCGTAACATCCCGTCGGAAGATGCCGTCGATAGGCTGATCCGGTTCATTAAGGAAGATATTGGATGAAATTGTTCAAGGACCATTGTACACATTCGGTATCATTTCTTCAAAAAAATACGAAATTTTGCATAATTTGAGAAAAAGCATTATATTTGCGCTCGAAATGAAGAAGATTCTCGGATAATAAAGTCCGAATCAAACGATAACAGAACCCGTCGGCATCCCGTAGATCTGCTGGCGGGTCACCTTTTTATAGACCGCTATGAGCAACCAAAAACCACGTACGATAGAAGAGCAAATCAGTCTGCTTCGTTCCAGAGGAATGCGATTCAGTAATGAAGAGTATGCGAGGGAATGTCTGTCGCATATCAGTTACTTCCGTTTGAAATATTATTGGACGGATATGATTGACGAAGAAACGGA
Organism: Bacteroidales bacterium UBA3663; assembly: GCA_002373755.1. Classification (GTDB taxonomy): domain Bacteria; phylum Bacteroidota; class Bacteroidia; order Bacteroidales; family UBA3663; genus Liminaster. The sequence goes on along the minus strand of DFJU01000149.1, from coordinate 4,318 downwards.
ACATGATTTCAATGAAGATGCTTCTTTTGATGTTGTGATAGCCCGATACAGCTTTGACCGGAGCCTCCGTCTGATTCTTTTTGATGCCATTGAGATTATAGAGGTGGCACTGAGGGCGAAGATTATCAACCATCTTTCGCAGTCAACGGGTAGTGGACTTTGGTATTTGGATGAATCACTCTTTGAAAAGAAGGTGTACTATGAAGATATGATCCTTGACCTCAAGCATGAATTTGAACGTAGTACAGAGCCTTTTGCCAAAGAATACATAGCCATGCATACAAATTGGGATAGTGAATCAATGGATGGTGATAATCCTGATGCGTGGATGTTGCTTGAGGTTGCCACATTCGGCACTCTCTCGAAGATGTATAAGAACTTGAAAAGTCAGTTGCCCCAACGAGCAACGATTGCCAATGAATTTGGACTATACTCTGCAAGGGAACTATCAAGTTGGTTAGAGGCAATATCGGTTCTGCGAAATATCATTGCACATCATTCACGTCTTTGGAACCGAAGTCTTGCCAAGCAACCCACGAACATCAAGGGTCATCGTGACAAATGGTTAAACACTCCTTTTACAGAAAATCAGAAAAAGAAACCTTACGGAGTTGTCACCGCAATGCTTTATCTTTGCGATGCTGTATGTCCAGAGAATCAAATCAAGTCTAAGATTCTTTCCCTGCTGGATAATAACAAAGGAATATCTTATGTCAAGCTGGGCTTTACTGGTAACTGGAGGAACGAGCCTATATGGAAATAAGAGACATTGCTAATAAGTCTTTTCTTCGTTGAACCTACAGATTCCTGATTCGCCACTCCATCGGATAAAGCGAGTTACAACGGTTGCCGATGTTCTTTACGAAACCAAGCGGTAATCCGTTGAAAGTGAGCAGGATATATCCGCGTGGCATGTCGGGTGGAAGGACGATGGCCTCGCGACGCAGATAGTTGAGCGCGGTTTCGAGGTCGAGTTCGGCTTCAGGGAAAGCACCGCGATGCAGGGCGGTCGATAGGGCAAGGGCGTGCGCAGGTTGCAGGTCTTTGCCCTTCTGCGTGCCAAGTTCCACACCGGCCGAACGCAGGAAAAGGCCGGCGCGCAGCAGTTTCTGGTGAATGTCGGCCAATGCATCGGGAATGAACGACGCAACACCGGCCGCATCCTGCACTACGCGACCTGCCACGTTCACCCAGTCGGCCATATCGGCCAATGCTGCCGCCTTTTTCTTGTCCGATGCCACATTCTGGCGCTGTTTGTCTCGTTTTTTGTCCGATGGCGTTGATTTTGAGCTGTTTGCGGCCGATGCCGATTTGCGGATCAAGACCATGAAAAGCCCTTCGCCGAGGGTGTAGTGTGGCATGAAGCGGCAGGCCGATTCGGGTCGGACATCGGGCGCAAAACTGCCCGTCAGCGCGGGGTGGATATGCCAGTCGGCCGATACGGGAATCGGCAGGATTTCGCCGCCCAGTTCGTCGTGGATGAATTGCAGGTTCTCTTCATCTTCGTGGATGTTGAAAGTGCAGGTGCTGTAAATCATGTAGCCGCCGTCGCGCAGACAGGGCCAGATGTCGTTAAGAATCTGCCGTTGCAGGGCAGCACATTCGCGCACTTTGGCCGGATTCCACTCGGCAATCGCTCCCGCATCCTTGCGGAACATGCCTTCGCCCGAGCATGGCACATCGGCCACAATCAAATCAAACTCGCCGCGCAGGGGACGGAAATCGGCCGGCGCATTGCAAGTTACGCACACGTTCGGGTTGCCCCATTTCTGAATGTTTTCGGTCAGGATATGTGCTCGTTTGCGGTCGATTTCGTTGCTGACCAATGCGCAGCCGTCGGGCAGCACAGAGAGCGCGGCCGTCGATTTTCCACCCGGCGCAGCACACAGGTCGAGGCATGTGCGGGTGCTTCCATCCGGCTCATTTTCAAGGATATGGCCGATGACGTGGGCGACGAACTGGCTTGACGCCTCCTGCACGTAGTAGGCACCGGCGTGGAGCATCGGGTCGAGCGTGAATTGTGGTCGCGTAGTGAGGTATCGGCCCGTCGCACACCACGGCACGGCAACGCCATCGGCCAACGAAAAACCGCTTTTGGCGGCATTCAGACGTATGGATACGGGTTGTTCGCCTTCGGTGAGCTGGTGGAGGAAGTCGTCCAGTTCGTCGGGAGGCAAAACTTGCTTCATTTCATCGATAAATGCGGTCGGGAGAGCCATGGGAATTGGATTTTAATCGAGGTGACTGAAAATGTCGTGAAAATCGCGCAAAAGTAGAAATTATATTTCGCAAATCCAAATAATTTTTTTAGATTTGCGCTGCTTAAAACGTACCCTACGATGATTGAATCCGCGCTCTACCTCATTCCAGTGCCGCTTGGCGAAACTCCCATCGACCAAGTTCTGCCGACCTACAACCACGACATCATCGTCGGAATCAGCCACTTCATTGTCGAAAATCTGCGTAGCGCGCGCCGTTTCCTGAAGAAAGTCGAACCGAGCATCGACATCGACCAGCTCACCTTCTGCGAACTGAACCAGCACACCGACCGCAAGCACATCGACAGCTATCTGGAACCGCTCCTGAAGCAGAAATCGCCCATCGGAATCATCAGCGAGGCAGGTTGCCCGGCTGTGGCCGACCCGGGGGCCGACGTGGTAGCCATCGCACAACGCAAGGGACTGAAAGTCATTCCGTTGGTCGGTCCGTCGAGCATGATTATGAGCGTCATGGCATCGGGCTTGAACGGGCAGAGTTTTGCGTTCAACGGCTATCTGCCAATCGACGACAGCCAACGCACGGCACGCATCAAGCAACTCGAGTCGCGCGCGTGGAACGAAAGCCAGACGCAGCTCTTCATCGAGACACCATATCGCAATGTGAAGATGATGCAGACATTGCTCGCCGTGCTCCGTCCGCAGACGCGAATCTGTGTGGCCAGCGACATCACCTGTAGCGACGAGCAGATAAAGACGCGCACCGTGGCCGATTGGAAACAGTTGTTGCGCGGCCAAAGCGAAGAGCAGATGCAACGGCACATTCCGCGTGTGCCGACAATTTTTCTCATTGGTCAATGATATTCATAATGTTATAAGGTCTGAAGGTTATGAGGTTATAAGGCACTCAAAACCTAACAACCTAATAATCTCAAAAGCTAAAAACCTCACAACCTCAAAAAAATGCTTCGATTCATGAGCCTCGGCAGCGGCAGCAGCGGCAATTGCTACTATTTTGGCACCGAACGGTATGCCATTCTGATCGATGCTGGTCTTGCCGGACGCACAATTCGCAACATCTTGAGGGACAAAAAGTTGGCCGATGTGCCAATCCGCGCACTCTTCATCACGCACGACCACACCGACCACATCCGTGGCGCATCGATGATGTCCAGCATGGTTGAATGTCCCGTGTTCGCTACACGCGCCGTGCACGACGGAATGGACCGCAACTACGGCCTGCAAAAGAAGATTCCGACCATCAACCGCCGCTACGTGAATTATGACGAGCCGTTGGACGTGCCGCTCACCGATTTCCGCATAACGCCGTTCAAGGTGCCGCACGACAGCACCGACAATGTCGGCTACCACATCGAGTGGCGCGATGGCAACGAATTGTTGCGCATCTGCATCGTGACCGATTGCGGTGTCGTTACGGCCGATGTGCGTCGCTACGTAGCCCAAGCCGAGTTTCTAATTGTCGAGGCCAACCACGATGTCGATATGCTCATGAACGGCTCATATCCGCACTATCTGAAGGTGCGCGTGCGTGGCGAGGGCGGCCATCTGAGCAACGATGAATGTGCGGGACTTCTGGCCGAAACGCTCCATCCGGGCATCCGCTACGTCTTTCTGTGCCACCTGTCTGCCGACAACAACACACCCGACAAGGCATATCAGGCCGTGCAGCGCGCATTGATTTCGCACGGCGCAGTGGTGGGCGAGGGCGGCATAACGCTCATGCCATTGCAGCGCACCGTGCCGTCGGACGTATTCCGCTTCTCGTCGTCAGCCGAAGCCGTCTATAGCGAAGACTTGTTTGCCGGCAGTTTCCCATGAACCTTGATGTCTTTCGACAATGCTCGGAAATCTCCCGCTACGCGAATTTTAATGGCTTTCAGCTTTTCGCGGAATCGAAGTTTAATTGCAAAAAACAACGTAATAACCCAAATATCAACCTTTTAAACCAAAAATCTTATGTACAGCGATCCAAAAGCCTGTCTCTATTGCACGAACAATGAGACCCTCCACAACCTCATGATTGAAATCTGCCACCTGCGCGTCTCACGTCTTTTCCTCTTCAAGGAGCAGACCTATCGCGG
>DFJU01000124.1:7070-10874 GCA_002373755.1 Bacteroidales bacterium UBA3663 | reverse complement strand
GCCGCCCGGACACATGCAAAAGGAATAGACGCCTCGGCCGTCGCACTGCGTCACGAAACTGTATTCGGCGGCAGGGAGCCATTGGCCACGACCCTCGCGGCTGTGGTACTGAATCTGGTCGATGAGCTGCTGCGGATGCTCCAGACGGACACCCATGGCAATGCCTTTCTGTTCGATGGGAATCTGCTCGCGGTAGAGCATCCGATAGACGTCGCGCGCCGAATGACCGGTGGCCAGAATGACCGGACCAAGGAACTCTTCGCCCCGATTCGTACGCACGCCGCGCACTGCGCCATTGGCCAGAATCAGCTCGGTCATCGTGGTCTCGTAGTGGATTTCGCCGCCGCAACGCAGGATTTCTTCGCGCACGTTGGCAATGACGGCGGGCAGTCGGTCGGTGCCGATGTGCGGATGCGCCGCGTCGAGGATTGCGGTGTCGGCCCCGAACTGGCACAGACGCTCCAGAATGCTCTGCACATTGCCGCGTTTCTTGCTGCGCGTAAAGAGTTTGCCGTCGCTGAATGCGCCTGCGCCGCCCTCGCCGAAACAGAAGTTGCTGTCGGGGTCAACCGTCTGTGTGCGAGTGATTTGCGCCACATCGCGGCGACGGTCTTTCACATTGCGGCCACGCTCCAAGACGATGGGCTTGATGCCGAGTTCGATGAGCTTCAACGCCGCAAACAGTCCGCCCGGACCAAGTCCGACGACGATGGCCTGCCTGTCGCCCCTCACTACGCGATATTCCTTGGGGATGAAAAGCGTCTGCGGCGGCTCCTCATTGATATAGACGTCCAAATCGAGCTGGATCATAACCTGACGCTGGCGCGCGTCGATGCTGCGGTGCAACGTGCGCAATCCACGCAGGCTACGCGGCGAAATGGCGTTCTGGCGACAGACCTCGGCCTCCAACCGCTGCGCATCGGCCCACACTTCGGGCAAAACTCGTATCTTGATGTTCTTGATCATAAAACTCTTGATTTAATAGGGCATCTTGCACTGCCATTGGCCATACTTTATTCGATCTACCACCCATGATGCTGGAAACACACTGCCATATTCACTAATTGACGAATAATCGCCTAATTTTTTTCCGATGTAATGTGCATCCACATCTCCTAAATGCCATATATACCAGCCGACTGGTGTATCATCAGGAAACCATTCTTGATATGAACTAAAAATGATGGAATCCAACCGTCCGACATCGCTACTTTTGCCTACTTTCTGCCACAAACCATCCTGAATACCGAATTTCAACACCGTATGCGAATAAAATTCGACCTCATCGGCCACAATTTCATTCATGCTCGGATTGCTGTCCAACGGGAATTCCGACTTGAACACACGAATTGTGGAACTGTTCAGTTGTGCCAAATCGTTGGCAATATATTGGAAATACCGCTTGCGGTTGCCATTGAGCGGCACACAGAAAATATCCCCGATTTTTGTGACAATTCTTTTCCTTTTCGTTTCCATAGTTGACTACATTATCACAATATCAAAATACAAATCATTATGTTGCGAATTGTTTTTGAAAAAGGCCAAGAACTTCCGAAACAACCGTCTACAAAAGCTATCTGCACGATACGGATAGTTTTTGACAAAACTCATTGCTTCGTCACAACTCCTCTGCAAAAAGGCAGAAAAAGATTCTCTATCGGCTCTATTTACATATAGATTCGGCATAAGAAATTCTTTTACCTCTCCATTTTTCATCCGATAGACATCGGCACCCAAAATTGGACGACATTCACAACGAAGTACTTCTATGATTTTACAAGCGTTCTCCTTGTCGAAACAGATATTCCCATCTATCGGTATCGCCTCATATTTCACGCTGTAAGCCTCGGCTATTTCCTTAATATCCATTTCTTACTTTTTATCTCCTAACTCAAAGGTTTGTTCGCGATGTCGCAGCACGACCTCCACGTCGGGGAACTTCGCGCGGATATGGTCGGCCAAATGTTGCGCGCCATACACGCTGCGATGCTGTCCGCCCGTGCAGCCGAAGCTCACCATCAGGCTCGTGAAACCGCGCCGGCGATAGGTCTCGACGGCAGGATCGACCAAGGCATAGACGTGCTCCATATATTGCGGCATGGTGAGTTCGCACCCTATTGGCCGATGCTCCGGATTCGCGTCACGGCCCTCCAGGAAGTCGATTACTGGCTGGTCGAGGCCGGTCAGATGCTTATATTCCGCGTAGCGACCCGGATTGTGCGGTGCGCGGCAGTCGAACACGAAACCGCCGCCGTTGCCCGAAAAGTCGTCGGGAATGCCCTTCTTGTACGAAAAGCTCGTAATTTTTACCGTAAGCCGCGCATTTTCAGTGTTTTGGCCGATGGCTATCGACCGTCCGAACGGAGTCTCATCGACCGCGCGCAACACCTCGTGCAGATACGCATAGTCGAGGCCGACCTCGCGCAACATGGCCAATGCCTGTGCAATCGGACTGAGGAATGCGGCCTTCCGTTCGACGATGCCGCGTAGGCCGTATGCACCAAGCACCTGCAACAGGCGGAACAGCACGAACTGCTCCAGATTGCGGCGGAAATCATCGGCCGAAACGGTAAAAAATTCGCGTAGCGCGTTGAAATAGGTGTCGAGCAACGACTCGCGCAACGCCGTCGGATAGCCAGCACGCGCCTGCCACAGGAACGATGCCACGTCGTAGTAGAAAGGCCCCTCGTAGCCGCCCTGGAAGTCGATGTAGTAGGGTTTTCCGTCATGCACCATCACGTTGCGCGACTGGAAATCGCGGTAGAGGAAAAAGCCATTGGTCGATGCCGCAATCGACAGGAGCCGCTCCTCCAGACGGTCGAAATCGGCCTGCAGACGCAGTTCGTCGATGGTGACGCCCGTGCCCTTCAGAAAGCAATATTTGAAGTAGTTGAGGTCCCAGCGCACGTTCATGGCCGAGAAATGCTGCTCGCGGCAACAATGCGTCAGGTCAAATCCGCGTAGTCCCTTGCTCTGGATTTCGGGCAGGTCGCGCATCACCTGGTGCAGCAGCCCGACGGTCTCGTCGTCCCACGTGCCCGACTTCTGGCATCGGCCGATGAGGTCGTAGAGCGACGTGCGTCCGAGGTCTTCCTGCAGGTAGCAGTTGCCCTGTTCGACGATGACGCGCGGCACACGCACGCCCTGCGAGCGGAGGACATCGGCCAACTCGCAGAAAGCACGCTTTTCGAGCGGGTCGGGACAACCCACGCCGATGACCGATTTGCCGTCGGAATCCGTCAGTCTGATATATACTCGATTGCTGGCCGAACCGCCGATTCGCTCCTCTGAAACGGGGTTTTTGCCGAAAAACTGAATGTAGAGGGATTTGATTTCCTGAACCATTTGGGAATTTTTCTGCAAAGGTAGTGAAAAAAGCTTAACCCCATAAAATTTTCAAATCAAATTTTTGCCGTGTGGCGGAAATGGACTATATTCGCGGCTTGTTAAAATTGACCTTAAGATGAACGCAGACGTTATCCAAGCACAGCACGAATTTGGCATCATAGGCACCTGCACGGAACTTTTGCAGGCCATATCGACCGCAGTTCAGGCCGCGCCCTACGACGTGAACGTGCTCATTCTGGGCGAAAACGGAGCCGGCAAGGAGGACTTCCACAAAATCATACACCGCTACAGTTCGCGTAGCAGCAAGAAGTGCATCGCAATCAACTGCGGCGCGCTGCCCGAGGGCACCATCAACAGCGAACTTTTCGGACATACAAAAGGCTCGTTCACCGGAGCGATTGCCGACCATGCGGGCTACTTCGAGGTGGCCAACGGCGGCACCATCTTCCTCGACGA
>DFJU01000124.1:0-6979 GCA_002373755.1 Bacteroidales bacterium UBA3663 | reverse complement strand
CAGGCCCGTCTGCTGCGCGTGCTCGAATCGGGCGAATTCCAACGCATGGGCTCATCGGAAGTGAAGAAGACCGACGTGCGAATCGTGGCTGCGACCAACCGCAACCTGTTGAAAGCCATCGAACAAGGCAAATTCCGCGAGGATCTTTACTATCGCCTCTCGACAATCATCATCCGCGTGCCGCCACTGCGCAGCCGTGGCAAGGACATCTATCTGCTGTTCCGAAAATTTTCGAGCGACTTCGCATCGCGCTACCGCAAGGAACGAATCTCACTCACACCCGAAGCACAACGCGCCCTCGAAGCCTACAGCTGGCCGGGCAATGTGCGACAGCTGCGCCATCTGGTCGAAGAACTCTGCATCACCGAAGACGAACGACCCGTCGGCGAAGAGGTGTTGCGCCGCCATCTGCCCGAATTCGAGTCAAGAGTCACCGTGGGCGATGCCGACCAGCACAACGACGACATGTTCAAGCCGGGCGAAAAGGCATTCCTCTACCAGCTGCTTTTCAACATGCAGAACCAGCTGAACGAGGTGCGCCAGAAGTTGGGCTTGTCCGACGTGACATCGGCCCCCACCCCGACAAACAGCCACGCGCTCGCTCCAGCCGGCGACGGACAAGGCATCGGCCGCCCCTACAAGAAGCAGGACGACGACTTTGAGGAGCAGGAGGCCGTCGAGGTCGAAATGGACGAATCCGCATCGGCCGACGAAAAACCATCGGCCACACAACCGCTCTCGAAACGCGACCGCGAACGTGCCGCCATCGTCGAATCGCTGCAACGCAACGGCGGCAACAAGCGCAAGGCGGCCGAAGAACTCGGCATCTCCGAACGCACCATCCACCGCAAAATCATCGAATACGGCTTGACCGACAAATCCAAGGCATAACAGATGAAAAACTGGCTTCTTGCACTCCTCGCCTCGACGCTCCTGTCGGCCTGCACCATCAGCTACAAACTGAATGGCGCAAGCATCGACTACACCACGACAAAGACCATCAGCTTCGAGAATTTCCCGATCAAGGCGACGTTGGTCTATGCACCATTGGCCGTCAACTTCAACGACGAATTGCAGGCGAAATATGCCGCACAGACACGTCTGACGCAGGTCAAAAAAGACGGCGACCTGCAACTGAGCGGCGCCATCACGGGCTATTCCCTCTCGCCACAGGCCGTCAAGAGCGACGCCTACGCATCGGAAACCCGCCTCACCATCAAAATCAAGGTTAAGTTCGTCAGCAAGCCACACCCGACAGACAACTTCGAGAAGGAATTTTCGGCCTACCGCGATTTCGACGCCACTCAGCTCCTCACCGACGTGCAGGAAGACCTATGCAACGAGATGATTGACGAAATCGTCGAAGAAATCTTCAACGCAACCGTAGCGAACTGGTAATCGTACACAATGATAGACAATTGGTTACAGAATCCCGAATCCATGAGCACCGAGGCAGTCGAACAATTGCCTCGGCTCATTGCGCAATACCCCTATTGCGCGGCCTACAGGATGCTGTACAGCATTGCCTTGGCCAACACTCACAGCATCGAACTCGGCCGACAACTACAGAATGCCGCCTGCGCCATGCCCGACCGCACCCAACTGTTCCTGCTCGTCAACAACGGCGAACATGCCTGGATTGAGCTGATGCGCCAGCTTGAGCAGCAACGACGCGACGAAAACAGCACAACCTGCGACGACGACGATTTCCTGCTCATCGACCAGTTCCTGAGCCAGCAGCATTTGCCCGGCATCGACATCGAAAGCCAAATCGCAGCCGTCGCGACCGACTCTCCGCTCGACGCACTTGCCGAACGGCCGGACCTCCCCAGCGGCAGCGATGCCGACGACGACCTTATTGTATCTGGCGACGCGAATGACGGCATTGACCAGGACAGCCTCATCGACCAATTCCTGATGGCCGACAAAGACGGCAAACTGCTCGTGCCGAAAGCCGATGTCCCAATCGAAAATGTGCCGACGCCAGACCCCGAACTGATACGCGAAAAGGCATTCTTGACCGAAAGTTTGGCCAAGTTGTACGTCAAACAGCACAAATTTGAACAGGCGCTCACAATTTTTTCGCAACTTAATTTGCAATACTCGAAAAAAAGCGGTAATTTCGCAGACCAAATCCGGTATCTGGAGAAGGTTATATCCCTTCAGAAAGAGTTTCAAAAGGCTCCCGAATCGAAAAAAATCAATAAAACAAACAATACTAAAAAATGACATCTATTCTTGTTCCAATCATCGTGATTCTCGCCATTGTGCTGATTGCGATCGTTCTTATTCAGAAATCAAAAGGCGGCGGTTTGGCTGCCGGATTCCAGTCGTCCAACCAGATTATGGGTGCTCCCAAAACAGCCGACTTCCTCGAGAAGGCTACCTGGACTTTGATGAGCGTGATTGCAGTGCTGTGCATCCTTTGCACCGTCACAACCCACAAGAGCGTTGCAGAACAAGGCAGCGTGTTGCAGGACGGCGCAGTTGAAAGCGCCATGAGCACTCCGGAAAATGTTGAGACCGAAGCTGCTCCAGTTGAGGCTCCAGCCGAAGCTCCTGCAAACTAATAATTTGATTTTCAAAAGGTAAACATCAAATACATTTTTCTCCTATTCCAAATCATCGCAGAACCTGCAGATACGAGAGTACCTGCAGGTTCGATTTTTTATACAATCATTACCGTAATATTGAGCGACGTCGGCTACAGATTAGCACCGTCCAGCGGCTCCTCATTCTTCTCCTCCATCTTGGCCACAAACGCGTCGTCGGCCATCTGCACAGCCTCTTCGTAGCCCGTCAAGGCAGCGAAAGGCGCAAATTGGGCGGCACGGTCAGCAAGTGGCATCGGCCGATGCTGGCGCGACACATGATGCGGCAAAGCGATGATGTCTTCGTAATCGTCTTCCATATCTTCAAGCTTTGTGGCCACCAATCTGGCCGTTACGTTCGATGGCAGTCGCTCCATCTTCAAAGTTCGTGCCGCGCAAGATGGCGTTCTTCCCATATCGTTGTTTGATGGCAAGCATGGCCTCCTGCACACGGCGTTCCTTGTCCAATGCCTCACGTTCGTCAAGCTGGCGGCGGCGCAGTTCATCATAGTCGGCAAAAAGGTCGAGCTGCACAGGTTCGCTTTTGCGGCCTATGGCATCTTCCGACACTACGTGATTTGTGGTCAGGTTGAGACGGCGCACCAGCATGTTCGGCTGCACAATGCGGTCAAACAGTGCGACAGCGGCCTCGCAGATGATGCGCGCCGACGACGTCGGCCGTTCCAAGTTCTGCGAACCGTGAGCCGGCAGCGGGACACGTCGGCCATAATGATCGACAGCCACCGGACCCGCGTAGCGAATCTCTGGCCGCGTCAGGCACTCCACATCGTAGCCCACACTGAGCACCAGCTGGTCGGTGGCGAGCCGCTTGGCCACAAGGTCGAGAGCTGCGGCATCGGCCATCTCGCGCAACACGACGCGCGCCTTCTGCCACGTGTATGGCTCGCTCAGCACCTGCCCGCTGCTCAACGAACTCGACATCGGACGGTAGGCTTTCACATCGGCCAACGTGCAAGGCTCCCAGCCCCAGGCATGGTCGATGAGCAATTCGGCATTTACCCCGAACATTTTATACAGAACAGACTCATTCTTAACCGATTGGCGCGCGATTTTTCCCATCGTATCGATGCCGTACATGGCCAACCGTTTTGCGATGCCGTGTCCGACACGCCAGAAACTCGTCAGCGGCCGATGGTTCCACAGTTGGCGGCGATAGCTCATCTCGTCCAGCTCGCCTATACGCACGCCATCCTTGTCGGCCGGAAGGTGTTTTGCAACGATGTCCATCGCCACCTTGCAAAGATAAAGGTTCGTGCCGATGCCGGCCGTAGCCGTGATGCCCGTCGCATTGAGCACATCGCGAATCATGCGCAGAGCCAGTTCGTGGGCCGTCATCCGATAGTGCTCCAAATATGGCGTCACGTCCATGAACACCTCGTCGATGCTATACACGTGTATATCCTCTTGAGCCACGTAGCGACGGTAAATGCTGTAGATTTTCGTGCTAATTTCGATGTAGCGCGACATTCGCGGCGGGGCGGCAATGTAGTCAACGGCCCAATCCGGATGCTGCCGCAACGCATTGTCATCGGACGACTTTCCGACCAGACGACGGCCCACTTTCAGGCTCCGCTCCCGATTGACCTCGCGTACACGTTGTACGACCTCAAACAGACGCGCACGACCGCCAATCCCGTATGCCTTGAGCGACGGCGACACGGCCAGACAGATGGTCTTCTCCGTGCGGCTCACATCGGCCACGACGAGGTTGGTCGACAACGGGTCGAGCCCCCTGTCAACGCACTCGACGGAAGCGTAGAACGACTTCAGGTCGATAGCCACGTATTGTTTCTTTTTCATTTGGACGAGGTGCAAAGATAAGCAGTTTTCGGGATATTGGACGACAGGAAAAAAAATGATACTGTTTTCTACAAATTCTGAACGCAAAACACACGAAAAAAGGCTTTAGCATCTCAACTCAAGCCTTTTTTATGTCGTGATTGATTTACTACGCGGATTTTTCAGAACACCGAGTCCTTCAACATGAGCAAATAGACCAGTGCCCAATCCTGATCGTTGGCGCAAGGATTGGCGAAACGTGCCGTCTTGCCGTTCACGTAGTCGGGATATTGGTAGGCGCAACTGCCGAAACCTTGGCTGTCGAACAGCAGCAGGTTGCCCAAGAGACAGTCCTTGGCACGCTGGCGGTAGCGCGCATCGCCGGCATGTCGATAGCATAGAAATTCATGCCCCCGTCACGGAACTGCGCCATCTGCGTCCGATAGGCATCGGTCAAATACCGCTTCTCCTGCGTCAGCTTGAACATCTCGCAATAGAAATGCGCCACCCACGGATAGTTGTAGATGCGCACCTTGTCGTTGCGGTGCGGCGAACTGTAGGTCGTGTAGCTGTCCGACTGTAACGTACGCACGAACTTCGCGTAGAGGTCGATTGAGACCGAAAGGAAATGCTGGTCGATGTAGCAGTCGCCGGGATGCTTCTTGGCAAATTGCGCGTAGAGCGCCATGAAGATGCCCATGCCCAGACGTTCGCGGCCTGCATTCATGTCCGACCGTTTCTTGTCGGCCTTCCATGCCTGCACCATCTTGCTCGACGTGCGGTCGTATGGCAGATAGGCACCATAGAACTCGCTACCGGCATCCTTGAACTGCTAATAATCCATGATGTACTGCGCGCGGCTTTCAAGCAACTGTTCGATGCTCAACAGGCCGAACACCTCAATGTGCGTGCGGCGACCCTTTCCACCGTTGATTTCGATGCGCTGTTCGCCCGTCTGACGGATGGGGTTGACCTCTGTCTTGACGCCCTCGCGGGTGATGATCTGCACGTTGATGTTCTCGTCCATCTTGGCCACATACCTGTCGGCTTTGACGCGCACGCCACCCTTGGCGACCATCTTCCGGAAGAAATCCTCCTCGTCGTTGAAGCTGAAAATGCGCCAACGCAGCATATAGACGCGACCCGGCATCAGCGTGAAGGTTTCGGGGATGAGCGAGATGATACCGCGCGTGTTCGAGCCGCCCTTCTCCATACCACGTTCACTGATGGCATAAGCGCTGATGGAACCTTCTTCGAGCATCATGCCCACGTGCGGACCCTTTCCGCCCATTCGCATGGCGTAGGTACAACGCTCAGCTGCCCAGACATGCGCATTGCAACGCAATGTACGACAAGTGTTTGCGTCGGGATAGTTGTCGTTCCACGGGGTGTATATCTGCAACTGCGACAGCTCGATGTTGGCGTGCGACGTGTTGCGGATGAGGTAGGTCTCGACGAGGTCGTTGCCGTCATAGCGGCGCGTCACCTTGCACGACAGACCCTCCACCTCGCTGCCGTCCAGATTGCGCAACGTGCCCCACTGGTACTGCTTCCCAATCCAGGCATATTGCGAACCGTCGGTGCGCACCAACCAGTTCATGCCAGTCGCATCGCCTTCAACCTTGAGCGACGTGAGGGCATCGGTCGATGCATCGGTCTGATAAACGATTTTTTGTGCTGAAATGGCCGAGAATGACACAATCAACAACGCCAATAAACTTAATTTTCGGAACATTTTTCAATAATACGATTGTATGTAGATACTTTCAAAAATTCGGGCGCGCAAAAAAGATAATGAAATTTCCCTGAAATGCAAAAAATCTGCGTCAAAAGGAGCACATTTTCTTCTGTCAACTCTGTCTGTACAAGCAAAAAGCCAACGGAAATCAATCCGTTGACCAAAAAAGGTATGATTATCAAAAGAGAACGATACGGTTGCGCAAATTCTATAAAGGGGAAAAAATCAGACCTAATTTGCCATCTCAATTTCAAACAAAAGGTTAAATAAATGTAAAATCGTACAACAATTACCACATTTAACAGCTATAACACATAATATATAGTATTTTATTCGCATTTTTGTAGCAAAATCACAAAAACAAGCAAATTTTATTCTATGATACGAGATTTCTGGGTAAGGAATTACCTCTCCATACGCGATAAACAAGAGCTAAATTTCATAGCCAAAGGCTCTTCATCGGAACTTGTCACCGAAGTGGCTGATGGTGTGTTCTTGTACAAGTTAGGCATCCTCTATGGTTCAAATGCTTCGGGCAAGTCGAATATGTTGATAGCCATGAACGAGGTGTTCCGTCTGTTGGTTATGCCTAAGTCGGACGCCACAGAAGGAATCGGTGGCTGCATTCCGTTTGTCCTCACCAAAGATGAGCCAACGGAAATGCACGTATCGTTCTATGCCAACGATACCCGATATGATTATGACGTCAAGTTCAACAGCAAGCATATTTTGAATGAAGCCTTGTATTATTACCCGAATAAATCTAAATCGCTATTCTATGAGCGCAGTTTCGTGGGCGAGAATGTACAGGCAGACATCAAGTTCGGTGCGAGCCTCAAACTGCAAGTCA
>DFJU01000110.1 GCA_002373755.1 Bacteroidales bacterium UBA3663 | reverse complement strand
GAAGAGGGGGCGACCATCACGCCTATCGAGGCTCCCGAACGAGAGGGTTACACGTTCTTGGGATGGAGCGGCTTGCCCGACGACATGGTCATGCCCGACCACGACCTGTCGGTCATCGGCTCGTATGCTGAAACCATCACGGCAACGGAATTGGCCGTCAACGATGGTGACGTGATTTCATTCCCATTGGCCCACACCTACGAGACGGTGAACTATAGCCGCACGTTCTCGTCGGCCGACAAGTGGCAGGCACTTTACGTGCCATTCTCCATTCCAATCGACACATTGGACAAATATGGGCTTGAGGTGGCCGAGCTGAACGACACGCACATGTACGACACCGACGATGACGGCGAGTTCGACCAGACGACGCTGGAATTCCTCTACCTGAAGCGCGGTGCGACCCAGCCGAACTATCCGTATCTCATCAAGTCGGCATCGGCCGGAGATGTGACATTGACCATGACCGATGTCGAGGTGAAGGCGACGGAAGAGTCCGAAATCGAATGTTCCACTACGCGAGCTGTATTCAAGATTCGAGGCACCTATGCAGGCGTTTCGGGCGCGGTGATGTACGCCAACAACTACTACGCGATGGGCGGTGGCACGCTGGTGCGCATGGCCAATGCCGACAGCGGGCTGAAGCCGCAACGCTGGTATCTGGCGGTGGAGAACAAGGACGGTTCGCCGGCAGAATCCCTTGCCGCGATGATGCGCATCTCCATCGACGGCATTGAGATTGAGGAGAGCGAGACGGCCATCAGCGAGGTGAACGCCATCGGCCAAAAACATGACGAGGTCTATACGCTCGACGGCCGCAGGGTGAACGGCACGGCGGCGCTGAAGTCGGGCCTGTATGTCAAGAACCACAAAAAACTGTTTGTACGATGAGACGAGCCTACAATAAACCGGCCATCGAGGTCTATGAAATCTCGACCGAGGGCGTGATTGCCAACAGCATCCCGGGCGGCGGCGAAATCCCCATCGGCGGTGTCGGTACGGCCGATGCTGCCCGTCGTCGCAGCGATTGGGACGAGTATGAACAGCGGTAAAACCACACTACATTTTATAAACCAACTCCCGAAGGGAAGACGAGACAATCGATCAACCCTTCGGGATTTTTGGGAGCCAATTTTGGAAATGTTAGATGTCTTGATGGGTTGAATCGTCGCTCAATACAAAAAAGGATATAATGTTCAAATTTTCAAAACATTATATCCTTTTTTTGTCGGTTGTTTGCGTGCGTCGTCAATCCATGTGGAACATCTCGGGCAGCGGGATGCTGACTGGGCTGTTGTCGGGATTGCACACCATGATGTCGGCCATGTAGGCCCACCATTTCTGGCAGATTTCCGTCGCGCCGAGGTCCTGGCTGCCACCGTCGCCCTCAAGCTCCTGGTAGGCGTAGAGCGTGTTGGTGTCCTCGTCCAGATAGATGCTGTAGTTCCTCACGCCCGATTCGCTGAGCAGTCGGCGCAGCTCGGGAAAGAGATTCTGGTGACGACGTTTGTACTCTTCCTTTTGTCCCGGATTCAGGAACATTTTAAATGCTTCTCTTCTCATGATTTTTAAGATTTAGTTGGTGAATACTCACTTCAGTGGATGGCTGAGCTGGGTCGGCTGGTTGTAGCCGACGTTCTGCACGGTGAGCGTGTGGCGGTAGGGAACGTCCTGCAGCAGCGTGGTGAAGCGGTAGGATGTCTCGTAGGGCGTCATGAACAGGTACAGATGCTCATTGTCGAGCGATGGCAGCAGCACTTCCTCGCGCCAATCTCCCAGCAGGTCGCCTTGCAGCGCAGGGACGGCTTTGGTGCCGTTGTTGCTGTGTACGCCCTCAAACCGGGTGACGGTCTTGATGCTCTTGTTCGTCCAGTCGTACTTCGTGATTGTGGTTTTGTCCAACAATTCGCGTAGCGTGTCGCCGTCCCACCAGACGCCCATGTTGTACGACAGCCCCTGCGGGTTGGAGAGCAGTTCTCCCTTGTAGTTGCGGATGCCATCGGTGCAGAGCGACCACATTTCGACGCCTGGGTTGGTCGGGTCGATGTCGGCAGCCATGCATCGGCCACAATCGCCCGCGTAGTGAATCTGGAACAGGATTTCGCCCGTGCGTGCGTTGCGCAGCGTCGAACCGGTGCCGTGCACTTCGTGGCATTGCCAGACGTAGAGTTGGTCGTCGTTGGGCAGGAATTGCGTGACGTGCATCGCGTCGCCGTGTCCCAACTTCGTGGAATACAGGCCTTTGCCGTTATGGTCGATGGTGCACGAGCCGTAGATGATTTCGTCCAATCCGTCGGCATCGACATCGGCCACGGCCAGAGAATGGTCGCCCTGACCTGAGAAGTCGCCCCACGGACCGGGTTTTTCGACAATCCATTTCGTGCCTTTGTCGGCCAATGTTGCACCCTCGTAGCTGTCGAAGAACCATCGCTGCTTCAGTTCGCGGCCGTCCCAGTCCCACGCCACAATTGCTACGCGGGTGTAGTAGCCACGGCACATGACGACCGATGGCAGCAGTTTGCCCGTCTTGGCCGATGTATTTCCCAGATAGGCCACGCACGCCAGATAGCGTTCGCTGCGGTTCGACTTGAGGTCGCCCCACAGGCCAGCTGCGCCGCGTTCGGGCACGTAGTCGGTGGTGTAGAGAGCCTCGCCCGTCTCGCCGCTGAACACGGTGAGATATTCCGGACCGGCATTGATGTGGCCGAATTCGTTCACCCAGCAGGCCGAGCTGTCGCCAATCACCTTGCCTTTGCCGTCGATTGTCCCATCGGCCGTCTTCATGACGATTTCGGCCTTGCCGTCGCCATCGAGGTCGGCAGCCATGATTTGCGTGTAGTGGGCACCGGCGCGGATGTTTTGTCCGAGGTCAATGCGCCAAAGGTACTTTTGGCCAGAAGGCTTGCCGTTCGAGATTTTGTAGCAATCGACGAAGACGTTGCCTGTGCGTCCGTTGTGCGAGTTGTCGTGGGCGTTTGACGGGTCCCATTTCAAGATGATTTCCAGTTCGCCGTCGCCATCCACATCGGCCACAGTGCAGTCGTTGGCCGAATAGCTATAGCTCGTGTAGAGGTCGAACCAGCCGTCTTCTGGTTTGTCCAGCGGAATGTCGATGTAGCCCAATGGAGCATTGGCCGGCAGTGTGTAGGTCGCCTCTTGCAGCGCATCGGCCACCTTGCCCTTCTTGCTGTGGGCGCGCACGGTGAAGGTTATTGGCCGTGAAAAGTCAAATTCCTTCGTGGAAAGCTTGATGTAGGTGGCCGATGTGTTTTTGGCCAATGTCTTTCCCTCGGCAATGAGGTCGAAGGTTACACTTTCGGGGTCGTCGCGCAATAGTCGCCACGAGACGGACATGCTGTCTTCCGTCTGACGCATCGCCACAAGACCTCGGTTCAGAAACTCGGTGGACATGTTGTCCAACTGATAGGCAGTTTGCGAAAAGGCTGCTGCAGAGAGAGTCCACAGCAGCCCGATTGTAAGGATTTTTTGCATCGAATCGAAATTTTTGTTTATCGAAGGAAAGCAATCAATACGCCGGCCGCAACAGCAGATCCGATGACTCCTGAGATGTTGGCCGACATGCAATAGTTCAATATATTGTTTTTCGGATTGATTTTCGTTGCGATGTCGTTTGCTACGCGACTTGCCATTGGTACGGCCGACAGACCGCAGGCGCCGACAAGCGGGTTGATCTTCTTCTTGGAGAATACGTTGAACAGCTTTACAAGGAGGATACCACCTGCGATAGAGACTGCGAATGCGCAGAAACCGCCGGCTACGATGCCGATTGTCTGCCAGTTGAGGAACGACTGCACGGTCATCGTGGCGCCTACAGAGAGACCCAGGAAGATGGTCGCAATGTTCATCAGTGCGTTGGATGCAGTGTCGGCGATACGGCTTGTGTCCGAACCAATTTCCTTGATCAGGTTACCGAACATCAGCATACCGATCAGCGATACGGCCGATGGAACGATGATGGCAACCAGCACGGTTACGAAAATCGGGAAGATGATTTTCGCTACGCGCAGATTCTTGATCTGCAACGTGTTTGGATAGAGCTTGTCCTGCTCCTTCATGTTGATTTCCAGCTCCTTCTTGGTGCAGCAGAGTTTTACGACCAATGGGATGATGACTGGAACCAATGCCATGTACGAGTAGGCGGCAATGGCGATAGGGCCAAGGAGGTGAGGAGCCAGTTTGATGGTAGTGTAGATGGCAGTAGGACCATCGGCACCACCGATGATGCCGAGCGCTCCGGCCTCCTGCGGAGTGAATGCGCCCGAACCGACGGCTACCAGAATGACGCTGAAGATACCAATCTGTGCAGCAGCGCCGAAGATGGCGAGCTTCAGGTTGCGGAGCATTGGACCGAAGTCGGTCATGGCACCTACGCCCATGAAGATTACCGGTGGGATGAAACCGGTCTTGATGAGCCAGTAGTAGATCATGTTCATCAGGCCGAGATCGTGAGCAATCTGTGGCAGTGAGCAGTGATATACGTCGAACGGAATCTTTGTGACAGGATCGCCGTAGATGTATGCCTGTGTGCCGTCCTTCAATGTGGCAAGGAAGGAGTTGGCCAATGAACCATCGGACAAAGTGATGGCATTGTGATAGTTGATGCCGTTGATGACCAGATCGGTAGCGCCATAGACACCCATTTCGCCGCCTGGGAAGTTGGCCAACAGGATGCCCATCGCAATCGGAATGAGCAGCAATGGCTCGTAGTGCTTGGCGATGCCCAGATAGAGGAACAGGAAGCCGAGCGCATACATGATGAGGAATGTCGGTTCAGCCGCAATGTTGCTGAACGCGGTCATCTCATATAATTTTTCAAAAATTGTACTGAAGTCCATTTTTTACAAAAAATTAAATTTTTTGAATTACAAATTACTAATTACAAATTACTTCCGTGTGCCGACACTATTCATTGACTCCCTGTTTCGCATCGCAAGTCAGGATGATTTTGCTCAACATCCTCAGCAATCCGTCACAGTCGTTGTGCAATGATTCGAATTCCGATTCAGTCAGTTTGTTCGAGCGGGACAATAGTCTGAGCCAATATTTGGTTTCGTTCGCCTCTTTCCTTGCAATCCGCAGTTTGTGGACGAAGTCGGATGGCGACTCAGCAAAAACAGCTTCAGCAATGTTTGCTCCGATGGATGTGCCTGAGCGCATAATCTGCTTGCTGATTATAGTTTCTTTCTTATTGTCATAGAGATAGCTATATAGGTTGCAGATGCGAATGGCAAATTCTTCGGCCTTACTCATTACAACATTTTCTTCTTTCATGCGAAAGAGGTAATCTGTAATTAGTAATTTGTAATTCGATTTTCAAAATCAAGCGAGCTTGGCTCACTTGATTTTGAAAATCGGATCATCCTCAAATACCTTGTCGCCCGGGTTGACCAAGATTGCGGTAATCTGGCCATCGCAGTCGGCAGCAACGGCGTTGTAGGTCTTCATGGCCTCGATGTAGCCGATGGTCTGGCCCTTCTTGACCATGTCGCCAACCTTGACAGGAGCCTCGGATGCATTCTTCACGAGGAAGAACTTGCCCTCCAGTGGAGCGAGCACATCAGCACCCTCGCCAGCGGCAACTGGGGCAGCACCGGCAGCGGCAGGAGCTGCAGCCTGAGAGCCATCATTTGGAGCGATGCTTACGGTGTAGGTCTCGCCATTGACGGTAACCTTGAGATCCTGAGCCTTGATAGCGCCTGTGCCGGCCGAAGCCTTCTTGGCTTTGCGCTCGGCGAGGTCGGCCTCAAAGTCGGCCTTAGCCTTGCCGCTCTTGTATGCCTCATACTGCGATGGGTGCATAGCGTACTCGAAGAGCTCTTCGTCGTCCTGACCCAACTCCCAGCCATTGGCCTTCATCTTGGCGCGGAACTCGTCCAGGCAGTCAGGTGCATAGGTCTGAGGATCTTCGGTCTCGAACTGACGGCCCTGGCTCTTGGCCAACTCGACCAACTCAGGCGCAACAGGACCAGGCAACTGACCTGACTTGCCGAGAATCATATCCCAGATATTGTCGGCAATGAGGCTCCAACGCTCCTTGCCCTTCTCCATCTGCATGACGTTCATGAGGGCGAGGTTCTTGACATACTGGCTGAATGGAGTAACCAAGCAAGGATAACCTACGCGAGGCCATACATAAGCCACTTCGTCGAAGAGCTTGATGAGGAGTTCGTCGGTCGAGAGCTTTGGCTGACCGTTCTTCTCCTTCCAGCGGTTCAGACCTTCCAGGTTCTCCTCCAGGTCGGTCATGAGTGAACCCATCATACCGCCAGGCAGACCAGGTTTAACCAACAGGGAGTTGTTCAAGTGGTTGAGGGCTGGAATATAGTAGCCGAGGAAATCGTCCATCATCTCCTGGATCATGGTACGTACCTCCATGTAAGCCTTCATGTTGATGTCCTTCACCTTGAAGCCAGCATCCTTCAACATCTCCTGAACGGTGATGATGTCGGCGTGGCCGGTACCCCAAGAGAGAGGTGACATACCGCAGTCGATATAGTCGCAACCAGCCTTGGCAACCTCCAGGATAGAGGCAACGTTGAAGCCAGGACCGGCATGTGAGTGATACTGGATGACGATATCCTTCTTGATGGCCTTGATGCCCTTGACAATCTTGCCCAATGACTCTGGACGTCCGATGCCAGCCATATCCTTCAAGCAGATTTCGTCAGCGCCTGCCTCGATGAAGGTCTTGGCCAAATTAACGTAGTAATCGACGGTGTGGATAGGAGAGAAGGTGATGCAGAGAGATGCCTGTGCAATCATGCCAGCCTCCTTGGCATAGCCGATAGAAGGGATGACGTTGCGAGGGTCGTTCAAGCCGCAGAAGATGCGGGTGATGTCGGTGCCCTGAGCCTTCTTTACCTTATAGAAGAGTTTGCGCAGATCCTTGGAACAAGGGAACATGCGCAGACCGTTGAGGGCACGATCCAGCATGTGTGTCTGGATACCTGCCTCATGGAAAGGCTTGGTCCATTCGCGTACAGACTTGTTCGGGTTCTCGCCGTAGAGCAAGTTGACCTGCTCGAAGCCGCCACCATTGGTTTCTACACGATCCCAGCAGCCCATTTCGATGATTTTGGGAGCTACCTTAACAAGTTGGTCAACACGAGGCTGATA
>DFJU01000150.1:22245-22538 GCA_002373755.1 Bacteroidales bacterium UBA3663 | reverse complement strand
CGCCTACCAGAACGAAATCAAGGAAGCCCTTCTCGGAGTCCCGCATTCCGTTCTCGAGGAAAAGGGGGCCGTTTCTGCCGAAACGGTGCTCAACATGACCGAAGGTGCCCGCAAAAAGTTCGGTTGCCAGTGGGCAATCGCCACCTCCGGAATCGCAGGCCCGGGTGGCGCAGAACCCGGCAAACCTGTCGGCACCGTATGGATGGCAGTGGCCAATGGTAAAAAAAACACGGCTTTTTGTAAAATTTTCGCAGGAAACCGCACTTGTGTGCGCGAAAAAAGCGTGTATAGTG
>DFJU01000150.1:0-22136 GCA_002373755.1 Bacteroidales bacterium UBA3663 | reverse complement strand
AATGTTATATTTAAAAACGAAAAAAAACAAAATGGAGTCCAATATGGCTAAGAAAACAACAACCCCGACCAGCAACCTTTCCGCAGACAAGGCAAAGGCAGTAGAAGCCGCCATCGCCCAGATTGAAAAGAATTATGGTAAAGGTTCCATCATGGCACTCGGCCAGCAGCCCGTCGAAGACATTCCCGTCATCCCGACCGGCTGCATCCAGCTCGACATGGCCCTCGGCGTGGGAGGTTTCCCCCGCGGCCGTATCATCGAAATTTACGGACCCGAATCTTCCGGTAAGACTACTCTTACCCTGCATGCCATTGCAGAAGCCCAGAAGCTCGGTGGCGTAGCAGCCTTCATCGACGCAGAACATGCTTTTGACGCCGTTTACGCCCGCAAGCTCGGTGTCGATATCGAATCCCTGCTCGTTTCCCAGCCGGATACCGGTGAACAGGCTCTTGACATCGCCGAAACCCTCGTTCGTTCCGGTGCAATCGACATCATCGTCATCGACTCCGTGGCAGCCCTCGTTCCGCAGGCAGAAATCAACGGCGAAATGGGCGACAACCACGTCGGTCTGCAGGCCCGCCTCATGAGCCAGGCCCTGCGTAAGCTCACCGGCATTCTCTCGAAGTCCAACACCTGTATGCTGTTCATCAACCAGCTGCGTATGAAGATCGGCGTGATGTTCGGCAACCCCGAAACGACGACGGGCGGCAACGCACTGAAGTTCTACGCATCGGTGCGACTTGACATCCGCCGCGTGACGACGCTGAAAGTGGGCGACGAGGCCATCGGCAGCAGCGTGCGCGTCAAGGTTGTGAAAAACAAGGTTGCACCTCCGTTCCGCAAGGCCGAATTCGACATCCTGTACGGCGAGGGCATCAGCCGCAGCGGCGAAGTGGTCGATTTGGGCGTCAACTACGGCGTCATCAAGAAGTCCGGTTCGTTCTACAGCTACAACGGCAGCAAGCTGGCTCAGGGCCGCGACGCTACGCGACAGCTCATGCTCGACAATCCAGACCTGGCTGCCGAAATCGAGCAGAAGATCATGGCGCAGATCCAAGGCGGCGCAGAAAGTGCCGACGAAGCTTCGGCCGATGACGATGCCGCAGAATAATTCGGCCGACAGACATCGGACATAAAACTATCCGGCCCGGAACCGCGAATCACCCAAAAAGGTGGCAGGTTCCGAGCCGGATTTGCGTTTCCAGCCAATGCGGACGCACGAAAGTCACGCCATCATCTGCTCCAGCTGCGCGATGGCATCGGCCATATCGGCCGCAAAACGCTCGTGCGACAAAAGGTAATCGCGGCGGCCATCGGACAAAAGGTCATACAGTTCATCGGGCATCTCATCAACGAACGAAGCAATGGCATATTCGATGTCCTCGCGCTGCCACTCCATCGTCGAATAGCGATAGATGCGCTCCTTCTGATGCAGGAAGCAATAGGCTATTTCGATGCTTTCTTTGCTAATCATATTTCACTAAAAAAAGGACTTGTCTCCCGACGAAAGTCAAGATTACAAGTCCAGAATATATGTAAGGGAAGAGTGTAAAAAACGCATATTCAATGCTCTATCCGACCATTATCCATCTCGGAGAATCCCTTGAAGGCACCACGAGTCTGATTGAGCGAATTGCCGATCTGACGCGAGTCGATGAGCAACAGACCTTCGCGCGCGTAGGCTGCACAACGGCCCTTCATTCGGCTGACGTCGGCCTTACGTTCTTCACTGAACTCACACTCGGCAAGCAACGAATCGACAATGTTGTACTCGTTGAGATAGACACGCCACTGTTCGACAGTATAGTTCTTTGCATTAGCCTTGGCATCGTCATAGAGAATCGACAACCGAGTGAATGCCCTGTCTTCTGTGCCGGAGCACGACATGAACATAACGACTGCACCAAACAGCGCCAGCAAGGTTGAGATGTTCTTGTTAATGGGTTTCATAGCGATAAACTTTTTGAGACCATAATAGATTCAAGGTCTGACAACATTTGGGGAACGCGGTTGCATGAAACCAAAATCCTGAATCGAAAATGAATCAAAATAAACAACATTCAGAGAGAAAAGATATTTGGGGACTCTTTTTCTTTCTTGGTGCAAAGTTTGCGATTTTGTTTCAAACCACCAAACAATTGCTACAAAAAACTTAAAAAATTTTGACAAATTAGTGAAATAATGTAAATTTGCATTATAAATAGGCAACAAAATGGAAAATATTGCACTAAACTTGCACAACAAAGAAGAGTTTGCACCTGCCCACACGGCAGAGCATCTGCTCAATCAGACAATGGACAGAATGTTCCACTGCGGCCGCTCGAAAGACGCCCATATCGAGCGCAAAAAAAGCAAAATCAATTGGCCGATGCAAGTGCCGCCGACAGCAGAGCAAATCGCAGTCATCGAAAGTACAATAAACGATTTGATTTCCAAAGACTTGAAAGTCACATTTGAATACGTAAGCCGCGACGAAGTGCCAGCCGGAGTTCCGCTCGACAAACTGCCCGACAACGCATCCGAAACATTGCGGCTGGTCAGGATCGGCGACTATGACGTCTGCGCCTGCATTGGACAACACGTGCAAAGCACACGCGAAATCGGCTCTTTCAGAATCACATCGACATCATATAAAGACGGTGTTTTTCGCATTGTATATAAAGTAAATAACGAATAAAAAGCATGACAAAAACAGAGTTACGTGCGCAAGTAAAAACAGCGATTGCACATCTGAAGCCTTCAGACAAGGAAAACGCCTCACTTTTCGTCTGCCTGCAAATAATCGGGACAGCCGAATGGCAACAAGCCGAAACCGTGCTGCTCTACACCGCACTGAGCGACGAAATCGACCTTTCATTGCTGATCCAAGACGCCGAAGGTAGCGGCAAAAGCGTGATTCTGCCGATGCCGACAGCCGACGCACCGACCATAGCCGACGACGTGCTGCAACGGGTCGATCTGGCCATCATCCCCGGACGAGCCTTCACGACAGACGGCGACCGGATGGGACGAGGCAAGGGCTACTACGACAGGCTGCTCGCGCATCTGCATTGCCCGAAATGGGGTGCTGCATTCAAGTGCCAGATTTTCCAGCAGATTCCGACAGATCCGTGGGACGTAAAACTCGACAAAATTTTCGTTTAGCATTCTGGACATCATGCAACTATCAGAAATCAAGGAGAGAGGCAAAGTCCTCCAGTCGCAGCTACTGCTGAAACTGGAAGGAATAGAGCATTTTTCATCGACGAAAGCAAGCACGAAGGCCGATGCCGACGTGTGGATGCCGAAGCAGATCCACAGCACAAGAATCTGCTTCGTGAAGGAAAACGGCCGCGTGGTGCTCGATGAAAATCGCGTAGCACAAAACGAAGACCTGCCATCGGACACGACAATCGAGGCTGACGCCGTCATCACTCGGAGGGTCGGACAATGGATTGGCGTGCGCACGGCCGACTGCGTCCCGGTGCTGCTTTTCGACCCGAAAAATCGCGTAGTAGCCGCCATACACGCAGGCTGGCGCGGCACGGTGGGGCACATCGTGCAGAAAACGATACGGAAGATGAAAGAGGAATTCGGATGCGCGGCCGACGACATCTACGCCATGGTGGGGCCGAGCATCTCGCCCGAACAATTTGAAGTGGGACTAGAGGTTGCCGACCAATTCATCGCCGCAGGACGCGCCGACTGCATCGTCGGACATTACAAAAAACCGCACATCGACCTTTGGCAAAGCAATGTGGACGACATGCTGGAAGAGGAAATCGACCTGGGTCACATCGACTGCACGCCGCCTTGCACGAAGTCGGACGACGACATGCTCTATTCGGCGCGGCGCGAAGGCATCGGAACAGGCCGAATCGTGACAGCAATCAGGCTAATCTGAGCGAAAAAATCACGTAGCGGAAAGGTCGCGAAACTCCATCGGCAACATTCCGGACTCGCGCTTGAAGAACTTGACGAAGTATGACGGATCGTCGAAGCCGAGACGGAAAGCGACCTCCTTGCTCGACAAATCGGTGTAGCGGAGCAGACGGCGCGCCTCGAGCAACAGACGGGCGTTGATGAGAGCCAGCGGTGTCTGATGCGCGCAATCGAGCGTGCAGATGGTGAGCGTCTTGCTCGTAATGCCAAGTCGCGAAGCGTATTCGTGGACGGTGTGAATCGTGGCATAGTTCGTCTCCAGCATCTGACGGAAGCGGACGAAAAGACGGCTTTTGGGCGACGTAACGCTCAGATTCTCATCGGATTTATCGACACGGCCAGCACGCTGGATCATTATCAGGAACAGACGGACAAGGAGGGCCAGACAGTCGTGGTGTGCAAAGGCATCGACACGCGATTCTTCGGCCGAAATGTCGTCGATGGCCTTCTGGAGAGCATCGAGCGCATCGTCGGGCACATCGCGATAGGGCAACGTGTCGAACGCATTGAACACGTCATACTTTAAATAAAGGCTTTCGCTCGACAGCTCGTCCTGCAAAAAATCGTCGCTGAACTCGAGTATGTAGCCTGTCTGGTTGTGCAACGCATCGAAACAGTGCAGCTGGCCCGGCGAAATGAAGAAAAGTCGGTTTGGCACGACGTCATATCGGCCGAAATCGACAAAATGCTCTCCCCCACCGCCCTGAAACCAGATGACGGTGTAGAAAGAATGTGTGTGAAGACTCTCATTGCGGAGGCCCTCTTTCTCAAAGGCTTCGGGCATGTGACGCAGACGGAAACGCTCCTCCCCACGATTTGTGGGCTGCGACAATTCGTAATTGGTAATGGCTTTGTTTTTCATGCCGCAAAGGTGGCAAATCCAATTGTAAAAAGCAAGTATAGGATGGTATTTTTGGGAAAATCGGACGAGATTGTTTCTAATTTACCATTTTTTGGCATCTTTTAATACCACGAATACAGGCTGCAAGGAATACCTTTGCAGCGTTGAACCAAAATTTACCTACTATGTTGAACAACAAATGGATGCGTGGTGCAATTCCCGCGCTTTTTCTACACAGTTGCATTGGAAGCGTTTACTGTTGGTCGCTGCTCAAGGGCGAAATTGCCCATGAAATGGAGATTCCAGTGGCGCACATCGAATTTGCCTTCTCGTTGGCCATCTTCTTTCTGGGCATGAGCGCAGCCGTCGGCGGCCGATTTGTCGAAAAAGCAGTCCGCGTGAGCAGCCTTCTGTCGTGCATCTGCTTTGCATCGGGACTATTCTGCTCGGTGTGGGCCATCCGCGCGCACAGCACTCTGGGACTGATGTTGAGCTACGGCTGTCTGATGGGCATCGGACTCGGATTGGGCTATCTGTCGCCCGTCAAGACACTGATGCTGTGGTTCTCGAAGCACAAAGGACTTGCCACCGGCATCGCCATCTCGGGTTTCGGACTGAGCAAAGTGCTGTTTTCGCCGTTCATTGAATGGTGCAATGCGGCCTATGGAGTTCAGACGACGTTGACCAGCATGGCCTGCATCAGCATCTTCTTCATGCTGATTGCCGCAATCCTGATCCGCAAGCCGGAGGGCTGGGTCGAGAAGAAAGATCCGTTCTCGATGAAGGCCGCATTGAACATAATCACCAACCCGACGTACATCAAGATCTGGACGATTTTCTACCTGAACATCACCTGCGGACTTGCCATCATCTCGTTTGAGAAGAACCTGGCGATGCTTGTCGGCATCACGAGCGTCGGACTGCTGTCGTCGGCCACAGCGGTGTTCAACACCTTGGGTCGATTCGGCTATTCGTCGGTGAGCGACTTCATGCGCCGCAAAGAGCACATCTACATCATAATTTTCGCATCGAGCGCAGCCGCCACAATCAGCTGTTCGTTCACCGCCGTGCCGCACATTGTGCTTGCGGTAATCCTGCTCTGCGTGATCAATGCGGGCTACGGAGGCGGATTCTCGACGCTGCCGACGCTGCTTTTCAGCAAATTCGGCATGGAGAAGATCTCCACGATCCACGGCTTTGCGCTCTCGGCCTGGGCTTGGGCAGGAATGTCGGGCAACCAGCTTACAAACCTGATTATCAACGTGTACGGCGGCACCTACCAGCAGCTTTTCTGGGTGTTGAGCGTCCTCTATCTGATCAGCCTTGCAATCACCATCAACCTGCGTAAGAAGGCGACCGCCGAACTGATGAAGGCATAATCCTTTTCAAACCATTCCATAGCAAGCGGAAGGCCGACGCGATTCATTTCGTGTCGGCCTCCTGTTTTTCTGCGCCTGACGGCGGCTCAGACTTCGGCTGCGGGTTCCGTCTGCGATGCGGTTTGCCGCGCCTCGTCGAACTTCCGCTTCATTGTCGGATTATTGCGCGTCAACCGCTTGATTGTCAAGTCTTGGGCCTTGTCGTTCGCAAGACGCAGATTATTTTCAGAACCGATGAGCGACTCCTTGATTTTTTGCAGATGGGCAATCGACTTGTCAATCTCTTCGATTGCAGTCTTGAACTTTTCGCTTGCGATGCGGTAGTTTCGGCCGAACTTGTCCTGAAAGTCGAGCAGCGAGGCCTCGAAGTTCGTCACATCGACCGACTGGCTACGTGCGACCTCCAGCTCACGCTTGTATTCGAGGCTTTTGCGCGACGTCTGCACGAGGAGCGTGATAAGCGGAATAAAGAATTGAGGACGAATGACATACATCTTCGGATACTTGTACGACACATCGACGATGCCGCCATTGTAGAGTTCGTTGTCGGGCTCCAGCAGCGACACCAGCACGGCAAATTCGCAGCCCTTCTTGCGTCGGTCGTCGTCCAATTTCTTGAAGAAATCCTCGTTGCGATGTTTCGTTGCAGTGGTGTCCATCTCGTTTTTCATCTCGAACATGATCGACACATATTCTGTGCCCTCGTCGGTGTCGCGGAAGATGAAATCGCCCTTTGAACCGTCGGACGCATCGTTGTCTTTTTCGAAGTAGGCATTGGGCATCATCGGCCGCAAAAGCTGGTTGAACTGCGTCGAACAATGGATTTCCAGCGTCTCGCCCACCATTTTCGTGCTCATGCGCGTCTTGAGATCCTTGTAGTAATCAACGAGTTCCTGCTTCGCCTTCAGTTCGCTTTCGTGCTGTTTGAGCAGCTCCGCCTCGCGCACCTGGCTCCGGCTCCTTTCGATTTCGACGCGCGACTTCAACTGCGCGATTTCGTTGTCTTTCGACTGCAAAGCCGCCTGCGCCTCATTGTGAGCCTTCATCACGGCAACCGTCAATTCCGATTTCTGTTGTGCGATTGTAGAGTTGAGCTGCGTGATGGTGTTCTCCTTCTCGGCCAATGCGAGCGACAGTTCCGATGCCTTTTTCGACTCGATGCCCTCCAGTTGGCTCTTCAGGCGGACGATTTCGGCATTCTTTTCGCCCTGCAGCCGCGAGATGTCAACTTCACGTTCGCTCCTGACGCGCTCAATTTCGGCATCCTTCGCGCGCAGTTCGTTCTCCTTCTGGTTCAATTTGTTCTGGAAATCCTGTTCTGCGCGAGCCGCCGCCAGCCTCTGCTCAGCCTCGCTGCGAGCACGTAGTTCCGACAAACGACGTTCGACCTCGGCATCGAACTCAACATTTTTCACTTGGCTGACGATTGAGGCATAGTCGGCCTCATCGACCTTGAACACGTTTCCGCACTTGGGGCATTTCAACTCTTTCATTATCAATTTGTTTTTAGTTTTTATTCAATTTACGGCCGATGCAGATTCGGGCACAGAAAAAATCGCGTAGCGAGCCATCAACCGACCGTTCCGCCGTTGCGCCAACGCTTGGGCGACACCCCTTTCAGCCGCGAGAAAAGGCGCGAGAAATAGTAAGCATCCTCGAAGCCGACCTTGAACGATATCTGATTGATTTTCATGTCGGTCGTGGTCAACAGCTGTGCCGCGAGGTCGATTTTCAGCCGATTGTAGCGGGCGATGGGACTTTCGCCGACGCGCGACTGGAAAATGTGCGAAAAATGCGACGGCGACAGACCGACATAGTCGGCAAAATCCTGCAACGAGAGCCGTTTCTCGATGTTTTCGTCCATGTAGTGAAGGGCGGCGGCGACGACGTCACTGGCCAAAGCAGCATCATCGGCCGCAAGCTGTCGGAACTGGTTCACGTAGCGCAACGTGCCAAGATAGTAGTGGAACAGACACGAGGCGTAGTGCAGCTGCTGCGTGCCGTAGCCCTGACGGAGAGTCTGGAAAATCTCTTCAAAGATGTGGGTGCGCGTGCTGATGCGCGAGTCGATTTCGGGGCGGATGTCCTGCGGCGACTGGACTTCGTCGGCATAGTTGCGCGCCAGAGTTCCGCCGAAGTGAATCCAATAGATTGTCCACGGACGGGCAGCATCGGCCGCGTAGCGATGTGGTCGGTTGGCCGGAAGGATAAAATACTGATTTTCAACGACGTGATATTCATCGTCGCCAATCCAATAGCGGCCCGCGCCCTCAACGCAATAGATGAAGACGTATTGGCCGATGCCGTTGGCGCGCTCCACGTAGTGACCTTCGGCCTGCGGATAGTAGCCGATGTCGGTGATGTGGAGGGCGGCGAGCAACGGGTCATCGCTGCAATGGTCGATGACGTAGGGCGGCAGGACGATGTCGCGCGAACCGGAAAAACCTTGACGGATTCGAAGCATTGGATTAAGTACGGCCGACGCAGCTCGGTGTTCTGCATCGTTGGCCGCAAAGATAGCGCTTTGCATCGGCCGGAACAAGTCGCGTAGCAAGAAAATCCATCTTTTTTGACGATTTTTCCATTTCGGATATGGCAAAAATGCACGTACTTTGCACCGCGAAAATACTCAAACTTCTATATTACCAATGAAAAAGACATTCCTCTACTTCATCTGTACGGTGTCGGCCATGGGTGGACTGCTGTTCGGCTACGATTGGGTCGTCATCGGCGGCGCAAAGCCGTTCTACGAACTCTATTTCGACATTCAGGACGAGCCGATGCTGCAAGGTCTGGCAATGAGCATCGCGCTGGTGGGCTGCCTGCTCGGTGCGATGGTTGCCGGCGCGCTGGCCGACCGCTTCGGACGCAAACCGCTGCTGCTCACATCGGCCGTGCTGTTCCTCACATCGGCCATCGGCACGGGTCTGTTCGACGACTTCGTGTGGTTCAACGTGGCGCGGCTGTGGGGCGGAATCGGTATCGGTGTGGCATCGGCATTGTCGCCAATGTATATCGCCGAGGTGTCGCCAGCCGAGATACGCGGCCGGCTGGTGTCGATCAACCAGATGGCCATCGTGCTGGGCATCCTGAGCGCGCAGATCTGCAACTGGCTGTTGGCCGACGAGGCATCGGACGTAGCCATCGAGAGCTGGAACGTGCAGTCGGGATGGCGGTGGATGTTCTGGGCAGAGGCCATTCCTGCGGGGCTGTTCCTCGTGTTGGCCGCCTTCATTCCCGAATCGCCCGTCTATCTGCAACTGAAGAACGCCGACCGCACTGCCCGGCGCAAGGAGGCCGGACTCGGCGAACTGTTCGGCGACCGTCGCTACCGCAGCGTGCTCGTGCTCGGACTGTTCATCGCGGTGTTCCAGCAATGGTGCGGCACCAACGTCATCTTCAACTATGCCGAAGAGATTTTCAAGGGCGCGGGCTACGACGTGAACGGAATGTTCATCAACATCGTGGTGACGGGCATCGCCAACGTCATCTTCACGGTGGCGGCGATGGCTACGGTCGAACGGTGGGGCCGCCGCACACTGATGCTCATCGGCTCGCTGGGCCTGGGCATCATCTACCTTACGCTTGGCACCTGCTACTTTGCGGAGTGTACGGGCGTGGGCATGGTCTGCCTCGTGGTGGCCGCAATTTCGTGCTACGCGATGACGCTCGGCCCGATCACGTGGGTACTGTTGGCCGAAATCTTCCCCAACCGTGTGCGCGGCATCGCAATGGCGACCTGCACCTTCGCGCTGTGGGTCGGCTCATGCACGCTGACGTTCTGTTTTCCGCCGATGAACGCCGCACTCGGCACCTACGGCTCATTCTGGATCTACAGCGCAATCTGCTTCGGCGGCTACCTGTTCTTCCTGAAGCGTTGCCCCGAGACGAAAGGCAAGGAACTTAATTAAGTGCAGGTCTTAATCTCAAGAATTTTAGAATTACGAGAATTAATTCATTGATATTCAGAAATGAAATCGAAACATCATATTTATATGGAAAACAAAGATTATAAGTCTGGCGGAGCAGTTTCCGCCTGGCGCGAAGACGTCACGATTCCGACCTACGAAGTCGGCAAGCCCGAAAAGAACCCGATTTTTCTGGAAAAACGCGTCTATCAGGGCTCGTCGGGCGTGGTCTATCCCTACCCCGTCATCGAGAGCATGGCCGATGAGAAGCACGATGTGACCTACCATGCCATCTACCTCGAAAACGAGTACATCAAGGTGATGATCCTGCCCGAACTGGGCGGCCGCGTGCAGATGGCCTACGACAAGATCCGCCAGCGCCACTTCATCTACTACAACCAGGTCATCAAGCCCGCGCTCGTGGGTCTGGCCGGACCTTGGATTTCGGGCGGCATCGAATTCAACTGGCCGCAGCACCATCGTCCATCGACCTATTCGCCCGTCGATACGACCATCGAACACAACACGGACGGCAGCGTCACGGTGTGGGTGAACGAGCGCGAAAAGATGTTCCACCAGCAGGGTCAGGCGGGCTTCACACTGCGCCCGGGACACGCCTATCTGGAGATTCAGGGCCGACTCTACAACCCGACCGAACTGCCGCAGACCTTCCTCTGGTGGGCCAATCCGGCGGTCGAGGTGAACGATGAATACCAGAGCGTCTTTCCGCCCGACGTCAATGCCGTGTTCGACCACGGCAAGCGCGCCGTCTCGTCGTTCCCCATCGCCACAGGCACATACTACAAGATGGACTACAGCGCCGGCGTCGATATTTCCAACTACCGCAACATCTTCGTGCCGACGTCCTACATGGTGGCGCGCTCGAAATACAACTTCGAGGGCGGCTACGAGAACGACACGAAGGCCGGAATGCTGCACGTGGCCGACCACCACTTCTCGCCCGGCAAGAAACAGTGGACGTGGGGCAACGGCGACTTCGGCCGCGCATGGGACCGCAACCTCACCGACCCCGTCTGCGACGGCGACCTGCCAGAAGGTGTTCCGCCGCTCGACAACACGAAACGGATGAATCCGCATCGCCCGTACATCGAGCTGATGGCCGGCGTCTATACCGAAAACCAGCCCGACTTCACGTGGCTCATGCCATACGAAGAGAAGACTTTCGTGCAATACTTCCTCCCCTACCGCGAACTCGGCCTCGTCAAGAACGCCAGCCAGGACCTCCTGCTTAACATCGAGCCGACCGACGGCGCACAAGGCACATCGGCCACACTGAAAATCCTCGCCACATCGCGTCAGGAGGTGCGAATCGAGGTGCTTGACGCATCTGGCAACATCGTCTTTACGGCCGATGAAACCCTATCGCCCGAAGCCGTGTGGAGCAAGGTCTTGTCCGATGTGGATGCCACGACAGCCAGCATCCGACTGCGTCGCAATGGTCGCGTAGTGCTCGAATATGCGCCAGAGAGCGACGACATCCGCACCATTCCCGACGCCGCCGAGGCCGCACTCTCGCCGCAGGAGACCAAGACCAACGAGCAGCTCTACCTCACCGGCCTGCACCTCGAACAGTACCGCCACGCCACATGGTCGGCTCTCGACTACTACGAGGAGGCACTGCGCCGCGACCCGATGGACGTGCGATGCAACAATGCCATCGGCCTCTGGTATGTGCGCCGTGGCCGATTCGACAAGGCCGAACCATATCTGCGCACAGCCGTCAAGGTGCTGCAACGCCGCAACCTGAACCCTTACGACGGCGAACCGATCTACAACCTCGCCCTCTGTCTCAAGTACCGCAGCCAATGGTGCGACGGAGCCATGCTCGACGAGGCATACGACCTCTTCTACAAAAGCACGTGGAACCGCGCCTGGCAGGACACCGGCTACTTCTCGTGCGCCCAGATTTCGGCCATGCGCGGCGACTGGGACGAGGCATTGCGCAACGTTGACAAGGCCCTCATCGCTGGATGGCACAACCACAAGGCACGCGCACTGAAGGCAGCCGTGATGCGTCGTCTGGGCATGTCGGCCGATGCCTTTGCCGCCGAATCGTTGGCCATCAACCCGTTCAACTACGGCATCCTGTGGGAGCTTGGCCGCATCGACGAAATGACCACGCTGATGCGCGGCGAGGCCAACAACTACGACGAACTGGCTCTCGACTATTGCGCCGCCGGACTGTGGAACGATGCCGCCCGGATCTGGACGTTGGCCATCGAACAAAAGGCCGTCACGCCGCTCACACGCTACTACGCGGCCTGGGCTATGGCCAACGACCCTGCACTACGCGACCAAGCCCTGGAAATGTTGGCCGATGCCGCTGCCGTCGCACCCGACTACTGCTTCCCGAACCGTCTGGAGGCCATCCTCGCGCTCGATTTCGCTATCGGACATAACCCGAAGGATGCACATCCGCACTACTTCCTTGGCAATCTGTACTACGACAAGCGGCAGTACGACATCGCGCAAACGCACTGGGAATCGGCAAGCGCATTGGACGCGACCTTCCCGACCGTGTGGCGCAACCTGGCGCTTGTCTATGCCAACAAGCGGAACGACCTGAACCGCGCTCTGGAGTGCATGGAACGGGCTTTTGCGCTCGACACGACCGACAGCCGCGTACTCATGGAACTCGACCAGCTCTACAAGCGCATGCAACGGCCGCACGACTTCCGTCTGAAGAAATTGCAGCAATATCCGCAATGTGTTGCCCGACGCGACGACCTCGTGCTCGAAGAAATCACGCTGCTCAACCAGCTCGGCCGCTACGAGGAGGCCAAGACGATGCTCGACGGCCACATCTTCCACCCGTGGGAGGGCGGCGAAGGCAAGGTGTCGGGCCAATACCAGTTCAGCCGTCTGGAAATCGCCAAGCGCATCATCGCGCAACAGGATGCCTCGGTCGACGACCTCCGTCGTGCCATCGATCTGCTCACGGAGTGCCTCTCCTTCCCCGAACATCTTGGCGAGGGCAAGCTCTACGGCGCGCAGGACAATGATTTCCACTACTTCACTGGTCTGGCCTACCGACGTCTGGCACAGCTTTCATCGGCCGAAAGCGAGAAATTCAAGGCGTTGGCCGACGACAACTTCCGACGCGGCACAGTGGGGCCGACAGAGCCTGCCGCCGCGCTATACTACAACGACGCGAAGCCCGACAAAATCTTCTACGCGGCTTTGTGCCACCGCGCATTGGGCGACGAGACATCGGCCAAACGGCTGTTCCACAAGCTGGTGAACTATGGCGAACAGCACATCTACGACCACGTCACGATGGACTATTTCGCCGTTTCGCTGCCCGACCTGCTGGTGTGGGACGACAGCCTCGACCGCAAGAACCGGATTCACTGCAACTACATGCTCGCCCTCGGTCACTACGGACTGGGCAACTACGCGAAGAGCCGCCAATATTGCATTGCCGTCGAAGCATTGGACATAAACCATGCCGGCCTCGCTGCGCTCAAGTCGCTACGTTGATTTTGCGCGTAAATCTCCATCCCGACGGGAAAATCATGAAGCACTGCGAAGCCGTTCGCGGTGCTTTTTTCGACAAACGCCACGGATTATACCCACGCTACGCGGATTTTGACGTTTTGAAAGATGGTTTTTCTCCATCAATTGAAATAAATTGAAATCAGTTTTTTGGGTGGTGCATCATCTGCCCGTAGAGACGCCACAATGTGACGTCTCTACACAATTCAAAACCGACAACGAAAGCCTTTCCTTCCGTGTGAGATTTTCCGAAGGCTCTACGAACCTTCTATGAACGACTGCGATGCGCGCTCCCGATTGTTCACGGCGCAAAGGTTTTGTATTGATTGGTGGATTTCGACAAATGGTCTGGAAAAAGTTTCGCGTTGGTTCAATGCAGGAAAATCGGGGTGCGAGTGACAGCGTGACAGCCGATTTTTGCCGTGTGTGTGTGTCTTTTACGCAATTATATGGCAACGATGTCCCGCTTTTCAAATGTAGCCAAAATTTCCGCAGCGTCCGTGCATTGGGGCGTTGCGGATTTTTTGGTTTGTATGGCATCGGCCACAATCCAAAATTGATTTCAATTCGTGGAGAAAAACAATCAACGTCCCCTCCCCCACAAAAAAACGCCCGAGCATACAGCCCGAGCGTTTTTTATTATCTCTCTTGTCAATCTTCAACGTAGTCGTAAGGCTCTTCGCCGATGATTTCGCGCAGTTTGTTGCGGAACATTGCATCCTGCTCGAACAGCGAGTGGACAGGCACTTCGTCGAGCTTGTGCATCGGCGACTTGAAGTAGAACGACAGCCACTTCTGGATGCCCTTCATGCCGCAACGTTTTGCGAGGTCGGCCAACAGGACAAGGTCAAGGGCCAATGGCGCAGCCAGAATCGAGTCGCGACACAGGAAGTTGACCTTGATCTGCATCGGATAGCCCATCCAGCCGAAGATGTCGATGTTGTCCCACGCCTCCTTGTTGTCGTTGCGCGGCGGATAGTAGTTGATGCGCACCTTGTGATAGACGTCGCCGTAGAGGTCGGGATACTTCTCGGGTTCGAGGATGGAGTCGATGACCGACAGCTTCGACACCTCCTTCGTCTTGAACGATGCCGGATCGTCGAGAACCTCACCGTCGCGGTTGCCCAGTATGTTGGTCGAGAACCATCCGGCCAGGCCCAGCATACGGGTGTGGAAGGCTGGCGCCAATACCGTCTTCATCATCGTCTGGCCGCTCTTGTAGTCCTTGCCGCAGATCGGGCAGCCCGTCTTGTCGGCCAACTCCCACATTGCCGGGAAATCAACGGTCAATGCAGGCGCACCATTGATGAACGGAGCGCCCTCCATCATCGCGGCGTAGGCGTAGCACATCGACGGGGCGACCAGTTTCGTGCCGGGCTTCTTCATCTCGGCCTCGAATTTGTCCAATGACATGTGCACGTCGCCCATCTCCAGGAAAGCCTCGGTCGATGCCGCCCAGATGACCACGATTCGGTCGCACTTGTTGTCGGCCTTGAACTGGCGGATGTCGGCGCGCAGCTGCTCCATCAGTTCCCATTTGGTGGCCGAATTGTCCTTCACCCACGTGCCATTAAGTCGCGTAATGAAGTCGGGGTCGAAACAACCCTTCATCGGCTTGATGGCCTTAATCTCATCGGCCACAAGATTGATATCCTTTTCGTTCAGCACCTGCGCGTGGACGGCTCCGTCATAGACCGAATCGGGGAAGATGTCCCATCCACCGAAGACGAGCTGGTCGAGCTTGGCCAATGGCACGAGATCCTTGATGAGGCCTTCGCGCTTGTCTTCGCCCTTGCCGACCTTGAGGTATGACAACTGTGTGATTGAGCCGATTGGCTTGGCAAGACCTTTGCGCGCGGCCAATGTTCCGATGATGAAAGTGGTGCTCACGGCACCGCTCAAACCCACTACCAGGACTCCGAGACGGCCGCCTGCTGGTTGAACAGAAATATTTTTCATTTGTATAAGGGGATTTCAATTTGTTCTTTTTCAAGCCACACGCATCCGTTCGAGGTTCGATTTCCGCAATTCCTCCTTGGCATATTCGAGCGTGACGTGCAGCTTTTTCTTTTCGTCCGACGGCATGTTGTACATTGCATCCATCATGATGCTCTCGGTGATTGCACGCAGGCCGCGCGCTCCGAGCTTGTATTCGATGGCCTTATCGACGATGAGCTGATAGACTTCCGGATCGATTGTCACCTCGATGCCGTCCATCTTGAACAGCTTCTGATACTGCTTGATGATGGCGTTCTTCGGTTCGGTGAGGATACGTTTGAGGGCCTCGGCGTCGAGCGGCTCCAGATAGGTCAGGATTGGCAGACGGCCGATGATTTCCGGAATCAGACCGAACTTCTTCAGGTCGGCCGGTGTGATGTATTGCAGCAGGTTGTTGCGGTCCACCTCTACGCGCTTGTCATCGGTGTTGAAGCCGACGCTACGCGTGTTCAGACGGGCTGCAATCTTCTGTTCGATGCCATCGAACGCGCCGCCGCAGATGAACAGGATGTTTTTCGTATCGACCTCGATGAGCTTCTGCTCCGGATGCTTGCGGCCACCCTGCGGCGGCACACCTACGCGACTACCTTCGAGCAGTTTGAGCAGGCCCTGCTGCACACCCTCGCCCGACACGTCGCGCGTGATGCTCGGATTGTCGCCCTTGCGTGCAATCTTGTCGATTTCGTCGATGAAGACGATGCCGCGCTCGGCCTTCTTCACGTCGTAGTCGCAGGCCTGCAACAGGCGCGTCAGGATGCTTTCGATGTCTTCGCCCACGTAGCCGGCCTCGGTCAGCACTGTGGCATCGACGATGGCGAACGGCACATTGAGCATACGGGCGATGGTCTTGGCCAACAGCGTCTTGCCGGTGCCTGTGCGTCCCACCATGATGATGTTCGACTTTTCGATTTCGACATCGTCGCCCGAATTCGGCTGCATCAGACGCTTGTAGTGGTTATAGACAGCCACCGAAAGGTTACGCTTGGCTTCGTCCTGGCCAATGACATAGCCATCGAGGAAAGCCTTGATGTCCTTCGGCTTGGGCAGCTCGCTCAAGTCCATGTCCATGCCCGACGAACGCTCGTCGTGCTGCTTCAATGCCTCGTTGACAATGGCATGAGCCTGCTCGGCGCACTCGTCGCAGATGTAGCCGTCGATTCCGGAAATCAGCAGATTCACTTCGCCACG
This sequence comes from Bacteroidales bacterium UBA3663, assembly GCA_002373755.1. Lineage (GTDB taxonomy): Bacteria > Bacteroidota > Bacteroidia > Bacteroidales > UBA3663 > Liminaster. Next base: position 5,385 of record DFJU01000150.1, on the reverse strand, counting down.
GCCACGGCCGCAGAAGTTGCATCTATCTTCGTTTCTTTTTCCTGCCATTTATCTTTTTTTCTCAAAAATCTTGTCAATCATTCCATATTCAAGAGCCTCGGTCGCGGTCAAGTAGTGGTCGCGGTCGCAATCACGCTCGATGCGGTCAATCGGCTGGTTGGTGCAGTCGGCCAAAATCTGGTAAAGCTCGCCCTTGAGCTTCTTGATTTCGTTGACGGCGATTTCCATGTCGCTGGCCTGACCCTGTGTGCCGCCCAACGGCTGGTGAATCATCACGCGGCTGTGGGGCAGTGCGAAACGCTTGCCCTTGGTTCCGGCAGCGAGCAGCACCGATGCCATCGAGGCGGCCATGCCGGTCACTACGGTCGAGACGTCGCACGAGATGTAGTTCATCGTGTCGTAGATGGCCAATCCGCCGCTCACGATTCCGCCGGGGCTGTTCAGGTACATCACGACGTCCTTGTCGCCCTCGGCCGACGCGAGGAACAGCAGCTGTGCCTGTACGACGTTGGCGCTGTATTCGTCAATCTCGGTGCCGAGGAAGATGATGCGGTCCATCATCAGGCGCGAGAAGACATCCATCTGGGCGACGTTGAGCTGGCGCTCTTCGATGATGCTTGGGTTTATGTACGATGCACGCGGCTGCAACGTCTTGCTCTGGAAACGCATATAGTCGTCCAGCATGTGGCCGTTGACGCCTGCATTGCACGTGGCGAACTTATAGAATTCGTTGTTCATAAAATACTAATTTATTCTTCAGAAAGATTTTCAGGAACCTCTTTAGGAGATACGTAAAATTCCCCAGTTATCGTATCTTCTTTATATTCAGGGATACCAGGATCGACAAACGGCTTATGACATGACGTATTAATCATAAATATAGAAGAGACTCCTATAAAATAACAAATTCTATTCATGACAAACGCTCTAAAATTTCAAGTTCTGATTTCTCACTCAAAATTAGCTGCGATGCTGGCTGCAATCTCCTGCATCTCCTCGGGCGAGAGCTTCAGATGCTCCTTGCGGAAGTCCATGTCGCCCTCGCTGTTCAGCGGGATGAGGTGGATGTGTGCGTGCGGCACTTCGAGACCCATCACGGCCACGCCGACGCGGTTGCAAGGAATTGCCTTCTTGATGGCCGATGCCACACGCTTAGCAAACACCGTGTGTGCGCTAAGCATGGCGTCGCTCTGGTCGAAGATGTAGTCAACCTCCTGTTTCGGCACAACGAGCGTATGGCCCTTGGCCACCGGATTGATGTCGAGGAAGGCATAAAAAAGGTCATCCTCCGCAACCTTGTACGAAGGAATTTCACCTGCAATGATTTTCGAGAAAATTGTCATAGCTGCTACGCGGTTTTCAGATGGAGATTTCGAGAATTTCAAGTTCCTGCACGCCGGCCGGCACCTTCACCTCGACCACGTCGCCCACCTTGTGGTTCAACAGAGCCTTGGCGATTGGGGTCGCTACGCTGATTTTGCCTTCGCGGAAGTTGGCTTCGCTCTCGGCTACGATGGTGTAGGTCATTTCCTTCTTCATCTTCTTGTTGAGCAGACGCACAGTGGTCATGATCTGCACCTTGTCGGCGTTCAGCTTCGATGCGTCAATGATGCGCGCATTGGCCACCTGATCCTTCAGGAGGGCAATCTTGCTCTCCAGCTTGCCTTGTGCCTCTTTGGCTGCATCGTATTCTGCATTTTCGCTCAAGTCGCCCTTCTCGCGGGCCTCGGCGATGGCTGCACTTGCCTTTGGACGTTCAACACTTTCCAAATAGTTGATTTCTTCGAGGATCTTCTTGTAGCCTTCCTCGCTCATGTAACTTACTGCCATAATATAAGAATGTGTTTCTTGGTTACTAAAACGAACCGAATCGTTTTTTCGTCTGTTATTATCTCATAATTTTTGTTAAATCTGCCTCAAGTTTCTCATCGTCCACCTCTACGCGGTTTTTGAGTTCACCCTTGGCGTCAATGATGAACGTGGTGGGCAGCGTGCCGACGTTGTAGGTCAAGGCCGATGGCGCATACTGGATACGGCCCTGCGCATCGTAGATGGCATCGCGGTCGCGCACCGTTGTCCACGGGACATTGTCGGCACTGGTCTTCCAGAAATGCTCGTCGTAGTCGAGGCAGACCTGATAGATTTTCAGCTTTCCGGCATATTTCTCGTACAACTTGCCCAGTGCCATGTTGTGAGCCGGCGAATAGGGCAAATAGTAGGCCGTGAAGTCGAGCAGCACGACATTGCCTTGTTCGACGACCGAAGTGAGCGACACAGCATGGTCGTCGGCATTGGGCAGGTTCAGTTCGGGGAAGCTGCGCGTCTCGATCTGCACCGATGCGGCCAACGAATCGGCTCTCTGCGCGCGGGCGGCTTCGGCACGGCGAAGCGCCTGGCCTCGGATTGTCATCTTCTCGAGCACGCTGTTGCGCGGCGACGACGGATAGTTGAAACGCCAGCTTGTTGCGACGGCTCCGAATGCGCGCAAATCCTGCGGCGAATTGGCATCGAAGATAACAAGGCCGCTCACCGTCTCGAAAAGCAGATAGTAGCTGGCGGGGCTGGCCGGATTTGCATAGATGTAGGTCGTGAGGACATGCTGCTTGTAGCTGTTGACCAACGAGAGAATCGAATCGCGCGCCTGTTGCCGGCTCATTCCGCCCTGATTGAAGGTCTGGTTGACGCCCACGATCTGGCCACGCAGACGGTTGCCCTGCTGGACGGCATCGCGCAGTTCCTGATTTGCGGCATCGGCCACCTGATAGCTCGTTGTCAGGTTCTTGCCATTGGCCGTCACCTTGACCGGATTGAGAAGTGTGTCGATGACCAACGAGACCGACTGGTTGCCCAAGCGCAGGCTGAAGAAGTCCGGACCCGTCTCGACCTCGGGGGCAAAACGGAACTTGCCGTCGGCCGCAAGACGGAGGGTGTCAACAAGACGCGGAGCACCGTCGGACAAGTGCTCAAGCACGAGAAGCTGGCCTTCGGCATCGGTGATATTTCCTTCGATGACGCCCAGCCGACGGTCGTCGCAAGCGGTCAGGGAAAACATAATAAAAATCAAGGCTGCGGCTGCCTCCTTGACATTGAAAATCATTCGCATTGTTGTGTGTTTGGTGATGATTGTACGGTTATAAAAAGTCAATTTTACAAGGACCGATACGATGGGGAGTCATTCAACAACCCAAAGGCATCGGCCCTGTACTAATTTGGAATTAACGGCCGCAAAGATAAATCAAATAAAGAGAGGTTGCAAATCTTTTCCCTAATTTTTGGCCGTTTTTTCCACTTTTTCACCCTATATTTTTGGCTTTTAATAGGAAAACGCTACCTTTGCGCCCGAAAATCTCTAAAGGATTATAGAAAAATAAAAATTTATGGTAAACAATCTGGTTAATCCAATCAAAAAAACCATTACCTTGAGCGATGGCCGAACCATCACACTCGAGACAGGTAAGGTAGCGAAGCAGGCCGATGGCGCCGTCGAACTTCGCATGGGCGGCACGATGCTGCTCGCCACGGTCTGCACGTCGCGCACCGTTACTCCGGGCACCGATTTCATGCCCCTCACCGTTGAATACAAAGAGAAGTATGCCTCTGCCGGCCGTTTTCCAGGCGGTTTCACAAAGCGCGAAGGCAAGGCTTCCGATTATGAAATCCTGACCAGCCGCCTCATCGACCGCGCGCTGCGTCCACTCTTCCCAAGCAACTATCACGCCGAGACGTTCGTAAACGTCACCATGTATAGTTCCGACCTGCAGAACCAGCCGGATGCACTGGCCGGTCTGGCAGCATCGGCCGCAATGGCAGTCTCTGGCATCCCGTTCGAGGGTCCAATCTCTGAAGTCCGCGTAGTCCGCATCAACGGCGAATACGTCATCGACCCAACCTTCGAGCAGATGAAGCAGGCCGACATGGACCTTATGGTCGGCGCTACATACGACAACATCATGATGGTGGAGGGCGAAATGGACGAGGTGTCGGAGCAGGACCTGCTCGGCGCACTCAAGGCTGCCCACGAGGCCATCAAGGTTCACTGCCAGGTGCAGAAGGAACTGATGGAGGCTGTCGGCAAACCGATTATGGAATATTGCCACGAGGTGAACGACGAGGAGCTCCAGAAGAGCTGCCACGACTTCTGCTACCAGCCTTGCTACGACATTGCCAAGAGCGGCAACAAGAACAAGCACGAGCGTGAGGCCGCCTTCGAGGAGGTCAAGACCAACTTCATCGCCACTCTCCCTGAGGAGAAGCAGGAGGACGAAGAGACACTCGGAATGATTGCACGCTACTTCCACGACGTGGAGCGCGAGGCTATGCGCCGTTGCGTACTCGACGAGGGCAGCCGTCTCGACGGCCGTGCATTGAACGAGGTTCGTCCTATCTGGATTGAGCCTGACTACATCCCAGGCCCTCACGGTTCAGCCATCTTCACCCGTGGCGAGACCCAGGCTCTCGTTACCTGCACATTGGGCACAAAACTTGACGAGAAGTTGGTCGATGACGTGCTCCGCAACGAATATGACCGCTTCCTGCTGCACTATAACTTCCCTCCATTCTCGACCGGCGAGGCCAAGGCTCAGCGTGGTGTCGGCCGACGCGAAATCGGTCACGGACACCTTGCATGGCGTGCCGTCAAGGGTATGATTCCAAAGGACTTCCCCTACACCGTCCGCGTAGTGAGCGACATTCTGGAGTCCAATGGTTCATCGTCGATGGCAACGACCTGCGGTGCCACATTGGCAATGCGCGACGCCGGCATCCCGATGATTCGTCCTGTGTCGGGCATCGCAATGGGCCTGATCAAGGATGAGAATTCACCGAAGTATGCCGTATTGAGCGACATCTTGGGCGATGAGGATCACCTCGGCGATATGGACTTCAAGGTCACAGGTACCGAGAAGGGTATCACCGCCACCCAGATGGATATCAAGTGCAACGGTCTGAGCTACGAGATTCTTGAGAAGGCTCTGAATCAGGCTAAGGAGGGTCGCACCCACATCCTGAACTGCATGTTGGAGGCTCAGCCGGAGAACCGTCCGGACCTCAAGGAGCACGCTCCACGTATGGTTGCATTCGACATCGACAAGGAGTTCATCGGCGCAATCATCGGCCCTGGCGGAAAGATTATCCAGGGCATCCAGGAGGAGACCAACACCGTCATCACCATCGACGAGACCGACGGCAAGGGCCGCGTTTCAATCTCTTCGTCGAACAAGGCCAACATCGATGCCGCTATGGCCAAGGTCAAGGCTATCGTTGCCCTGCCTGAAGAGGGCGAAATCTACACCGGCGAGGTCAAGAGCATCCAGCCATTCGGCGCATTCGTCGAGTTCATGCCTGGCAAGGACGGACTGCTGCACATCTCGGAGATTGACTGGAAGC
>DFJU01000145.1:14412-15349 GCA_002373755.1 Bacteroidales bacterium UBA3663 | reverse complement strand
CAGGACATCCGTCCGCTGCGCATCGGCATCCTGAACCTGATGCCGGTGAAGGAGCGCACCGAGACCGACCTGATCCGTCTGTTGTCGAACACGCCGCTCCAGTTGGACATCACTTTCATCAAGGTGCCAAACCACGAATCGAAGAATACGTCGTCGCTCCACATGGAGCAGTTCTACACTTCGTTTGAGGAGTTGCAGAACCAGAAATTCGACGGACTGATCGTGACGGGCGCGCCGTTGGAGCATCTGCCGTTCGAGGAGGTGACCTATTGGCCGTGGATTGAGGCCATCTTCGACTGGGCGCACACGCATGTCACATCGACCATGTATATCTGCTGGGCTGCGCAGGCCGCACTCTACCACTTCTACGGCGTGCCGAAATACACTTTGCCGCAAAAGATGTTCGGCGTGTTCAAGCATCGCAGCCTCGACCCGAAAGCTCCGATTTTCCGCGGTTTCGACGACTATTTCTACATGCCGCAGAGCCGTCACAGCGAAGTGCGCGCATCGGACATAGAGAAGCATCCGGCCTTGAAAATCATGGCCGACAGCGACGAGAGCGGTGTCTATATGGTCATGGCGCGCGAGGGACGCGAAATCTTCCTGACCGGCCATTCGGAATATGCGCCCGACACGCTCGACACCGAATACCGCCGCGACTTGGCCAAGGGTCTGCAAATCCAGCCTCCAGCCAACTATTACAAGGACGATGACCCGTCGCAGGAAATCATCGTGCGATGGCGATCGACGGCAAACCTCCTGTTCCTCAACTGGTTGAACTATTACGTATATCAGAATACGCCGTACAACATCGAGGAAATTCATTGAGAAAAGCACGAATAGAAAATTCATAAATCAAAAATACAATGGAAAAAGTAGATATCCGCGAACTGAACGACCTCATCGAAAGCAAGAGTGCGTTCGTGAACGTCCTGAC
>DFJU01000145.1:14231-14352 GCA_002373755.1 Bacteroidales bacterium UBA3663 | reverse complement strand
CAGGGCATGGATCAGGTGATTGTAGGTCAGAAGCACCTCATCGAGTCGTTGCTCATTGGCCTTTTGGCCGACGGACATATCCTGCTGGAAGGTGTGCCTGGTTTGGCAAAGACGTTGGCCA
>DFJU01000145.1:13948-14107 GCA_002373755.1 Bacteroidales bacterium UBA3663 | reverse complement strand
TGTTGCCGGCTGATGTGATCGGTACAATGGTCTATAGCCAGAAGAGCGAGCAGTTCACCGTCAAGAAGGGCCCGGTATTCGCCAATTTCGTGTTGGCCGATGAAATTAACCGCGCTCCAGCCAAAGTGCAGTCGGCATTGCTCGAAGCCATGCAGGAGC
>DFJU01000145.1:0-13834 GCA_002373755.1 Bacteroidales bacterium UBA3663 | reverse complement strand
CGATCGAGCAGGAGGGAACCTATCCGTTGCCAGAGGCCCAGTGCGACCGTTTCATGCTCAAGGTGAAGATCGACTACCCGAAAAAGGATGAGGAGAAGCAGATTGTTGCAGCCCATCTGTCGGGCTTCAAGCAGGAAGTCACTCCGCTGATGAAGGTTGACGAAGTGCTCGACGCGCGTCAGGTCGTCAAGCAGGTCTATATCGACGAGAAGATTCAGAAATACATCGTTGACATCGTGTTTGCTACGCGCTATCCGGAGATGTACGACATGGCTCAGATGAAGGATATGATCAGCTGCGGTGCATCGCCACGTGCCTCAATCAACCTCGCTCTGGCCGCCCGCGCCTACGCCTTCCTGAAGCATCGCGGCTACGTGATCCCGGAGGATGTGCGCGCCATCTGCCCGGATGTGCTCCGCCATCGTGTTGGCTTGAGCTACGAGGCCGAGGCCAACAACATGACCGCCGAAGAGGTCATCGCCGAGATTCTGAACAAGGTTGAAGTACCGTAAATAAGGGCTTGTAAGTGTAGTAAAAGGGAAAAAGGGACAATACCTATCTTTGCTCGTCCATCTTCCCGTAAGCTTCAGCGAACGTCCCTTTTACTCCCCTTTCACTTCCTTTTCACTCCCTTTAAATACCTTTCAAATAAAATTTGCCTTGGAAACAAGTGAGTTGATAAAGAAAGTCCGCCGCATCGAAATCAAGTCGCGGGGTTTGAGCGCCAATGTCTTTGCAGGAAGCTACAAGACGGCGTTCAAGGGTCACGGCATGTCATTCGCCGAGGTGCGCGAATACCAATACGGTGACGATGTGCGCGACATCGACTGGAACGTCACGGCGCGTCAGAACAAGCCCCACATCAAGATTTTTGAGGAGGAGCGCGAACTGACCGTCATGCTCTTGATCGACGTGAGCGGAAGCCGCGAGTTCGGCACCGTGAGCAAGACCAAGCAGGAGCAGATTACCGAAATCGCCGCGACATTGGCCTTCAGCACCATATCGAACAACGACAAGATCGGTGTCGTCTTCTTCAGCGACCGCATTGAACGCTACATCCCGCCGCAGAAGGGCAAGAAGCATGTGTTGGCCATCATCAGCGAAATGTTGAACTTCCAGCCAGTGCATCGCGGAACGGACCTCAACCGCGCCATCCAATATGTCAGCAATGCGCAGAAGAAGCGTTGCACGACGTTCGTAATCAGTGACTTTTGCGATGCCAGCGACTACCAGCAGGCTCTCACCATCGCCAGTTCGAAGCACGACATGGTGGCCATCCAGGTCTATGATCCGCGCGAGATGCAGTTGCCAGATGTGGGTTTGATGCACGTGCAGGATGCCGAGACTGGCGCCGAGCGTTGGGTCGATACAAGTTCGAGCCGTGTGCGCGAGGCATACGCCGCATGGTGGAACAATATGCAGCAGAAAATGCAGGAATCGTTCATCCACAGTCGGGTTGACAGCGTCTCGATTTCGACCGACGAGGATTTCGTGCCTGCCCTGCTTGCCCTATTCAAGAAACGAACATGATGAAGAAATTCCTCCTCATACTGCTCTCCGCCGTTGCAGCAATCAACGCAGCGAAGGCCGATGTCGCACAGGCGCAGATTGATACGGCTTGGACATCGGTCGGTTTGCCGCGCATGCTGCATCTGGAGATTTCCGTCCCGTCGGGCTCGCAAGTGCAGTGGCCGTCGGCGCTTTCGCCACTTGGCATTGCTGCCCGCGACTACGAAGATCCGTCGAAGACCTACATGCTGGAGTTCGGCCCGGACACCGATTTCAGCATTGACACCGTTCAGCAGGCTGGCGGCATGATTACGATGCAGGTGGACCTGAAGTTCTTTGCGTTCGACAGCGCAGCGATGGTTATCCCTCCGTTCGATTTCGTCGTCAACGGCCGCGATACGGTCTCTACGCAGATGCTTGCGCTCAAGTGCGACCAACCTTTTGAAGAGGTTCCGGACGATGTGCAGGCAACGCAAGACCTAAAGCCGGTGATGAATCCGCCGTTCATCCTGTGGGACTATGTGTGGTGGTTCTTCTGGCTGCAGGTGGCTGTAACCATCATCACAGTAAGCACTTTGGTCTATCTGCACTATCGCAAGCACCGCAAGGACAAGGCAGGCGAAGGCGCAGCCATCGAACCCGAAAATCTCCTGCCGGCACACGTCACCGCATTGCGGGCACTTGAAGCGTTGGCTGAAAAGAAACTTTGGGAGTCGGGCCAGTACAAGCAGTTTCACACCGAATTGAGCGAAATCTTGCGCCGCTACATCGAAGAGCGCTTCAAGGTGGCTGCAATGGAGAGCACGACCGACGAAATCATGCAGGAGCTTGTCGAACTGACCATGTCGCAGCGTTCGTCGTACAACAACCTGCGCGAGGTGCTCAAGATGGCCGATCTGGTCAAGTTCGCCAAGTATGAACCGTTGCCCGACGAGAATCAGCTCGTCTATATGAACTCACGCCTCTTCGTCGAACAGACCAAAGAGGTTGTGGTTGAAGACGTTGAATCAAAAGAAGGAGAACCGCAACAATGACATTTGAAAGTCCTGGATATCTGTTCTTATTGCTTCTGCTGCTGCCCGCAGCGGCATTCTACGTGTGGCGGTTGAAGCGCAATGCGGCAACATTGCAGGTGCCGTCAACTTCGCCGTTCGCCGGATTGCCACGTTCGTGGAAGGAGCATCTGCGCCACGTCAACTACGCGATTCTGTTGGCCGCATTTGCCCTGATTGTCGTGGTCATGGCACGTCCGCAGAGCAACGACAGCTGGAGCCAGAGCAACACCGAAGGCATCGACATCGTGCTGGTGATGGACGTTTCCTATTCGATGAAGCTTGAAGATTTCAAGCCGAACCGTCTGGAGGTTGCCAAGACCGTCGCATCGAACTTCGTCGCAGGTCGTCCGAACGACAACATCGGCATGGTCATCTTCGGCAAAGAGAGCTACACGCTGTGTCCGATGACGAGCGACCACGCAGTCCTGTCGAACATGGTCAACAGCCTCGATTTCGATTTGGTCGATGGTTCACTCACAGCAATCGGCAACGGACTTGTGACCGGCCTCAACCGCATCCGTCACGGCGAAGCCAAGTCGAAGGTCGTCATCCTTTTGACCGATGGCTCGAACAATGCCGGTGACGTGTCGCCCAACGATGCAGGCAACGTCGCCCATTCGCTCGGCATACGTGTCTATACCATCGGCGTGGGCACCGACGAGGACTTTGAGATGACAACGGGCTACGACGTCTTCGGTCGCCCGGTGCGGCAGACCATCAAGCCCGACCTCGACGAAGACCTCTTGCGCAATATTGCCCAGACCACCGGCGGCCGCTATTTCCGCGCCACGACCAAAGAGAAGCTGTCGGCCATCTTCACCGAAATCGACCAGATGGAAAAGTCGAAAATCTCGGTACGCGAGTTCAGCCGCCGCGAGGAGGAGTATCTGCCGTTCGCATTGTGGGCCATTGCCATGCTGCTGGTTCACGTCTTGCTGCGACAGACCATCCTGCGCAACATCCCGTAATCTTGAGAGTTATGAAAAAGTATTTCGGCCGATGCAACATCCGTCCAATTCACTTCCGTATAAAAGCCTTTAACAAATAACAATGGATAATTTCCGATTTGCTAATCCGAACCTGCTTTGGCTGCTGCTCGTCGTCGTGCTGGTGCTGCTGATTTTTCAGTTGGGACAGCACTTGTCGGGCAAGGCGTTGGCTCGTTTCGGCAATGTGACATTGCTGCGTCCGTTGCTCAAGGGCGTCAGCCGACAGAAACTGAACCTCAAATTCGGGTTGCAGCTCACCGCGCTCATCTGCCTCATCGTAGCCGCCGCCCGTCCGCAGTTCGGCTCAAAGCTCGAGACCGTCAAGAAGCAGGGCATCGAGGTGATGGTCTGCCTTGACATTTCCAACTCGATGCTGGCCGAAGACATCGCGCCCAACCGTCTGGAGAAGTCGAAGCGGATGCTCACCCGAATGCTCGACCAGATGAAGAATGATCAGGTCGGTCTTGTGGTCTTTGCGGGCGATGCCGTCGTCCAGCTCCCGATCACCAACGACTTCGTGTCGGCCAAGATGTTTCTCGAAAGCATCACGCCCGAAAACATCTCGGTGCAGGGCACGGCCATCGGAGCCGCCATCAATCTGGCAGTGCGCAGTTTCACGCCGCGCGAAGAGTCGAGCAAGGCCATTGTGCTCATAACCGATGCCGAAAACCACGAAGATGATGCCGCTGGAGCAGCATCGGCCGCCTACGAGAAGGGCATTCCGACCCACGTCATCGGCGTCGGTTCGGTGCAGGGTACGGTCATCCCCGATGGCAGTGGTCGACGCAACAGCCCGCGCAAGGACAGCAACGGAAATCCAATCACTACGCGACTTGACGAAGGCATCGCACAGAAAGTCGCCGAGGCCGGACATGGCATCTATGCTCATGCCGACAACAGCTATTCGGCCATCAACTCTGTAATCGAGTCGATGCATCAGATGAAGAGCACCGAGCTTGAAAGCCACGTCTATGCCGAGTACGATGAGCAGTTTTTCTGGTTCGTCTTGATTGCGTTCTTCTGCATCTTGGCCGACCTCTTCATCACCGACAGGGCCAATTCAATGTTCAATAAAATCAAGTTGTTCGAATGAAAAAGCCGATTCTAATGTTCGCCATGCTGGCCGTTTGTGCATCGGCCGCAGCCCAAAGTCAGCGTCATGTGCGCAGCTACGACCGTTCTGGCAATGAAAAATACGAAGCCAAGCACTTTCAGGATGCCGAGATGGACTATCGCCGCGCGCTCAACATCTGTCCGTCCGATTCGGTGGCGCGGTTCAACCTCGCAACGACGCTCATCCGCCAGCAGGATCAGGCAAAGTTGGCCGAGGCCGACAGCATCCTGAACGGCTTGATTATGGAGTCGGAGCAACAGGGCAACCGTGCGCTGTCTGCCCGCTCGCTCTATCAGAAGGGCGAAATCGCAATGATGTCGCAGCAGTACGAGCAGGCGGCCAATGCTTTCAAGGAGTCGCTGAAACGCAATCCGTCCGACGATGATGCACGTTTCAACTATCTGTTGGCCAAGAAACAGCTCGAAAAGCAGCAGAATCAGGACAAACAGGACAAGGATCAGCAGCAACAGAAGCAAGACCAGCAAAAGCAGCAGCAACAACAACAGGAACAGAAGCAGCAGCAGGATCAGCAACAGAAGCAACAAGATCAGCAGCAGCAACAGCAACAGCAGCAAAACCAGGAGCAGCAACAACAGAACCAGCAGAAGATGTCGCAAGACCAGCAGCAGTCGATTCTTGAGCAGAACGAGCGCGAGGAAAAGGAGACTCAGGCAAAGGTCATGCGTCGCCAGTTGGACAAGAACAATGAAAAGAAGCGTGAGATGGAAATCCGTCGTATGAACGGCACGCTTAAGGATTGGTAAAAACTACACTTATGAAGAAACTGTCTGCAATCATACTATTTTGTCTCGCTACGTTGTCGGCGTGGGCACAGGTGACGTTCAACGCATCAGTGCAGGGCGGCAGCACGGTCGAAGCGGGCACCCGTTTTATGGTGGAATACAAGTTGAATTCCACGTGCGATGAGTTCGATTGCGATGTGACAAGCAGCGGACTGCGCAAGTTGAGCGGACCATACTCGTCGAGCTATATGTCAACGTCGATAATCAACGGTTCATCGACGGTGTCGCGTACAACGACCTACACTTTCGTGCTCATGGCCGAGAAGGAGGGAACGTACAAGTTGCCGGCAGCCCGTGCAGTGAGCGGCGGCAAGGTCTATATGAGCAACGAGCTTACGGTCAATGCGATTCCGGCCGACCCGAGCCGTGCGCAGTCGTCGCAAAACAATGCGCGGAAGTCGCGTAGCGTCAGCCCATCGACTTCAATCGGCAAGGATGACATTCTGTTGGCTGTTGATCTCTCGAAAACTAAGGTTTACGAAGGCGAGGCTCTGATTGCGACTTTGAAACTATATTCGCGACATCAGAGCGTATCGACCGTAACGGATATCAAATTCCCTGATTTGGAGGGATTTACGGTGCAGGAAATCGACATTCCGCAAAATGCTGAGACATCGCTCGAAAAAATCGACAACTACACTTACAGCGCATATCCGATTCGCCAGTGGCTGCTGTTTCCGCAACATTCCGGCAACATTGTCGTCAAGCCGGCATCGCTGACGGCTGTTGTCCGCGTGCATAGTGGGCCGCGCAGTTTCTGGGACGATCCGTTCAGCCTCTACCAGAACGTGCAGGTGCCTGTCAAGTCGGCCGAGCGTGTGGTCAAGGTGAATGCCTTGCCGGGCAATAAGCCAGCGTCGTATCTGAATGGTGTCGGCGAGTTTACAATCAAGAGTGAACTGACTTCCAGCAAGTTGAAGGCCAACGATGCGACAATTTACCGCATTACGCTCAACGGCACCGGCAACTTGAAGTATGTGCGTGAGCCGAAGCCCGATTTCCCGGCCGATTTCGAGGTGTTCGACCCGAAGTCTGACCTCCAGTCGAGCGTTACGGCTTTCGGAATGAAGGGCAAAAAGGTGATTGAGTACACCGTCATCCCTCGTTTCGGCGGCAAGTTCACCATTCCGCCGGTCGAGTTCTCGTATTTCAGCACAAACTTGCATAAGTATGTGACAATCAAAACGGAAGCCCAGACAATCGAGGTCGAGTCGGACGGCTCGGAGACTTCAAGTGGAGCGGGCAGCGTCGATTTTTCGGGCACAACGCAGGAACGCATCAAGGTGCTTGGCAGCGACATCCGCTATCTGCACCCGCTCGACGCCGACGAATTGACTAACGACAAAGACCCGATTTTCGGCTCATTCGGCTATTGGCTATGGTTCATCTTGCCGTCGGCCGCGTTCATTGCGCTTATCATCTTCAACCGCCATCGCCTGAAGTTGCGTTCCGATGCTGTCCTCCAGCGTACGCGCAAGGCCAACAAGGTCGCCAACCGTCGGTTGAAGTCGGCGGCAGCAGCATTGTCGCAGCATCAGGAAAGCCAGTTCTACGAGTCGTTGCACAAGGCAATGGCTGGCTACGTGGCCGACAAGTTGAACATCCCGCTCAGCGAGTTGACGGGCGACAGCATCCGCGAGGAATTGGCAAAGCGCAATGTGCCGGAAGATGTCATCAACGACTTCGCCGACGTGCTCTCTACTTGCGAGTTTGCGCGCTACGCGCCTTCGGCCGACGCTCAGGCCATGGACATGTTGTATCAGAAGGCTTCCGTAACCATCGGACGTCTTGAAAAAACTCTTTAATCGAATGAAAATGAAGAAAATCCTTTTATTGATAGTCTCGTTTCTAATGTTGTCCGATGTGCGAGCCGACATCGTTAATCCTGCCGAACTTGTGGCCGAGGCTGCTTTTGCCTACGATCAGGGCAAGTACGACGAGGCTGCGCAGAAATATGAGATGCTGGTCGATGCGTTCAATGGTGCTCCCGACCTCTATTACGGGCTTGGCAATGCCTACTTCAAGCAGCAGGAATTCGCGCGCGCCATCCTCAACTACGAGCGTTGCCTGCGTCGCGATCCGTCGCACCAGGATGCACGTGCCAACCTCGAATTGGCGCAATTGAACTGCGTGGATAAGATCGAGACCATCCAGCCTGTCATCTTCGTTACGTGGAGCAACGCGCTACGCGACTTTTTCTCGGCCGACGCATGGGCGCGCTTCTCAATCTTCGCTTTCGTGCTTTTCTTGGCCGGCTTCGGATGTTACTTCTTTGTGCGCCGAGTCGCCATCCGCAAGACTGGATTCTATGGCGGCATCGTCATGATTGTTATTTGCGCGATTTGTATGTTCTATGCCAATGCGCAGGCCGAAATCCTCACCTCGCACGACCATGCCATCGTCATGGCTCCAACCGTCACGCTCCGTTCCACTCCGGCCGACAGCGGCACGCAGCTCCTCGTTATCCATGCCGGATTGAAGGTGCGCGTCCGTCAGGAACTCTCCGGCTGGAGCGAGGTCGAGTTGTCCGACGGCAATGTCGGCTGGATGCCCACCGAGCAGCTTGAGGCAATTTGACCTGTAAAAATCCGCGTAGCGATTTAAAACAATAATGCCCGGCCGATGAGGTCGAGCATTTTTTTGTTCGTTTATTCGTAGATTTTGATGAATGCCACGTATGGCTTGAATGCCTTGATGATGGTTGGCAAATCCTTGCCCGACAAATCTGTGCCCTTGGGCAGTTATCATAAAGATGGCTGGCTCATGTTTTCGCGTAGGTATTTTAATAATTTTGTCATAAATTTTTCCTTTGCTTCATGTATACATTCAATATATGTTTCGTTTATTAACATGAATTCGTCAACATTAAAATTCTTTTTGGAATAAAAATGCCAATTTCGGATATTGACTAAAATCTTGTCTTCTTCGTTTTCATAATAAAAGTGGAACACTTTATCATCCCTATTTGATTGATTGCATATAATTGAAATCAATTTCTTGTCTTTCGCATGAGTCTTTTCTTTTGTGAAAAATGTTATCACCGTTTGGTGTGTTACAGAAAATACGTCGCCTTTACCTCCTATTATGACAACATACATATGTGTTCCACGTGTGTAGGTAAAAGATAGAAAACTTCTGTCTTCAGAGATGGCAGAGACGGGTTCTGCCTCATATCCGTTCTCTATTACTAAATTTCTTATTTTATTTGCTGCATAATCTAAAAGTATATTTTGGTTTTGCTCTTGACAATAGCAATTGAATGGAGCAAGACAAAATGCGATAAGAATAAATGTAAGCAACTTTCTCATAATGATTAATGTTTTATTGGTTTAACAATATTTGAGATTTTCTAATTTTTCCATCTCCCCAAATGTCCCCTCTTATGTAGTTCGCATTGGGAAAGATTTCTGGAAACTGTTTTACGAGTATTTCGAAGAAATATCTGAAAGTGCCATCGAATATGAATGGCGAAATTGTTATATTTTCGATTAGCTTTTGGGGATCAATATCGAATGTATGCGAGTCCGCTTTGTCTTTTCCTTCGTTTTCAATTGCATCACAGAATGCTGTTTCAATGATTTCCGTCATTTCGCCGTCGCTTTTTCCCGAAATGTTGTTGGGAAAATACTTTTTGGGAATGAAATAAAATCGAATCTCATTTTCCGACTGATAATAGGATTCTTTTTTCAATAGAGAAGAAATAAGATTTTCTTTGGTGTCTATGGCTTTGTACCTCATCCTCGCACAGATTGCTATATGGTCTGGCAAGGATAGTGCATCCATCAATTTGTCAATGGTGGTTTGAATGCGGATTCCAATTCTGTCAGAATAGGCTTTCCACATCAGATAATTTTCCTGGTCGCTATTCATCCAGCAGGATGTCAATAACGATTTTGACTTTTTCAAATTTTCAATGAATGCGTTTGTGGCATCAAAACTTTTTTGGAGTTCTTCATCTGACGCTTTGACGTTCGCGGGGTGTGATTGAAAACGATCTTTCAGTGGAATTTCCCCATTTTCCCTTAAATCCAGCAACTTGGACTTTTTCGGTACATAGAATTTCCCATTGAGAATTTGAAGAAAGGCATCGAAATTCATGTAACGACAAATTGGCGTGTCGCTTGACAACTTTTCTTCGAGATAATAGACTTTTTGGGGTGTGTTTTGTCGCTCTTTCATAAGTCTTCAATGTGTTTCTCCACGAAACTCCCCAAGATGGATGTTATCTTGTTGTTTTCCATAGGTCAATATACAAAAAAAGCGTGGGGAGTCAGATCTGTCACTCATCCCACACACGAGGTTCTAGCATACCTATGACCGTAAGACGAGCAACGCCGAAGCCCACGCGATATGCAGAACCAAAATGGAACTACACACCACATAGACATCACCCGTTGCTTTGCTTTTGACGATCAATTTGAATTTGCTAGATTCGTGTGTCAAAAAGACAAAGCGTTAGATAACGCCTTTTTAATAAATTGACACCCCACCCATCCGCTTCGGCTTGTAACCTACACTTCCCGATAAGGCGGTGCAAAGATACGTTTTATTTCCAGAATAATGGAAATCTTTCTGAAAATTCCGCGTAGCGTATCTTCCAAAACAATAATGCCCGACCAATTTGGCCGGGCATTTGTTTTCCGTAAAGGAAATCTGTCGCTTATCGACGGAGACCGAGCTCCTTGATGATTGCACGGTAGCGGTTGATGTCCTTCTCGGCGAGGTAGTCGAGCATACGACGACGCTTACCTACCAGCATCTTCATCGAACGGCTGGTGGCGAAATCCTTGTGGTTTACGCGCAGGTGGTCGGTGAGGTGAGCGATGCGGAATGAGAACAATGCAATCTGTGACTCGGCTGAACCTGTGTCGGTTGCACCCTTGCCGTACTTTGCGAAGATTTCTGCTTTCTTGGCGGAATCTAAATACATAATTGTTTGTGTGTTAAAAAGTTAATAATGGAGGTCGAGCTTGCACTCTTCCAGATTAAGTCGATGATTTCAAGCCGAAACTCTCGTCATTCTAGCTCCGAAAAGCGCGGCGAAGATAGCACTTTTGCGCGAAATTGCCAAATTCAGTCTTGCTTTTCTGTGAAATCCAATCGCCATTTTGCATTTCTTTCCGAATTATGATAACTTTGCCATTCAAAAAATCTTGCCATATGGGCTGAAAATGCCTCGAAAGCAAGTCCGTAAACCATCAAAAATTCAAAAAAAATGTCTGCATCGGAGTTGACCTACACATCGGCCATGAAGGAGCTTGAAGCCATTGTCGAACAATTGCAGGATCCGCAATGCGAGGTCGATCGTCTGTGCGATTTGACGCGCCGTTCGGTCGAACTGCTGAAGTTTTGCCGCAAGAAGTTGACTTCGACGGATGAAGAATTGACTAAACTTTTGGAAAATATAGATTGAAGATTATGAGTAAACCTGTAGTAGTGCGTTTTGCACCTTCTCCTACCGGCCCGCTGCACATCGGCGGCGTCCGCACCTGTCTCTACAATTATCTGTTTGCCCGTCAGCACGGCGGCAAACTGCTGTTCCGCATCGAAGATACCGACAGCCAGCGCTTCGTCCCCGGTGCCGAGCAATATATCCTCGACTCGTTCAAGTGGCTTGGAATCACTTTCGACGAGGGCGTTTCCTTCGGCGGCGAGCATGGTCCGTACCGTCAGTCAGAGCGCCGCGAAATCTACAAGAAATACGTTCAAGTGTTGCTCGACAATGGCAAGGCATACTATGCGTTCGACACCAAGGCCGAGTTGGATGCTGCGCGTGAGGCAACTCCGAATTTCCAGTATGACGCATTGACCCGCGGCCGTATGCGCAACAGTATCAGTTTGGGCATGGACGAGGCAAAGCGTCTCATTGCCAATGGCGAACCCTACGTCGTCCGTTTTCTCATCGAACCTGGTGAGGATGTCGTCGTTAACGACCTGATTCGCGGCGAGGTTAAGATCAATTCGTCAATCCTCGATGACAAGGTGCTCTACAAGAGTGCCGACGAGCTGCCGACATACCATTTGGCCAACATCGTAGATGACCATCTGATGGAGGTCTCGCACGTCATCCGTGGTGAGGAGTGGTTGCCTTCGTCGCCGCTTCATGTACTGCTCTACCGTGCTTTCGGCTGGGAGGCTCCGCAGTTCGCACATCTGCCGTTGCTGCTTGCTCCGGAGGGCAACGGAAAGCTCTCGAAGCGCGACGGCGACAAGTACGGTTTCCCCGTTTTCCCGTTGCAGTGGAATGTGCCTGGCACCGATACGACCTATTCCGGCTACCGTGAGTCTGGCTATCTGCCCGAGGCCGTCGTAAATTTCCTCGCCTTGTTGGGCTGGAATCCTGGCAACGATCAGGACATCATGACGATGGATGAAATGATAAAGTTGTTCGACCTCTCGAAGTGCTCGAAGAATGGTGCCCATTTCGACATCAAGCGTCTGCTCTGGTTCAACCATCACTATTTGCAGCAGTGTGACGAGAAGGTCTTGTGCGATGCGTTGAAGGCTCAGGTTGTGGCCAATGGCGCTGACCCGAAGTCCGATGAATACGTCCGCACGGTTGTCGGCCTCATGAAGGAGCGCATCAACCTGCCGCAGGAACTTTGGCAGCAGTGCAACTTCTTCTTCGCTGCACCAACGGCCTACGAGGAGAAGTCGCTCAAGAAGTGGTGGAAACCCGAGGCTCCGCAGTATGTCGCTGAGCTGTGCGACTTCTTGGAGACGCAGGCGAATTGGAACGGTGAGACATTGGAGCCGAAAGTCATGGACTGGATTGCTGGCAAGGGCTACAAGACGGGTGCCGTGATGAACGCTTTCCGCGTCGCTCTCGTCGGCGAGGCTCGTGGTCCGCAGATTTTCGCCATTACCGACCAATTGGGCAAGGAGGAGTCGCTCCGCCGCGCCCGTAAGGCAATCGAGGTGCTGAAATGAACGCTTTGTATAATATAGGAACGCGCGCGTATTTCACGGCTGTCGCATTGGCCGCAACCTTCGGACACCGCAAGGCAAAGCTGATGCAGGATGGTCGCAAGGGCTGGGCAACGGCATTGGCCGAAAAAATGAAGCCGCTGGCCGGACAGAAAGTTATCTGGTTCCATGCTGCCAGTCTGGGCGAATTTGAGCAGGGCCGACCGCTCATCGAGGCTTTGCGCGAGCGTTATCCCGAGTTCCGCATCGTCCAGACCTTCTTCAGTCCGTCGGGCTACGAGGTTCGGAAAAACTATAAGGGAGCCGATGTCGTCTGCTATCTGCCCTATGACAAGCCGGCCGATTGCCGTCGTTTCATCGACCTTGTGCATCCCGACTACGCGATTTTTGTCAAGTACGAGTTCTGGGGCAATCTTTTGCAGGAACTTCATCGCCGTTCAATTCCGACCTATCTCGTGTCGGGCATCTTCCGTCGGCGTCAAGCTTTCTTCAAGTGGTATGGCTCGATGTTCCGCCCTGTGCTGAAGTGTTTCACTCATCTTTTTGTGCAAGATGAAGAGTCGCGTAGCTTGTTGGCAGGCATCGGGGTTGAGAATGTCACAATCTGTGGTGATACCCGATTCGACCGCGTTGTTGCCATTCAGAAGCAGGCAAAGCCTTTCCCGTGGGCAGCAAAATTTGTCGAAGGAGCTCCTTTCGTGCTTGTGGCAGGCTCTTCATGGCCGAAGGATGAAGATATCATCATCGAACATTTCAATCGGCATCCGGAAATGAAGCTCATAATTGCGCCGCACGAGATTCATGAGTCGCATGTCCAGCAGATTTTGTCCAAGCTTCGTCGGCCTTTCCTGCGCTATTCGGAACTGCGTCGGCAGTGGGAGAGTGGCGCGTTGGCGGAAGGTGAGTTGCCGGCAGCACCTGTTGACTGCATCATTGTCGATGCCATCGGCTTCCTTTCCGGCATTTACCGTTATGGACATGCTGCGTATATTGGTGGCGGATTTGGAGTCGGTATCCACAATACGCTCGAAGCTGCGGTCTATGGCATTCCGGTTATTTTTGGCCCGAATCACCAGGCATTTCGCGAAGCTCTTGGTCTGATTGCGGCCGATGGAGGTTTTGCAATAGCCGATGCCGCTTCCTACGATTCGATTGTGTCTCGATTTATGTCCGATGCCGATGCCCTTTCCGATGCAGGCCGATGCGCTGGCACATATGTAAAGGAAAATAGCGGCGCGACCGAGACAATTTTTTCGGCCGTCTTCGGAAACTAAAATCCCTTTCAGAGACGTCTAAAAATACATATTTGTAAATTATGAGTGGCAAAACTGGGCTTTTAACCCCCGGTTTTGCCACTTTTTTCAATGATTCTCGAAAAAGTCATAGAAAAATTTGGAGGCCTCGGGAAAAGCCGCTATCTTTGCACCCGCTAAACGA
>DFJU01000133.1:4424-12286 GCA_002373755.1 Bacteroidales bacterium UBA3663 | reverse complement strand
GTGACAATCTACCAGCTTTCGGCCACCAACTACACCGGCGAAGTTGAGGTTGACGGCTCGACCAAGACCTACACGGTGTCGCAGCTCTCAATCATGATCAACAAGGACGACAGCTCGGCTGCCATCTACTACACGTTCAACTACGGCAAGATTCCGTTCCCGGTTGAAGTCAGCTTCGCCGGCAGCAAGAAATGCAACGACGACGACGATGACATCATCGAAACCGACGCAACCAGCGCAGCAACCTACGTGGCAGGCACCTTCTCCGGCAACTGCAAGACTGTAGTCTATACAGCGACCATCGACGAGACGCAGGAATTCACCATCACGATGCAGGAAGACAGCACGTTCACGTTGATCACGCCGGCAATCACCTACGCGCAGATGGGCACCACAATCCCATCGTTCACCGTGAGCGGAATGAAGGCCGAGCAGACCACGCTCAACGACGTGACAATCTACCAGCTTTCGGCCACCGACTATGCCGGCGAAGTGATCGTGAACGAAGAGACCAAGAGCTACACCGTGTCGCAGCTCTCAATCGCAATCAGCAAGGCCGACAGCACCGCAGCCATCAACTACACGTTCAAATACGGCAAGATTCCGTTCGACGTTGTTGTCAGCTTCGCCGGCAAGAAGAACTGATCTTGACGCATCGACCGAAACGATGACCGCAGGTACGCCACCGAAAGCGCATCTGCGGTCATGACAAAAAAAGACGTTTTTTTTGAAGAGTAACTCCACTCCCCTGATGAAACTTTTCCTTATCCGATCCACAACACTATTGACGCTGGCGTTTATTTCATGTCCGATGTGGGCCGACCCGCGCACCGTTTCAGGCCGCGTGACCGACACACAGGGCGAACCGTTGGCAGGCGCACACGTGTCGGCCAACGGTTTGCGCGACATTGCCACGACGACCGACGCCGACGGCAACTACGCGATTGAGGTGCTGCCCGGAACGGTGAGGCTGAAGGTCAGCTACGTGGGTTACGTGCCGCAGACAATCGCCATTGCCGATGTGCGCGAGCTGATGCGCTGCGATGTGCGGCTTGCCGAAGACCAGACCAGCCTCGACCAAGTGGTTGTGACCGCGACGAAAACCGCCAAGACGCTGAAAGACGTGCCCGTGGTGGCGCGCCTTATTTCGTCCGACGACATACGCAAGGCCGATGCGACAAACATCCAGGACATGCTCACGCAAGAACTGCCAGGACTTGAATTCGGCTTTGCGATGAGCCACGAGACGTCGCTCAACATGGGCGGATTCGGCGGCAACGGCGTCCTCTTCCTGGTCGATGGCGAACGCATGGCGGGCGAGACGATGGACAACACCGACTACAACCGCCTCAACCTCGACAACATCGCCCGCATCGAAATCATCAAGGGTGCGGCATCGGCCCTCTACGGCTCGAACGCAGTGGGCGGCGTGGTCAACCTCATCAGCCGCGAAAACTCGCAACCCTGGACGGCGACGCTCAACTCGCGCTACGCGACCGAGGGCGACAGCTGGCGCAACGGCATGAGTTTCAGTGCCAGCCGTGGCCGATGGAACTGGCAAACCGACGTGCAGCAGACAAGCATCGACCCCATCAGATTCAACACAGGGCCATCGGCCGAAGAAAAGGCACTCGCCCAACTGCTCGGACTGACGCTCGAGGAGGACAAGTCGGACATCACGCAGCTGTTCGGCAACCGCACGCTCAACGTCAAGCAGAAAATCGGCTGCAAGGCATCGGACAAGATGAAAATCGTGGCGCGCGGCGGCTACTTCTACCGCGAAAGTATGCGCGACACCTACGAATATCACTACAACGCCTACAGCGGCGGCCTGCGCGGCGAATACGACTGGCACGACGGCCGACGGCTCGAGGCATCGCTCGCCTACGACCAATATGACAAGGCGAACTATCTGCCCGACGGCACCCGCACCCACGACCACGACTACAGCAACCGCCAAAGCGTCGGCCACATCACCTACCACCACTCCATCGGCGAAAACGCGCTCACGGTGGGCGGCGACGTGATGAACGACTACCTGACAACATATCAGTTTGTTGGCAACGACAGCCACCAGCAGATAAACATCGACGCCTATGCGCAGTTCGACTACAACCCCACGAAACGCTTCAACGTGGTGGGCAGCGCGCGCTACGACCGCTTTTCGGCATCGGACGTGCAGGCCGTCACAGGTCGCGTAGCAGCCATCTACAAGTGGGACCGCATCTCACTGCGCGCCAACTACGCGGGCGGATTCCGTGCGCCGTCGCTCAAAGAGATGTACATGCACTTCGTGACCGACGGAATGCCATACATCACCATCGGCAACAGCGACCTCAAGCCCGAACGCAGCCACAACTTCAACGCCGCCATCGAACACTACGGCCGCATCCAGTCGGGCACGATGCTCGACGGCTCGTACAACCTGACGGCGATGGGCTACTGCAACCGCCTGGACAAGCGCATCGGCACGGTCGAAAAGCGTTGGGTGACCGACAGCTCGCACTCCGACGGCGGTTTTCTGGTCGATGCCGACGACGAAGGAATTGCAACCGACACATCGGGCAGCCTGACCTACACGACGGCCGACGGCACAGTGCTTCCGGCACAGGCGGCACTGCTCTACTGGAACGACGAAGGCGTCACCGTGAGCGGCATCGACCTGAGCGCGCAATACAGGCTCGACATCGGCCTCGGACTGCGCTTCAACTATGCCTACATGCACCAGACGGGCGGTGTGCTCGACGTCTATCTGACACAGCCGCGCACCCATTCGATGACGTGGCGCATCGACTACGACCGACAGTTCGTGCGCCACTACGGCATCTGCGCCACACTTTCCGGCCGATGCCTCGGCAAGGCACAGTCGGCACAGACCAACATCGACCCCGGCTACACACTCTGGAAACTGATGCTGCAACAGCGCATCTGGCGCGGCATCAACGTCAACTTCACGGTCGATAACCTCTTCGACTTCACACCGCAGTACTACTTCTTCAGTTCGCCGATGACCACCGGCCGCTCGTATGCCGTCGGCCTGACGCTCGACATCGAGAGGATGTTGGAGTGAAAAATCGCGTAGCAACAATAAAAACGGTTTCGCTACGTTAATATGGTGCGTGTCCGCGAAAGGCATCGGACACGGAAACGAGAATATGGCACCAAGAATCTACACAATACTTACCGCACTCGCACTGTTGCCACTGCAGCTGTGGGGCGGCACATCGGACAGCGTACACACGTGGGCCGACAATTCGGCATTGGCCAACGGCTCGTGGGTCAAGATTGCCCTCAACCAGAGCTACGACGGCATCTACCAGATCACCTATTCGCAACTGCGCAGCTGGGGTTTCACCGACCCGAGCCAAGTCGGCGTCTATGGCTACGGAGGCCACACGCTGCCCGAATCGTTCGCCACGAACCACATCGACGACGTGCCCGAAATCGCCACGATGCACGATGCCGACGGCAAACGCATCCTCTTCTACGGACGCGGCACGGTGGAATGGAGCTACAAGAATGCCGCTACGCGATTTGTGCAGCGCCAGCACCCCTACGCGACCTACAGCTGCTACTTCCTGCACCAGAAGGATGCCGGCGACGCGCCACTCACCATCGGCGAAATGCCATCGAACACCGCCACGCCGGCCGTGACGCTGACCGACTACGACGAATATTGGCTGCATGAAAATGAGTCGGTCAACCTGGGCCAGACCGGCCGCCAGTGGTATGGCGAAGACTTCCTCAGCACGACGTCGCAGAAGTTCTCGCTGCCAGAAGAGGCTCAGCTCAAAGGCCACGAAATCAAGGCCGGCACAGCGTTGCTCAACGTGAGTTTCGTGACAAAGGCATCGGCCAAGACCAGCTTTTCGGTGCGCGTGAACGGCTCCACAGTGGGCACTCAATACGTCGCAGCCACGACCAACTCATACGCATTCGGCACCGAGGGCAGCCTCTCGGTCAAGCTGGCCGACAGCATCGACCTGAGCAGCGCCGAAGTGCGCGTCACCTACTCGCCAAGCTCATCACCCACCACGGCGCGCCTCAACTACATCCGGCTGCAAGGAAAATGCGAGCTTGAGGCATCGGCCGCAGAAGCTTTCATGCTGTTCCGCAATGCCGAAGCCATCTCGCAGCTGGCCGAATACCGCATCGGCGGACTGACGAGCGCGATGCAGGTGTGGGATGTGACATCGGCCGTCGAGACAACCCGCCAGCGGCTTGTGGGCGACTCGACATTCGTGCCGATGGCCGTCGGACTACGCGAATATGCGGTGGTCAACACGGCGAGCAATGCCTTTCCGGGCGTGACCTATGTCGGCACGGTGAACAACCACCTGAACCTGCATGGCTCGAGAGCGGCCAACCTGGTGATTCTGGCGCCGTCGGGACTATACACCCAGGCCCTGACGTTGGCCGATTACCGCCATCAGCACGACGGACTGACCTACATCGTGGTGACGCCCGAGGCCATCTACAACGAATATTCGAGCGGTGTGCCCGATGCGACAGCCATCCGCCTGTTCCTCAAGCACTTGTACGACAAGGAGGTCGATTCGCTCGGCCAGCACACGCTACGCTACTTCCTGCTGTTCGGCGACGGCAGCTACGACAACCGCACCGCCTGCAAGAGCAACTACATGCTGCCGACCTACCAGAGTGAGGCATCGCTGGTCGAGACCTCGTCGTGTGTGTGCGACGACTATTTCGGCTTCCTCGACGACAACGAGGGCGGCAAGACCGGCTCCGACGGACTCTACACCTTGAGCAGCGACCGTCTGGACATCGGCATCGGCCGTCTGCCGGTCAGCTCAACCGAACAGGCCGAGGCTGTGGTGGCGAAAATCATCGGCTACGACACCGACCAGTACGGCAGCTGGAAAAACAGGCTCTGCTTCATGTCGGACGACGACAAGATCGAGAGCAGCGCGACCGACTCGCCGAACCTGCACATGCGCCACAACGACCAGCTGGTCAAGCTGTTGCAAGACAGCGGCCACATGGAGTTCATCTACCAGAAAATCTATCTGCCGGCCTACCAGCAGACCCAATCGGCCTCGGGCACCGACTATCCCGACGCGCGCAAGGAGCTGAACAACTCGCTGCAACAGGGTCTGCTGATTCTGAACTACGCGGGTCATGGCGCATCGAACAACATCACACACGAGCAGCTCATGTCGGCCACATTGGCCAGCAAGCTGCGCATGAAGCATCTGCCGGTGTGGGTGACCGCCTCGTGCGACGTGTCGCGCTTCGATGCCGATGTCACATCAATGGGCGAAAACCTGATGCTGAACGGACAGGGCGGCGCGGCGGCTCTGTTCTCCACTACGCGAGTTGTCTATGCCTCGCAGAACCTGAACCTGAACAAGGCCATCGTCAACAACCTCTTCGACCGCAACAGCGACGGCACACGCTTCCGTCTGGGCGACATCATGAAGGCGGCGAAAGTGTCGCTCAACAACGACTACAACAAGCTGAATTTCTGTCTGATAGGCGACCCGACGATGACGCTCGCCTTCCCCGAACAGAAGGCCGTGGTCGATAGCGTGAAGGGCGACTTCCGTTCGCTCGAGACGGTGACGGTCTATGGCCACGTGTGCCGCACGGGCAGCGACGAAGTTGACAGCAGCTTCAACGGACTTGTCTATCCGACGATTTTCGATGCCGAAGACTCGATTACGGCCGACAAGGGACTATACCAGGAGCCGATCTACACCTTCGCCACACGCACGCGCAAGGTCTTCACCGGCCGCGATGTCGTGACCAACGGCCAATTCAAGTTCAGCTTCACCGTGCCGCAGGACATTTCGTACAGCACCGGCACCGGACTCATCAACCTCTATGCCTGCACCGACACGGGCGACGAGGCCAACGGCTACTACAACGAATTCGTCGTGGAGCATGGCGATGCCGACCCGACAGCCGACACCGAAGGGCCGAAAATCGTGTGCTGCTTCATGAACGACGATTCGTTCCGCAGCGGCGACATCGTAGGCACGACGCCATTCTTCTATGCCGAAGTGACCGACGCGAGCGGCATCAACGCCACGGGCAACAGCATCGGCCACGACGTCTGCCTCACTCTGGAATGTCTGTCCAACCCGCTTGTGTCCAACAGCCAGATTGTGCT
Organism: Bacteroidales bacterium UBA3663; assembly: GCA_002373755.1. Classification (GTDB taxonomy): domain Bacteria; phylum Bacteroidota; class Bacteroidia; order Bacteroidales; family UBA3663; genus Liminaster. The sequence continues at coordinate 6,153 of DFJU01000133.1, read as the reverse complement.
CAACGACTACTTCACGACGTTCACCGCCACGCCGACACATGGCAACGTGAAATACAGCCTCACCGACCTCGCCGAAGGCACGTATCAGGCTACTTTCCGCGTGTGGAATGTCTATAACAACGCATCGGACACGACCTTCACCTTCACCGTGAGCAGCGAGAGCAGTCCGACGCTCGTGTTGCTGCAAGCCTATCCGTCGCCCGTCAAGCAGGGCAGCACGGTCACCTTCCGCGCGCTGCACAACCGGCCAGAAAGTGCCGACCAGATCCGTCTGCAGATCTACACGCAGACCGGCATCAAGGTGCTCGACCAGACGACAAGTTCAAGCTCGTGCGAAGTGGTCTATCTGGAGCAGGGAGCAACATCGCCCACGCAGATCAGCACCGCGCCCAATGCCGACGAGACATCGCAGCTGATGGGCAGCACCACGCTGACGTGGACGGCCGAGGTGGCTCCGGGCATCTATATGTATCGCGCATACGTGACGGCCGGCGGCGACGAGACGGCATCGCAGTCGAAGAAACTGATTGTATATTAGTTTTTAAGGGGAGTAAAAGGGTCCTCGCAGCGAACAGAACAATTGATAATTGTTCAGCGAGAAGACGAGGCTTTAGCCGAGGGGCAAGGTGAAAGGGACGTTTGTTGCATCGGACAAAACTCGTTTGTTACATCAGACAAAACACGTTTCCCTTTTTGACCGAAAGGATTCCGCGTTTTCCCGCAGTCTAATTTGAAAAAATCTTAACGTGACAATAAAGTGCGCTGAAATGCGTTATTCACACAAAACAAGCAAAATGAAGCAACAACTTTCAATCATAGCAATGACATTGGTGGCCATGCCCGCATGGGCAGAACTCACCGACGGCAGTTCATCAACATCGTCCAGCGATCTGGCCAAAGAATACAACCCGGTGCAGACAGGCACGATATCGCTCGGTGTCGTGCCCGATGCTCGCGGCGGCTCGATGGGCGATGTAGGCGTCGCGACCGAACCCGACGAAAACTCGCAGTTCTGGAATCCGGCCAAATATGCCTTCGCCTACAGCAGGGGCGGCATCTCGGTGAACTACACGCCGTGGCTGCGCAAAATCGTGAGCGACATCAATCTGGCCTATGTGTCGGGCTACTGGAAGTTCGGCTACTATGACAATCAGGCGGTTTCGGCCTCGCTACGCTACTTTGCGCTAGGCGAAGTTGAGGTGTGGAACAGCGACGGCGAAAAGCAGCAGGTCATCAACCCGAACGAATTCTCGCTCGACCTCGGCTACAGCCGCCAGCTGAGCGAGAACTTCTCGATGGGCGTCGTGATGCGCTACATCCACAGCAACATGACCTACACCGACGGCGACAACGAACCGGCCAACACCTGGGCGGCCGACATCGCAGCCTACTACACCGCCTATCCGCAAATCGGCTACAGCGAGTGCCAATGGGCCTGGGGCCTGAACCTCTCTAACGTGGGCGGCAAGGTCTCGTACGACGGCGATGCCACATCGCAGTTCCTGCCCTGCAACCTGCGCCTCGGCACATCGTTCACCTTCCCGCTCGACGACTACAACCTGATGTCGGTCAACTTCGATGCCAACAAGCTGCTCGTGCCGACGTTCCCACAGACATACCAGTTCTACGACGCCGACGGACAGCTCGACAACGAGGCATTCGAGGCCGCGAAGCAGGAATACTACGACATGTCGGGCATCAAGGGACTGTTCAAGTCGTTCAGCGACGC
>DFJU01000133.1:0-4352 GCA_002373755.1 Bacteroidales bacterium UBA3663 | reverse complement strand
AGGAGGAACTGCACGAAATCAACTGGGGTCTGGGCCTCGAATACACCTACGACCGCCGCTTCTTCCTGCGCACCGGCTACCACCACGAGCATGAGCTGAAGGGCAACCGCAAGTACTTCACGTTCGGCGCAGGCGTCGTGCTCAACGTGTTCCACATCGATGCCGGCTACGTGCTCTCGACGGCACAGACATCGGCGCTCGACCAGACTCTGCGCTTCTCGATCGGCTTCGACCTTGAAGGTGTGCGCGACCTGATGGGACGCAGCGGCAGAAGGCGATAAGTCGGCGCATCGGACACGAAAAACACAGATCTTGCTTCAATCAATTTTTAGAGATCACCTTTATGCAAGTTCTATAAATTCAAGAATTAGAGAATTTTAGAATTTCTAATTTGTTGAAGATGAGAATTTTTGAGAATTAGAGACTCCCTGCAAAAGGAATTTATAGAAACTCCCTTTAAGGAATCATCTGCAACGAACAATGAAAGCAAATCGGGAAATCGCTCACTACGCGACCACACGGTTTGCTTTTTCGCATAGCTTTTACAAACCATTTTAAGTAGGTGTTCAAAATTATTTGACTATATTTTTCAGAGATTGGGATGCAGATTTCGGTTTTGGCCGATGGCGCAATGTGACATTGTGCCTGAGGACAAGGCCGGAAGATGCGCCCAAGAATGAAAAAGATAGCTTTTGGACAGCCTACATGATATTAAAAAATAATTTTGAACAACTACTTAATCATCGTTTACCGACATGAAAAAACAAACCTTATTTGCAGCCGTCATCGCGCTCATGAGCGTGGCCGCGACGGCACAACAGAACTCGGAAATCCCATTCGTCTATGACGTTGAGAACACCGGCAGCCACTACGCGGTTCCGGCAATGCCGCCGGCCGATCAGCTGCCCGTCATCTGCGAACTGCCCGACGCGCTGGAGGGCGTCAGCTCATTTGCCGACTGGGCCCGGCGGCGCAGCGACATCGGCCACCAGATTCAGCACTACGGCATCGGCCAAAAACCAGCCGTCGAACCCAGCCAGGTCAAGGCACGCATGGAGGGCGACACAGCTCTGGTGGTCGAGGTGACGGTGAACGGCGAAATGCTCATCCTGCGCTCCGTCATCCACTATCCCACCGTCGGCCGTCCGCCCTATGCACTGATGATCGGCACGAGCCGCATCTCGCTGCCCGACACGCTGTTTGCCGGCCGTCCCATCGCCCGCATGACTTTCCACGAAAAGCAGGTCAACGACTACGGCCAATGGGGCAAGCATCACGAACGCGGCGAGCATCCGTTCGACATGCTCTATCCGCAGTTGACGGCCAATGGTGCCTACAGCGAATGGGCTTGGGGCCTGAGCCGCCTCATCGACGGACTACAGCAGCTCGGCCCCGACGTGACGCGCATCGACACGCACAGCATCGGCGTGACGGGATGCAGCTACGCGGGTAAGATGGCGCTCTATTGCGGTGCCTTCGACGAACGCATTGCCCTGACCATTGCACAGGAACCCGGCGGAGGCGGTGCGGCGGCATGGCGCAAGTCGCACGAATCGGCCGAAAAGGTGGAGGACATCGACCGCACGGACTACCACTGGTTCCTCGAAAGCCAGCGCGAGAACTTCCACGGCGATTCGGTCTATCGGCTGCCCTACGACCAGCACGAACTCTGTGCGATGGTCTGTCCGCGTGCGCTGCTGCTGTTGGGCAATCCCGACTTTCCGTGGCTGTCGGACGACGCGATGCTGGCATCGGCCAAGGCTGCTGTCAAGGTGTGGGAGCGTTTCGGAATTGCCGACCGCATGAGCTGGAGCATCGTGGGCGGACATGGTCACTGCCAGCTGCCCGAAAGCCAATGGCCAGTGGTGCAGGAGTTCATTGACAGATTTTTGTTGAAAAGGGAGTGAAAGGGACTATTGCTAAATTGGATATCTGTTCGACGAGGCAATCGATGGTGTCCATTTAGCACCCTTACAGAAATTGGAATTTCATCATTTTTTTTCATTGAGTGACTTAGAAAGAAAAAAATGCATTATTTTTGCCGATGTTGATGAAAAAAGTAATGAATCATTCTAAAAATGGAATTGAAACTGGTCGCAAATTCTCAGCAATTCTCATTATCAACAAATTAGAATTTCTAAAATTCTCTAATTCTTGATTTTAGAACTTCCACAATGAGTGTTTGTCCAAATAATTAACGACTCGATTGCAAAACCTTATTTTGAAACACCAACTTAAATGCAACATGAAATAATAAAATCCAAAAATCTAATATGAAAAAGTTCTTGTTTGCCTCGTTGCTCGCGCTCGGATTGTGCGCTTGCAGCATGGAAAAGGTCGCTTGGGAGAATCCATCGTCTTTTGTATCGCCGACAGGTCCATCGGCCACAGTGACCAAAGTCGAAATGGACGGTTGGCAGACCATCGTGCATCTGGAAGTCACACATCGGCCGAACTACTGGCTCAAGATTGACAGGGGAACCGTGCTCCGAACCGACAACGGCAAGGAGTACGCCATCAAGAGCGGCCTGAAGACCGACTCGACCGAGACCGACGTGAAGCTCGACGCGCTGTTCCGTCTGCCGGAGAGCGGCCGTGCCAAGTTCGCGCTCCACTTCCGTCCGCTGCCCACCAGCACGCAGCGTATGCACCTGATCGGCAACTGCGAAGATGGCGGAATCTGCCTCTGGAACATCTGCGAACAGCCCAGTTCGGGTCACGTGGAGCAGTTGCCCGACGAGTGGCGCGATGTCCAATATGACGACAATGAGGCATTGCCCGTGGCCAGAATCGACTCGGGCGTGGCCAGAATCAACGTCAAGATGCTTGACTACCAGCCCGGCATGAATCTGAAATTTTGCATCAGCGGTTTCCGTCCGTTGGGCAGCGACGAATATTTCTGGCAGAATTTTCCCTTTGCCGACGATGGCACTGTCAAGGCCGAAATCCCGTTGCGCATCGCACGCGAAGCCGAAATCCATATTGACGGAATGTTCCGCAAGAACATCGTCATCGCGCCTAACCAAGAGACATCGATCCTGCTGAATGCGACCAATGATTCATCGGCCATCGTCGCCTTCAAGGGCTACCTCGCCAAGACCGACAAAGACCTCGCGCAACTTGACGTGGACAAGCTCAATTCCTTCCTGCAATACGGCATCATGGACAGCCTCGAGGTGTGCGAGACGCCCGAACAGCGTTACAACTGCATCCGGATGGCGTTCGACAGGCGCATCGCGGACATCCAGACAATGGCCTACACGCCTGCGGTCAAGGAACTGCTCTCGATGGCGGCCGAAAAGGAATTCCTGACATGGGTTGAGTCGTTCGGCCACAGATACGTATCGTACCTGCACGACCAGAGCCGTTTCCGCTACAACAGCAAATTGTGGGACAACCTGCGCCGCCTCAGCGAATCGCTGCTTCCGGCGAGTGCATGCAAGCCATACAAGCTGCAGTATCTCAATGCGCCCACAGCACCGTGCTGCCAGGACTTCTGGAACATGCCGTTCAGCATCGAAAGGACGGCCGACAAGAGCAAATATCCGCTCATCTGGGACATGCTCAACGTCGATTGGACGCTCGGCTACGGCTACTCATATACGCAAAACTACGTAATCAAGGACAAGCAGTGCCGCGCCCTCATCGACCAGTTTGAGGCCAACAGAAAGCGCGTAGCCGAGGAACTGAAGCAGCAGCCCGGCGTCTATTACACGACCTACGACACGGTTCCGGCGAGGGACATCTTTTCGGTCATTCTGGGCAACTGCAAGAGCAAAGTCCTCTTCTTCTGCGTGTGGGACACCGAAACCGAACCCTGCCTGGAGGGCAACAAGGCATTGGCCTCACTCAAAGGCTCGTTGGCCGACAAGGACATCGAGTTCGTCTATATCACCTCGACGCGCTCCCGTCCGGCCAAGTGGCAGAAGATGATTGCCGACATTCCGGGCGAACATTATTATCTGACCGGACCGCAGTTCGACTACCTGATGAAGAAATACGAGTCGGAGGGCATCCCGACCTACGTCCTCTACGACAAGACGGGCAACCGTTCCTTCCAGAGCATCGGCTTCCACGGCATCGAACCTATCCGTCAGGCCATTGAAGAGGCTCTGAAATGATTCACTATGTTGGCCAATGGAATTTCCCCGGTTCCATTGGCCATAACCTTATAACCTTAAAAAACATCACTCAATGAAACTAACCTTATTCACCGCGCTGCTTGCGCTCATGGCATTGACCGCGCAGGCAAAAGCGGAAACCATAGTTTGGGAACAGCCATCAGCCTACATCCCGGCCAAAGCTAATCGTTTTAAAATCAAAAAAGTGGCGTATAGCTCATTTTGCAGGAT
>DFJU01000026.1 GCA_002373755.1 Bacteroidales bacterium UBA3663 | reverse complement strand
CCTCGACGTGCGCACCATCACGATGGGCATTTCGTTGCTCGATTGCGCTACCGACAGCGTACAGCAGACCTGCCAGAATATCTATCAGAAAATCCTTCGCCTGGCCTCCAATCTGGTGCGTACGGGCGAGGAAATCAGCAAGGAATACGGCATCCCCATCGTCAACAAGCGCATCAGCATCACGCCGGCGGCCATCGTCGGTGCTTCGTGCTGCAAGACGCCGCAGGATTTCGTGCAGATTGCCAAGACATTGGACAAAGCCGCCCACGAGGTCGGCGTGAACTTCATCGGCGGCTACAGTGCGACGGTGCAGAAGGGCATGACCAAGGCCGATGAACTTCTCATCCGTTCCATCCCGCAGGCCATGAAGGAGACCGAACTGATCTGCTCGTCGGTAAATGTCGGTTCGACGAAGACCGGCATCAACATGGATGCCGTGCGTCTGATGGGCGACATCATCCGCCAGACGGCCGAGGCCACCAAGGAGCAGGACTCGTTGGGTTGCGCCAAACTGGTTGTGCTGTGCAATGCGCCTGACGACAATCCGTTCATGGCAGGCGCTTTCCACGGCGTGAGCGAGGCCGATGCCATCATCAACGTGGGCGTCAGCGGTCCGGGTGTTGTGAAATACGTGCTGGAGCATCTGCCAGAAGGAACGAACTTCGAGGTGCTGTGCGAGACCATCAAGAAGACCGCGTTCAAGATTACGCGCGTCGGCCAACTCGTTGCGCAGGAGGCATCGCGCCGTCTGGGCATCCCGTTCGGCATCATCGACCTCTCATTGGCCCCGACCCCAGCCATCGGCGACAGTGTGGCCGACATTCTGCAATGCATCGGCCTTGAACGTGCCGGTGCGCCGGGTACGACTGCGGCATTGGCCCTGCTCAACGACCAGGTGAAGAAGGGTGGCGTGATGGCCAGCTCCTACGTGGGCGGTCTGAGCGGTGCGTTCATCCCGGTGAGCGAGGATCAGGGCATGATCGATGCGGTGTTGGCCGGAGCCTTGACCATCGAGAAGCTTGAGGCGATGACCTGTGTCTGCTCCGTCGGCCTCGACATGATTGCCATTCCGGGCGATACGCCGGCCACGACCATCGCGGGCATCATTGCCGACGAAGCTGCCATCGGTATGGTCAACCAGAAGACGACAGCCGTGCGCGTCATTCCGGTGATCGGCAAGACGGTGGGCGATACGGTCGAGTTCGGCGGTCTGCTGGGCTACGCGCCTATCATGCCGGTCAATAAGTTCTCGTGCGATGTCTTCGTGAACCGTGGCGGCCGCATCCCTGCGCCGATTCACTCGTTCAAGAATTAAGGTCGCGGCCGATGGAAATGCTCCGTCGGCCAAAACGGAATAAAAAGTTTAGAGACGTCACATTGTGGCGTCTCTACTTTTTACTGCATTGGCTGTGAAAACACCAGCGAGACAAGCAACGTGAATTGCCTGTCTCGCTGGTGTTCAGTCGTTTAATGTGAAAACTGTCGGCTTAATATTCCTCCTCGTTGAAGAAGAAGTCATCTTTCGACGGGTAGTCGGGCCAGAGGTCTTCGATTGATTCATAGACCTCGCCTTCGTCTTCCATTTCCTGCAGGTTCTCTATCACTTCGAGGGGAGCGCCGGAACGGTTGGCGTAGTCGAGCAGTTCATCGCGGGTTGCTGGCCAGGGTGCATCTTCGAGCTTCGAGGCCAATTCAAGAGTCCAATACATATTTGGTTTTGTTTTTAAGAGTTTTTGATGTTTTTCGTTGTCTTCGATTTCAGAACGAAACCACGTAGTGCTGCTTGTAGAAGCGTGGTCGGCGTATTGCCAGACCGTAGTCGTACATGTCCATCGTCACTTCTATGTGGTCACATTCGCAGATTTCGTCCCAGTAGGTTTCGAGCTGATGTCCCGGCTGTATGCCGCGCACGAACAATACGCCGCGCTCTTGCAAGTGTGATTTCAGCCATTCCACGAATATCGTCGGCTCGATTCCGGCAGGAGCGCCGTTCACCACAATCATGTCGGCCACGTAGTCGTCGGGCAATGCTTCGATGGCGTCGATGCTCCAGATTCGGTCGGTCGTGCCGGGGAAGAGCGAAAGGTGTTGCCGCGTCTCTTGCCATTGGTGCTGGCTTGCTACCGTCGTGACGTTGTTGCGGCTATCGACCAGAAGGAGCGGCAGGATTGAGAACCCCGTGTCGCATCCGATTTCCAGAATGTTGCGTGTGCGGAAGCGGTTGGACAGACGGAACAGCAACGTAGCCACCTTGAACGGGATGGGGCTGTTTTTAGCGTAGAGCCGTTTCATGCGCTGGTAAGCGTAGTAGGGGAGGCGTTCTTCGATTACCTCGGTGATTACCGCATAGGCAAATGGGGAATGCACGCCGTAGCCCTTGCGGTGTTTCAGCTTGCGCACGCTTTTGCTGATGTAATCTTTAAGTTTCTTTCGTGTACTCATTCTATAGATTCAGGTCGCTTAGGATGGTGGTGTACAGATCGATTGCGTCGATGATTTCCTGTCGGTCGATGAATTCGTCGGCCGTGTGCGAACGAGCCGAATCGCCGGGACCCATTTTCAGGCTGGGGCAGGGCAGCAGGGCTTGGTCGCTCAACGTCGGCGAACCGAACAATGTGGCATCGGGCGCAACCTCGATGATGCGTTTGAGCAGAGGGTGTTCGCGGTCGATGCCTGACGGTTGCAGGCGTGTGCTACGCGGTTTGAGTTCGACGGGGGCGACGGCTTCTTGCAGCCGACGGGCCACTTCCTCGTTGGTGTAGGCATCGGTCGTGCGCACATCGACGACGAACGAACAGGTGTCGGGGATGACGTTGTGGACGGTTCCTGCATTGATGACGGTGGTCGTCACCTTGATGGGGCCGAGAGTCTGCGATTCGTGGCCGAAACGGAAGTCGCGTAGCGTGTTGATGGCATCCAATGCCAGGTAGAGCGCGTTCACACCCTCGTTCCGTGCTGCGTGTCCCGACTTGCCGTGAGCCGTTCCGTCGAGCACCATCAGACCCTTTTCGGCCACTGCTACGCGGATTCCACCGGCATTTTTCGGGTTCATTCCTGTCGGTTCGCCCACCAGTGCCACGTCGATTTTCGGCAACAGCGGCAAAACGCTCGAAATGCCGTTCTTGCCCGACACCTCTTCTTCGCACGATGCCAAAAAAATCAGGTTGTAGCTGAGGGTTTCATGGCCGATGAGATAAAGGAACGTGTGCAGCAGACTGACGACCGATGCGCCGTCGTCGTTGGTTCCCAGACCGTAGATGCGGCTGCCGACTTCGGTGGGCTGGAACGGGTCGTATGTCCACGTGGCGACGGGCTTGACGGTGTCGATGTGCGCATTGAGCAGCAACGTCTTCCGCGACTCGTCAAAACCGTCGGCAATGAGCCAGAGATTGTTGCCCGAGCGATGTACGTCAACCGGGCTGACTTCGCGCAAATAGGCTTCAAGCATGTCGGCCACAGCTGCCTCGTCACGGCTGACGGAAGGTATGGCAATCATGCGTTTTAGAAGGTCTATCGCGGCATTGGAAGTGTTCAGGTCGGGTGTCATAGTACAAAAATTCGGGCGCAAAGATAAGCCAATTTCATATAAATGCAACATTATCTATGGGAATTTTGCCAAATTCAGGGATTTTGTCTATCTTCGCGGCCGAAATAAGATAAAAAACAGGCTCAAAAGGCTCTAAAACCGATATTTTTGTGATTACAATCGAACAATTGAAGGCAGCGCAGGAGCGTCTTGCCGACCTGAAAAGATACCTCGATATCGACAACAAGAAGATTCAGCTCGAAGAGGAGGAATTGCGCACCCAAGTGCCCGGTTTTTGGGACGACCAGAAGGCTGCTGAAGCTCAGATGAAGGTCGTAAAGGGCATCCGTTCGTGGATTGAGGCGTACGACGAGGCAAAAACCAACGTGGACGAACTTGCCACGGCTTTCGACTTCTACAAGGAGGAACTTGTGACCGAGGCCGAGGTCGATGAGCAGTATAAGAAGACCATCGACCTGTTCGAGTCGATCGAGTTGCGCAACATGCTGCAAGGCGAGGAGGACCACCTGAACTGCGTGCTGAAAATCAATGCCGGAGCCGGTGGAACCGAGGCCAACGACTGGGCCCAGATGCTGATGCGTCTCTATATGCGCTATGCCGAAGATCACGGCTACAAGGCCACCGTGCAGGATTTGGTCGAGGGCGACGATGCCGGCATCAAGTCGTGCACCATTGAGATTGAGGGCGACATGGCATTCGGCTATCTGAAGTCGGAAAACGGCGTGCACCGTCTGGTGCGTGTCTCGCCCTACAATGCGCAGGGCAAGCGCATGACGTCGTTCGCGTCGGTCTTTGCTTTCCCGATGATTGACGACACCATCGAGGTGAACATCGATCCGGGCCGACTCACTTGGGATACCTTCCGAAGCGGCGGCGCCGGCGGCCAGAACGTCAATAAAGTAGAATCGGGCGTGCGCGCGCGCTATATGTATCTTGACCCCTACACCGGTCAGGAAACGGAATTGCTTCAGGCCTGCACCGTGACGCGCGACCAGCCGAAGAACCGCGAAATGGCTCTCCAGTTGCTCAAGTCGCAGATTTACAACATCGAGATGGAGCACAAGCGCGAGAAGCAGGCTGCCATCGAGGCCGGCAAGAAGAAGATCGAATGGGGCTCGCAGATTCGCTCGTATGTGTTCGACGACCGTCGCGTGAAGGATCATCGTACGGGCTACCAGACCAGCGACGTGAACGCTGTGATGGACGGCAAGATCGACGGTTTCATCAAGGCATATCTGATGGAATTCGGCGGCGAGTAATTTCGGCTGGATTGCATTGATTCATAATGTATGTAATGGAAACGCCCTCGGCAGTAATGTCGAGGGCGTTTTGTGCCGTATGAAAACTGGCTGTTGTGTCGTTGGACTGAAATTGTTGGCAATCAGGCCCTTGTGTCGGCTGTAGTAGGTATTTTTGCCATTGAAGGCCGAGGTGCGGATGTTGTCGATGCCGTCGGATGTTGGGCCGATTTGCTGGCTGTGCCGGATTGCGTTTTTGTTGCCGATGCCGCATCGTAGCCGCCTTGTGCGATTTCTTTCATGCAGCGGGAGTTCCATGCCTTGCGCTCATTGTCGCTCCACCAGCCCCATTTGTTGAAATATTTGACGATGCTGCTCGCATGGAACCAGAAAAGTTTCAGGCTGTGGTGCGATGCACGGCTGAATTTGTGGTAGATTGCGATGCTGGGGTAGTAGAGGGTGCGGTAGCGCGCGTGTATGCGGCGGGTGATGTCGATGTCTTCGGCATAGAGGAAGAAGTCTTCGTCGAAGCCGCCGACCTCCTTTAGTGCCGACATGCGGAACATCATGAAGCAGCCCGAAAGGAACGGCACATCGAGCGTCATCGTGAAGCCGGAAGGACGTAGCTCGAATTTTGCATTGCGTTTGCCGAAAAAGAATTCCGGCAAGAAGAATCGGCCGAAAAAGTCGAGCGGCGTCGGCAGGAGTTTGGCTACGCGCTGCGTCGAGCCGTTGGGATAGAGCACTTTAGGCATCATCTGGCCGACCTCGGGGTGCAGTGTCATGTAGCGGATGAGCTCGGGCATCACTTCCGGTCCGAACCAGACATCGGGGTTGACCACCAGATGGAATTGGCTGCCGGCCTCGGCCGCCATTCGGATGGCGTAGTTATGCCCGCCGCCGTATCCGTTGTTTTCGTGCTGGAAATATATGAGCTTGAAGCCGGCATTGACCTTGCGGCGCAGTTGCGGTTCGCCTTCGAGCACGTGTTCTGCAAATTCCTGTAGCTCGGCCTTCAGCTCGGACATGTGTTCGGAGTGGTCGATGACATAGACGACATCGACCGGCGAGGCGAACAGGCTGCGCAACACCGGCTCGAAGTCAAGCAAGTGATGGTCGTATGTGACAATTGATGCGGTTATCACGGTTGTAATTTGGGTTACTGATACTAATATTGTAAGTTTAACGGCTCGTTCCCGCGTTTATTGTACGGTGTGTGAAAAAATGTGAAAATATTTTTTGCGGCCGATGGAATCCGTCGTCGAAAAAGGTCCGGACAGGGAGCCGCCGGACATCGCTTCGGATGGCGAAAAAAAGTCGCGTAGAGGTGCGCATCGGCCATTTCGCCCTTCTGGATTGAAACGTAGGCCATTAAAATAGTGCAAATAAAGATTAAATAATCGTAACTCAGAATGTGAAAATTTGGATTTGTCGGCAGAATTTGCTAAACTTGCCCCCGCAAAATTGGCAAAAAAGTCAATGTGCTTTAATTTTCAGAGTGATGCAATTGAAAAAAATACAGTTTGGCCTTGTGCTTTTCGTGGCACTCTTTTCCGGATGTTCTGAGTACAGCAGAATCCTGAAGAGCAGCGACATTGACGAGAAGTATGAATATGCCAAAATGTATTATTCGCAGGGAAAATACACACGTTCGGCCACATTGCTGACCGATGTTGTGCCTGTATATCGCGGCACAGAAAAGGCCGAGGATGCGCTCTACCTGTTGGCCATGAGCTACTTCAAGTTGACCGACTATGTGTCGTCGAGCGAATATTTCCAACGCTACTGCAACAGTTATCCGCGAGGCAGCAAGGCGCAGGAGTGCCGCTTCAATCTGGCCTATGGCGACTACAAGGATTCGCCGGATGCCCGACTGGACCAGACAACGACGCGCAAGGCCATCAAGGAGCTGGACACCTTCATCGACCTCTATCCGCGCACCGATTTGGCCGACAGCGCAACGGTGATGCGAATCGAATTGAGCGACAAGTTGTGCTACAAGGAATTGCTCAGCGCGCAGCTCTACCTGAACTTGGGTACCTACATGGGCAACAACTACGAGGCCGCCGTCATCACGGCCCGCAATGCCCAGAATGAATATCCCTATTCGAAATATCGCGAAGATTTGGCATTCATCATCTTCAAGGCACGCTACGAGGCTGCATTGAAGAGCGTCGATGAAAAGGCCGAAGAGCGCTATCGTCTGGCCTACGACGAGTATTTCACCTTCACCAACGAGTATCCCGAAACGACCTACGCCAAGGAGACCAAGAAGATGTATGAGAAGCTCCAGAAGAAGATGGCCGAATATGGCGAATGAACCGAGAAAATAAATTAACTATCATAGGTTATGGACTATAAGAAAACAAATGCTCCGGGCAACACCGTGACCCGCGACGTGATCGCTTTGTGCGAAGACACTGGTAACATCTACGAAACTGTTGAAATCATCGCACGCCGTGCCAATCAGATCGCTTCCGAAATGAAGCACGACCTCGACAAGAAGTTGCAGGAGTTCGCAACATCGGGCGACAATCTGGACGAAGTGGTCGAGAACCGCGAGCAGATTGAGATTTCCAAGTACTACGAGCGTCTGCCGAAACCATCGCTCATTGCTACTCAGGAATATATCGAAGGTAACGTTTACTGGCGTCTGAACGCTTCGCAGCAGGAGCAGAACAACACGCCTCAGATGAGTTTCTGATTGCTTATGATTCAACGGATTCAGACCGTTTATATGCTTGCCAGCGTCATCGCCATACTGATGATGCTGGTAATGCCGTTAGGTACCATCTGTTCGAACGATGCCTATTTCGACCTCACCGCATTGGGCATCAGCAGCGTGACGGAAGGCGTGGCTCTCGACGAGATGTGCTACGACTTGCTGTCGCTCATTCTGCTGATGTTGGCCTTGCCGCTGGTTTGCATCTTCCTCTACAAGCGACGTAAGTTGCAGCTTCGCATTCTGATCTACACAGCAGTGCTCGACGTGCTCTTCTACGCGTATTTTTTCCTCTACGAGGCTCCGGTCGTGAAGGGTATGGCCATGCAGGCACTCAGCAATAGCGGATTCACGGCCGAAGTGACAGCCGACTACGCGATTTGTCTATATGCAATGCCGGCGCTCAGCCTGTTCTGTTGCATCATGGCATGGCGTGGCGTAATCTACGACATTGCGTTGCTCTCGGCTGCCGACCGGCTCAGGCCATCGCGCAAGAGGTGAGGCAGTTCTATTGAAGACGAATAAAAAAAGGGATGACGCATTGGTTTGCGCCATCCCTTTTTTCGTCGGTTCGCCCAGTATGGGTATAATCTAATAGGTTGCAAGTCCGGAAGTCGTCCAGAAAGAGGGACGGATACAGTCAAAGCCTCATGGACGTGCAGAATCCAGAGAAGCTGATAATCATTATTCTGACCATTGCCCTGCTTGTTGAAATCTTTCTTTTAGTAACCATGCATAATGGGAATCATAGCGGGATATTGTTCTTCGGTAAACACCGCCAGGATTTCCGACACCATTTTCAACAAAAGCGAGGGGTTCAACTATAATATTGGCACAAGTTGTCGCCCCATCATCTTTGCTTTCATAAATATCATACTTTTGTATGTCAGAGATATATTGTTCTCCTGTTATTGTTTCAAGTTTTTCATTTTTGAATATCTGTAATTCTTCTTTGTTTTTATCAAAATAGAAAATACGCCAGCCAATGACCTTATAGGCACCGACATATCCATTAGCACCTCTTCTGAAGAGCATAACAATGTCGTTTCCGCCGACTTGTTTTACAAGATTTGTTCGCCAGAATTCTCCGTATTCTATAAGGGAAAGTTCGTTGAACCCTTCTTTTAATTTGTTGAGTTGCGTGTCATTCCACATGATGAAATGCCATGCCTGTTGGGGTAAGCGTTTTGATTCGATGGATTCTGAACCCGTTTGGTTTGCTGGCTCCGTGGTGGGAGAAGTACATGTCGTTTCTAGTGTTTCTCCGCTATTGTTCGTGTTTCCTATGATTTGTTCAAATCTTCCCCATAGGTTAATGACGTCGTCCTTGGAATCAGGCCAATCATCTTCTCGCAAATCTTTTTGAAGAATGCTTGTAATGCCGGCAAATACTTTTGGCATATTCTCGTCTGTATAGTCTTTGACGGCTTCTAATTCTTTCTCGATGCTTTTCAAAACGTTTTTCTGAGTGTAGAAACTGACTTCTCCAAATAATTTTGTTCGTAATTTTTTCATTTCATCTTCTGTTATTTGGTTGTCATCCAGTGCTTCATACATATTCGAAACGAAATCAGAATAAACTTTTAACTTGGCATTGTATAAACCTAAATTCCGCTCCTTTTTTTCTTCGTCTTTTGTCTGTCCATTGAGAAGAACGAGGGTCGCTACAGCAGACAGGACTACACCGACAAATGCGGTGATGAGATTTGGCCCAAATGCATTGTCCGATTTGTAATAAAAATAGCTTGCAATAGCGGTTAACAAAACTATAGTGAACAGAAATATAAAAACGTATCGGAACGTTTTATTGTTAAAATTATTCATGGTGCTGTTTCTTTATTTCTTTTTAATTGTTTAGTCTAATTTTTCAATATAGAAATCACTTTGACCGCAGCATGCTTTCTTGTAATCGAACCCATACATGCGCATGTACTGCTCTTTGACTTCTTCCGCTCCATTGTAGAATGGAGTAATACAGCTTTGCCGTGTGGTTACCACTATTGACATTTCTGGTGTCAATATGAGCCCATTCACTCTCTTGATGCGTTTGGGCGTAAGACGAAATACTTTTCCCATGATGATTTAATTTAATGATTAATAATATTTTGCCATCTATATAAGTATAAGATTGGCATTTAATGTATAAAATAATTATAATTTTTCCAACCCTGTATCTAATATCATTTCGGCAAATTCTTTGCCTGAAATTAGACGGATACCTGCGGCTTCCGCTTCGTTTTGGGCTTGCAAACTAAATTGTTCTCCAGAAGAGATAACCCACATCTGTGTGTGGTAGTCGTCATATTGATGATTTGTTCGGAACGCTTTGATTTGTTGTACTGCCCAATCGTCGGTAGTGCCTTCATGCTTCTTTACTTGTACCATGATGACGGTTTTGATGTTTTCAAAATAGCCGACAACATCTGCATCACCATCTTCTGTCTTTGATTCATTCTTGCTTGGTACGTAAGTCTTTGCTCCGATTGATTTCAAATACCATTCGACAAGATGCTCGAACCTGTTTGCATCCGTATATTTTTTTATCAAATCGAGAAGTATTGGAGCTATGTCTTCGACTATTTTCCCTTTTAGATTTATTGGTTTTTGCTCTTTTCTGTTTTTACGAGCTTCTTCTACAGAATTTTGCAAATCGGTAATGTCCGCATTTGTTTGACGGATTTTCATTCGTGAAATCAACTGCTGGTCGGCATATTCTTGACGAGGAATATTGCATAGAATTGGGCGCGCTTTCCTGTAAAAACCTAAGTCGATAATATTCCCTTGCGCATTGCAATAATATCCTTTGTCGTTTCGATTGGCTTTGTTTCCATTCCAGTCCATGTAGATAGAAGGGTCGATGGATTCATTTGAAAGAACAACGTCATCTTCAATTTCAAATAGGCTGAATTCTCCACTTGTTGGAATCACAACGATATCTCCCTTTTTCATTTCTTTGACGAATCTCCACAAGTTCCATCTGTTTCGAGGCAATCCCCATTCCTCTTTTTGAAACGCTTCATCAATGGCTGTTGCTCCGCGTTTTTGAACGTCTTTGACAAAAGCGTCTTCTGAAAAATCGCTCCAGCCAATGGACAAATAATTGTGTGTGAACAAAAGTGGATATGCATATTCAAATGCATTGTCTCCTCCTGTAATTCTGTGTAACCAATACTTTTTCATTTTAATTAAGGTTTTACGTCCACTCCGTTTTAGACATTTTTTTGTCGCTGGCTCCTCCAACAGATGTTTTAGATTTAAGTTCAATTCGGACATACACACAAAAAACGCGGAGCCAGTTTTTTGCCCGGTTCCACAATGTAAAGGCCTTCGCATTGCCCTGAAAGTTAAAACCGAGCAACGCTGAAAGCCCCA
>DFJU01000045.1:50653-54240 GCA_002373755.1 Bacteroidales bacterium UBA3663 | reverse complement strand
ACTATGGCAAGATATACTGGACCTAAAACTCGCATTGCCCGTAAATTAGGTGAAGCCATCTATGGACCAGACAAGGTTCTCGCTAAGAAGAACTATGCTCCTGGTCAGCATGGCTTGAATCGTCGTAAGAAAATGTCTGAGTACGGTACTCAGTTGCGTGAAAAGCAGAAGGCTAAATATACTTATGGTGTCCTTGAGTCACAGTTCCGTCGCCTTTTTGAGAAGGCTGAGCGTACCAAGGGTATTACAGGTGAGGTTCTTCTTCAGCTTCTCGAGAGTCGTCTCGACAATTTGGTTTATCGTCTTGGAATTGCTCCGAGTCGTGCAGCTGCCCGTCAGCTTGTCCTTCACAAGCACATCGTTGTTGATGGCAAGGTTGTGAACATTGCTTCGTATTCTGTAAAGCCTGGTCAGATTGTCGGCGTCCGTGAGCGCAGCAAGTCTTTGGAGGTTATTGAGAATGCTTTGTCTGGTTTCCAGCACAGCAAGTATGCTTGGATTGAGTGGGATCAAAACTCATATTCAGGAAAGTATCTTCACACACCAGCTCGTGCTGACATCCCTGAGAACATTCAGGAGCAGCTCATTGTCGAATTGTACTCTAAATAATAGTTAGTCCCATGGCGATATTAGCATTTCAAAGACCCGAAAAGGTTCTTATGTTGGAAGCTGACCAGTTCTCTGGTAAGTTCGAATTCCGACCTTTGGAACCAGGCTACGGCATTACAGTCGGTAATGCTTTACGCCGTATATTGATTTCTTCACTCGAAGGCTTTGCTTTTACATCTGTAAAAATCAGTGGTGTTGAGCATGAGTTTGCCACGATTCCGGGTGTGATGGAGGATGTTACTAACATCATCTTAAACCTCAAGCAGGTACGTTTGAAGCAGATCGTCGAAGGAGCAGAGAATGAAACTGTTCGTATTTCTGTCAAGAATCAGGAGGTTTTGAAAGCTGGCGATTTACACGCCGGTATGACTGCCTTCGATGTCTTGAATCCAGATTTGGTTATTTGCCATATGGATTCAAGTGCGAATTTTGATGTTACTCTGACTATTAATAAGGGTCGTGGTTATATCCCTGCTGAAGAGAATCGTGATCTTAATGCAGATGTAACGGTTATTCCGATTGATTCAATTTTTACTCCAATTCGTAATGTCAAGTACACTGTCGAGAACTTCCGTGTGGAGCAGAAGACTGACTACGAAAAATTGATTATTGAGGTAACGACCGATGGATCGATTCATCCAAAAGATGCTCTGAAAGAGGCTGCTAAGATTTTGATTTATCATTTCATGCTGTTCTCTGATGAGAAGATAACGATTGATTCTGCAGATAGTGAAGTGAATGAAGAGTTCGATGAGGAAGTCCTGCATATGCGTCAGTTGCTTAAGACCAAGTTGACTGATATGGACTTGTCTGTTCGTGCTTTGAATTGCTTGAAGAGCGCAGAGGTTGAGACGTTGGGCGAACTTGTTGTCTTCAATAAGGCTGATTTGTTGAAGTTCCGTAACTTCGGCAAGAAGTCGCTCACAGAACTTGAAGAACTCCTTCAGAGCTTGAACCTGTCGTTCGGCATGGATATCACTAAGTATAAACTTGATAAAGATTAATTATTTACAATGAGACACAATAAGAAATTTAATCACCTTGGACGCACCAAGTCTCATCGTGAGGCTCTCCTTGCGAACATGACGGTGTCGTTGATCAAAGCTAAGCGCATCACTACAACTGTAGCCAAGGCTAAGGCTCTCCGTGTATATGCTGAGCCAATCATCAACAAGGCAAAGGAGGATTCTACCAACAATCGTCGTATTGTCTTCTCTTATCTTCAGGATAAGGAAGCCGTTAAGGAGTTGTTCGGTGAGATTGCAACCAAGATTGCAAATCGTCCTGGTGGCTACTTGCGTATTTTGAAGCTTGGCAACCGTTTGGGTGACAATGCTGCAACTGCAATGATTGAGTTCGTTGACTATAACGAGAATCTCTTGAAGGAGACTGTCGAGAAGAAGGCTAAGACTCGTCGTTCACGTGCAAAGAAGTCTGCAACAGCTGAAGGTCCTGCCGCAGAGGCAGCTGCAACCGAGGCCCCTGCAGCTGAGTAATAAAGTACTCCCAAAAGAACAAATATGAGAAGCCCGTACCTTGTGTATGGGCTTTTTTTGAATTGATAGCGATGCTTGATGTTAATTTGATCCGTAAGGATTTTCCAATCCTTTCGTCACTCGTGTATGGAAAACCGTTGGTATATTTCGACAATGGGGCGACAACCCAAAAGCCTCGTTGTGTGATAGAAAAGTTGACGGAAGGTTATGTTTCGCATAATGCGAATGTTCATCGTGGCGTGCATTTCTTGTCGCAGGAAGCTACAGATTTGCATGAGGGTGCTCGTCGTCGTGTTCAGGCTTTTATTAATGCATCGTCGAGCGATGAGATAATCTTCACGCGTGGAACGACGGAGTCCATAAATTTGGTTGCATATAGCTTTGGTGAGTGTTTCCTGCATGATGGTGACGAAATCATTTTGTCGGAGATGGAGCATCATTCAAATATAGTCTCTTGGCAGTTGCTTCAGCAAAGGCATCATGTCGTTCTGAGGGTTGCCCGTCTGAACGATAGGCAGGAATTGGACATGGAGCAGTTTAAGAGCCTGTTCTCCGATAAAACTAAATTGGTCAGCATCGCCCATGTCAGCAATGTGCTTGGCACAGTCAACCCTGTTAAGCAAATCGTGGAAGAATCGCATCGGCGAGGAGTCCCGGTTTTGATTGACGGTGCGCAGTCAACGCCGCATCTGAAGGTAGACGTGCAGGATTTAGATTGCGATTTCTTCGTTTTTTCTGGTCATAAAGTGTATGGTCCGACCGGTGTCGGCGTCTTGTACGGAAAAAGAAGATGGCTGGAGCAGATGCCACCGTATCAAGGTGGTGGCGAGATGATTCAGAATGTGACGTTTGAAAAGACCACATTCAATGAATTGCCATATAAATTTGAGGCAGGAACTCCAGATTTCATCAGTACTGTGGCGTTGGCCGAAGCTCTGGATTATGTGGAAAGCATCGGTCTTGAAGAGATTGAGGAGTATGAGCATTATCTTCTTGACTACGCGACTGAACGCTTCGTTCAGATGCCTGGAATGCGTATTTTTGGAAATGCAAGAGAAAAGAGCGCCGTTTTGAGTTTCCTGGTGGAAGGAATCCATCATTATGATATGGGATTGCTGCTCGATAAAATGGGAATCGCGGTACGAACGGGACATCATTGTGCGCAACCTTTGATGCAGGCGCTTGGTATTGACGGAACGGTTAGAGCGTCATTTTCGTTCTACAATACGGAACAGGAAATCGATGCTTTGGTCGATGGTGTTAAGCGTGTTTGCAAAATGTTCGGAGTTTAATAACAATTGAACATGGCATTTGTGTGTTTCTGACGTGCTGAGACGGCGTTTTTGATAGAAAAATAAAGACTGCAATTTGCATTTGTCGAAAAATAAAGCTACCTTTGCGCTCGGTTTTTGGAGGGTATCCTCGGAAACATAGTGTTCGGGATGTAGCTCAGTTGGTTAGAGTACACGTCTGGGGGGCGCG
>DFJU01000045.1:45700-50602 GCA_002373755.1 Bacteroidales bacterium UBA3663 | reverse complement strand
CGTTCGAGTCGCCTCATCCCGACAAGTTAAAATGAAGAAAAGTGACTGCATTGCGGTCACTTTCCTTCGTTTATTGTGTTCTGATGTTGCTTGCGATGCAAAAAACTCGCGTAGCAGTCGAAGTGGCTTATTTCTGGTCCTTGATGTTGGCGCGCGACTGGTTGATGTAGTCCAACAGTTTTTCGCTGTCGTGGTTGCGGATGATTTGCGAAAGCTGCTGGAGTTTCTCGATGATGAGGTCAATCTGCTTTGGCGAATTGGGGTTGAAGAGGATTTCGGTGAGCAGGTAGTCGTCTTCGCTCAAAAGGCCGCGGGCGATGGCCATGTGCTTCTTGAAGGTCGTGCCTGGTGCGTCCTGCGGCTTCATCACGCCGGTGAAGGCGAGTGTCGAGACGAACGGAATGGAGAGCGAGTAGGCGATGGTCTCATCGTGCTCAACGAACGAATAGTCGTAGATGTTAAGTTTCAGACTGGCATATACCTCGCGGAAGAAAGCCTTGCCGAACGGGTCGCCCTCCTTGATGATAATCGCGTAGTTCTGGCTCAGGTCGCTCAGATTGGCGAACGTCGGACCGAACATGGGGTGCGTTGAGA
Source organism: Bacteroidales bacterium UBA3663 (assembly GCA_002373755.1). GTDB lineage: Bacteria > Bacteroidota > Bacteroidia > Bacteroidales > UBA3663 > Liminaster. The sequence goes on along the minus strand of DFJU01000045.1, from coordinate 50,008 downwards.
CGTAGCGGTGACCTGACTGCGCGTAGAACTCGGGCAGGCCGGTTTTGACCGATGCGATGTCGCTCAGGACGCAATCCTTGCTCACGTATGGCAGCACTTCGTTGAAGACGGGAAGCGTATTCTTGATGGTCACGCAGTTGATGAGCAGTTCGGGGTCGAATTCGCGGATTTCGTCGTAGGTCGTGAATCGGCGCGTGTTCAGACAATATCTCAATTTTTCGGGATGACGGGCGTAGAGGGCGACGTCGTGCTCCATGCAAAGGGTATCGGCCAAGAACATGCCCATCTTGCCGGAACCTAATATAACAATTTTCACGTTGTTTGATTTTTAGGATATAAGATAAATTTCAGATGCAAAAATTCGCGTAGTGAATTTGCTACGCGAATTTTTGCTGTTGGAAGGCATCATTGGTTGATGATTTCCATCTGCTTGCGGACAGATTCGGCGTGGATGGCCTCGAAGACCTCCTTGATGAACTCCGGTGACATGCCCATCGAGGCGCCCTGCTCCGAACGCTTGGTCAGAATCTCGTCGTAGCGGCCGGCTTGGAGGACAGACATCGAGTTCTCCTTCTTGTATTGGGCAACCTCGCCCGAGATGCGCATACGCTTGGCCAGAATCTCCAGAATCTTGTCATCGATTTCGTCAATCTGATGGCGCAGGTCGGTCAGATCTTCGGTTGTCTTGACGGTGTCGCGGATAACGAGATTGGCCAAAATCTCTTTCAGGGCCGATGGTGTTACCTGCTGTTTCGCATCGCTCCATGCGGCATCCGGATTGCAGTGACTTTCGATGATGAGGCCATCGAAGCCGAGGTCCATAGCCTGCTGTGAGAGCGGCTGGATCAAGTCGCGACGGCCGCCGATGTGTGACGGATCGCAGATGATGGGCAGATTTGGGAAACGGCGACGCAGCTCGATGGCGATATGCCAGTTCGGCACATTGCGGTAGATGGTCTTGTCGGCCGATGAGAATCCGCGATGGATCACGCCGACCTTATGGATGCCTGCGCGGTAGATGCGTTCGATGCCGCCCACCCAGAGCTCAACGTCGGGATTGACTGGATTCTTGATGAGCACAGGAAGGTTTTCGTGTCCGACAAGTGCATCGGCAATCTCCTGCATGGCAAATGGGTTGGCTGTTGTGCGTGCGCCAATCCACAGCATATCAACACCGAAGGCCAATGCTGCCTCGACGTGTGCCTTGGTGGCAACCTCGACGGCGGTGTACATGCCGGTTTCGGCTTTCAGTTTCTGCAACCACGGCAGACCGACCATGCCTACGCCCTCGAATCCGCCCGGTTTCGTGCGTGGTTTCCAGATGCCGGCGCGGAAAATCTTCACGCCGTTGGCTGCAAGTTCGCGGCCTGTGGTCATCACTTGTTCTTCGCTCTCTGCGCTGCATGGGCCGGCAATGACCAATGGTCGTTTTGCGTCGATGCCTGGCAGCAGAATGGATTCAAAATTCATCTCCATAGGAAAATATTTTTTTACAAATTACAATTTATTCTAGAGTTAGTGAATTTGAATGATGGAAGAGAAAATTCTCTACATTCTCAAATTCTTGATATTCTTCTTGTTAAAGTCCTGCGGCCTGGATGCGCAACAAGGCTTCCTGCATCTTTTCGAACGGTGCACAGAGGCTGATGCGGATGAACCGTTCTCCGTTCTTGCCGAAGATGAAGCCCGGCGTGATGAATACGCGTGCCTTTTGCAGCACAGGTTCGGTGATAGCCTCGCAATCGGCCGCGCTGTCGGGGATGCGTCCCCACAGGAAAAGTCCGCGCTGTTCGGGGTCAAATTCGCAGCCCAGATGAGCCATAATCTGCTCGGCGGCGATGCGGCGCACCTGATATGCCTCGTTCTGCCGCTTGTAGTACTCGGCCGGATTGTTCAGCGCGGCGATGGCGGCTTTCATCATTGGCCGGAACATGCCAGAATCGACATTGGACTTAACTCGGATAATCCAGTCGATGAACTCCTTCTTGCCGCTCACGATGCCCTGACGCCAGCCGGCCATCGAGTGGCTCTTCGACATCGAGTTGAACTCCAGACAGATATCCTTCGCACCTTCAATCTGGAGGATGGACATCGGTTCGTCGTTCAGTATGAAGCTGTATGGATTGTCATTGATGATGACGATGTTGTGACGTCGCCCGAAATCGACAATCTTGGCCAACAGCTCACGCGACGCGCAATGTCCCGTCGGCATGTGCGGATAGTTGACCCACATCAGTTTCACGTCGTCGATGTCGGGAATTTGCTCCAATGCGTCGAAGTCGGGTTCCCAGTTGTTCTCGTAGGTCAGGTCGTATTTGATGATTTCAGCGCCGACGAGCTTGCTCACCGAAGTGTAGGTCGGATAGCCCGGATCTGGCACGAGCACCTTGTCGCCCGGATTCAGAAACGCCATGCTGACGTGCATGATGCCCTCTTTTGAGCCGATGAGAGGCAGCATCTCGGTCGATGGGTCGAGCGTCACGTCGTACCATTTCTTGTAGAATGAGGCCCAGGCCTGACGCAGTTCTGGCAGACCCACGTAGCTCTGGTAGCTGTGGGCATCGGGGCGCATCACGTCCTCCATCAGTGCCATGATTGTTTCGGGCGACGGCTTGAAGTCTGGTCCGCCGATGCCGAGGCTGATGACGGGTCGGCCACCGTCCTGGTTCATTTTTGCAATTTCTTTCAGTTTGCGGCTGAAGTAGTACTCCTCAACGTGACTGATTCTCTGTGCTGGAACTATTGGCTTCATTGTTGATGAATTTATCTTTCTGTGGAGTTAATAGGAGTTATCGCTTCGCTTAAGGAGTTATTGGGAGTTAACGGACAATACAAATGACGATATGCAACAAACGTCCGCTAACTACTCAGACGGAGTCTGTTAACTCCTACTAAATCCTGTTAACTCCCATAAAAGAATTACTTATCTCTTATCTCTGTCTTTTCTCTGTATTCACCCAAAATCTGGAAATCGGTTGCGAAAGGCATCACGGCGTCAAGAGCCTTGCGATATTCCACGTAGTCATCGAACGTCAGATCGACAAAGAAGCGGTATTCCCATTCGCGGCCGATGATCGGCATACTCTGGATTTTCGTCAGGTTCATGTCGTAGAACGACAGGATGGTCAGCACCTTGCTCAGGCTGCCCTGCTGATGTCGCACGCAGAATGCCAGACTTGCCTTGTTCACCTCCGAGCGGCTCACCAGCGATGGCGTCATGAACTTATCCTGCAAAATCAGGAAGCGGGTGAAGTTACGCTTGTTCGTTTCGATGCCGCGAGCCAGAATGTCCATGCCGTAGAGGTTGGCGGCATATTCCGAGCAGATGGCTGCATGGCCGACGAGGTTGCGCTCCTTGATGATTTTGGCCGAGCCGGCAGTGTCGGCCATCTCGACGACCTTGGCATTGGGCAACGTGTTCTGCAGGAAGACCTCGCACTGCGCCAGCGCAATCGGGTGGGAGTTGACCTCAACGACATCGGCCAACGTCGTTCCCGGCAAGGCGCACAGCACGTGGCTGATGTGCAGACGATGTTCGCCGACCACCTGGCGCTGCGACTTGCGCAGCAGTTCGTGGTTCTGCAGCAGGTTGCCCGCAATCGTGTTTTCGATGGCCATGATGCCCAACACCGAAGGGTCGGCCGCCATCTCTTCAAATTCGCTCTGGAACGACTTGCAGCACACGATTTCCAAGTCCTGACCCTCGAAATATTGGCGGGCTGCCCATTCGTGATAGCAACCTTCCTGGCCCTGGATGGCCACACGCAGTTTTGCCATATCTTGTCTCCTTTCTATTGTTTTTTAGTCCGATGACTTAGAACAAGCATCAGGCAGAAAAAAAGTCCCAACCTTTTTGTGGTCGGGACTTGGGTATCAAAAATCATCTTTTTCTGCTGATGTTGTTCTGACAACTTGTTACGCACGCGAAGACCCGACCTTACATTCTTCTGCAAAGTAATAATAGAAGTAGTAAAATCGACCGTACATATTCATAAGATGTCTGATTTTTCGGCCGCAAATGTAGTTTATGTTTTTTACACCACCAAACTTTTGCCTGATTTTTTGCTATTTGAAATTTGCTTTTCCTTGAAAAGTGTCAGCGCGGGAGCAGTTTTAGGTGTCGGAATGTCGCTCGTCGGTCAAAATGGCGTATCTTTGCAGCGCTTTTGCAATCCAAGTTTTTACACACTTAAATATTACACATTATGGTAAATTACAAAGATTTGGGTCTTGTCAATACCCGCGAGATGTTTGCCAAGGCTGTTAAGGGTGGTTACGCTATCCCTGCCTTCAATTTCAACACCATGG
>DFJU01000045.1:44905-45640 GCA_002373755.1 Bacteroidales bacterium UBA3663 | reverse complement strand
CATGGAGCAGATGCAGGCCATCGTTATGGCTGCCGTCGAGACCAAGTCGCCTGTCATCATGCAGGTTTCAAAGGGCGCACGCAAATATGCCAACCCAACAATCCTGCGCTATATGGCAGAGGGCGCTGTAGCTTATGCTAAGGAGCTCGGCTGCGAGAATCCACAGATTGTTCTTCACCTCGACCACGGTGACAGCTTCGAGACCTGCAAGTCTTGCATCGACACCGGCTTCTCTTCTGTCATGATCGACGGTTCTGCCCTCCCATACGAGGAGAATATCGCCCTCACCAAGAAGGTCGTTGAGTATGCTCACCAGTTCGACGTAACCGTTGAAGCTGAGCTCGGCGTTTTGGCAGGTGTTGAGGATGAGGTCAGCTCAGCTGTTTCTCACTACACCAAGCCTGAGGAGGTTATCGACTTCGCTACCCGCACCGGTTGCGATTCATTGGCCATCTCTATCGGTACCAGCCACGGCGCATACAAGTTCACTCCTGAGCAGTGCACCCGCGACCCGAAGACCGGCAAGCTTGTTCCACCACCACTCGCATTCGACGTTCTCCACGAGATCGAGAAGAAGCTCCCTGGTTTCCCAATCGTACTCCACGGCTCTTCTTCAGTTCCACAGGATTGTGTTGATACCATCAACAAGTACGGCGGCAAGTTGCCTGATGCAGTCGGTATCCCTGAGGAGCAGCTCCGTGAGGCTTCTAAGAGCGCTGTCTGCAAGATCAACAT
>DFJU01000045.1:0-44774 GCA_002373755.1 Bacteroidales bacterium UBA3663 | reverse complement strand
AGAACCCATCGCACTTCGACCCACGTCAGTATCTGACTCCTGCTCGTGAGGCCATGAAGCAGATGTACATCCACAAGATTGTTGACGTGCTGGGTTCAAACGACAAGCTCTAAATCAATCTTTTGACAAATACGATGGAGGTCGTCCGATTGCGGATGGCCTCTATTTTTTTGCGATGAAAAAGAAATGTCGGGCCGCTGTGCCCAAAAATCGCGTAGTGGAAGAAAAATCGGCAACTTGTAACACCTTGTAATACAATTTAAAATATTTTAACGTATATTTGCCCGCGTAAAAAACAAGATAGCAATGAAAAATACACTACGACAAGTGTTTTGTGTCTGTCTGTTGGCGACCCTTATCTGTGCGACAGCCCTTGCTCAAGGAAAAAAGACGGCATCGGGCGTCGTTATTTCAGCCGAAGACAATGAACCTATTATCGGTGCCGCAGTGACGGTGAAAGGCCGTACCGGCATCGGAACAGCAACCGACATTGATGGTAATTTCCATTTGGATGTGCCTGCCGACGTTACAACCCTCGTCGTCAGCTACATCGGCATGGAAAGCCAGGAAATCCCCGTGGCGCAGCATCAGCGCATCGTCCTGCAGAGCAGCAACCAGCAGCTCGAAGAGGTCGAGGTGGTTTCGACAGGTGTCGGCCAACAGGACAAGCGCCTCTTTACGGGCGCGAGCCAGAAAATCATGGCGGCCGAAACGCAACTGGCAGGAATGTCGGACGTGAGCCGCAGTCTGGAGGGCCGTCTGAGCGGCGTGCAGGTGACGAATGTGAGCGGCACGTTCGGTGCTGCACCAAAAATTCGTGTGCGTGGTGCAACCTCCATCTACGGCAATTCGAAGCCATTGTGGGTGATTGACGGCGTAATCTATGAAGACAATGTCGATGTGACGGCCGAAGAACTGTCGAGCGGCGATGTGAAGACGCTGGTTTCATCGGCCGTGGCAGGTCTTAATGCCGATGACATCGAGTCGCTCACCGTGCTGAAAGACGGCTCGGCAACTTCAATATACGGCGCGAGGGCGATGGCTGGCGTCGTGGTCGTGACGACGAAGAAATCGGCCGGTGGCAGTTCGCATCTCAACTATACGGGCGAGTTCTCTACGCGACTGAAACCGTCGTACCGCAACTTCAACATCATGAATTCGCAGGAAATCATGTCGGTCTATCGCGAGTTGGAAAGCAAGGGCTGGTTCGGCATCGAGAATCTGGTCAACGCCGAAAATTCCGGCATCTACGGCAAGATGTATCAGCTGATCCGATCGTACGAGAACGGCCAATTCGGTCTGGAGAATACGACATCGGCCAAGAACGCCTATTTGCAGGCGGCCGAATTCCGCAACACCGACTGGTTTGACGAATTGTTCAGCAATGCCGTCGCACAGACCCATTCCGTAAGCATTTCGAGCGGTTCGGACAAGAGCAAGAGCTACGTTTCGGCCTCGGTGATGAACGATCCGGGCTGGTACAAGCGTTCGGAGGTGCAGCGATACACATTCAACGGCAACGTGTCGTACGACATCCTGCCGAACCTCACGGTTAAGCTCGCTTCGATCGACAGCCATCGTCGTCAGGAGGCTCCCGGCACGCTCGATCAGACGGTCGATGTCGTTACCGGCGAAGTGAAACGCGGCTTCGACATCAATCCGTTCAGCTATGCGCTCAACACGGCCCGTTGCCTTGACCCGGACGAAAGCTACACGCGCTTCTATTCCGATTTCAACATCTTCAACGAGCTGCGCAACAACTACAACGAATTTGAGGTGAACGACCTCATGTTCCGTGGCGAATTGCAGTGGAAGGCATTGCGCACCAAGAATCACAGCATCGAGTTGAACGGCTTGATCGCCGCACGCTATCAGCACACGAAGCTCGTCCACAACGTGAAAGACAAGTCCAATCTGGCTAATGCCTATCGCGCAGGCATCGAGGCCGGCCGTGACCCGAATTCGACCGTGCAGGACGAGAATAGTTTCCTCTATACCGACCCCGACGGCAGTTCCGGCCTGCCTGAGACGGTGTTGCCCAAGGGCGGCATCAAATATCAGACGGACTACAACTTGCGGTCAACCGACTATCGCGCCACGATGCAGTATCGCGGGCTCATCGGCGACAACAACATCGTAAACGTCTTCGTGGGCAGCGAATTGGAGACCTACAAGCAGACGACGAGCAAGTGGACGGGCTGGGGTTACCAGTATGAAAATGGTGGCGTCGTCTTTTCGCCCTACCAGTGGCTCAAACAGTTGAACGAGGAGAACAGCGACTACTTCGGCGAGTCGTTCATGCGCACAAATTCGTTGGCATTCTACGGCACCGCAACCTACTCTTACGCGCAACGCTACATCCTGAACGGCACATTGCGCTACGAGGGCACCAACCGGTTGGGCAAGAGCCATCAGAGCCGCTGGTTGCCGACGTGGAACATCTCGGGCAGCTGGAACGTTGACAGCGAAGAATGGTTCCGGAACCAGTCGCTCCTGTCGGCCATGAATTTCCGACTTTCCTATTCGCTTACGGCCGACACCGGACCGAGCGACGTCACCAATGCGCAGGTCATCTACATGACGCACAACGCATGGCGTCCGACCACTTCGGCTGCCGAGAGCGCAATCTACATCTCCAGCCTGGCAAACGACGAACTTACCTACGAGAAAAAGCACGAACTGAACGTCGGAACCGACTTCTCGTTGCTCGAAAATCGCGTAGCGGTTACGTTCGATGCATATTGGCGCGACAATTTCGACCTCATCGGCCTGACCAACACGCAGGGCGTCGGCGGACAGATCTCGAAGATGGCCAACGTGGCCGACATGGAGTCGAACGGCATCGAGGTCGGTGTGTCGGTCGTGCCAGTCAAGACAAAAAACTTCAAGTGGACCACCGACGTGAACTACACGCACGTGAAGAACGAAATCACCGGCCTCAACACGTCGTGCACGGCCGTCAACCTGGTGACGAACATGGGCTATCCGATGGAGGGCTATCCGGTGCGCTCGCTGTTCAGCTACCGCTTCGGCGGTCTCAACGAAGAGGGCTTGCCGCTGGTTTACAACGAAAACGGAGTGCTCACTGTGGGCGACATCGACATGCAGGCCTCCAGCAACTTGACCGATTTCCTCCACTATGAGGGCTCGACCGATCCGACATTCTATGGCTCGTGGAGCAACACGTTTGCCTACGATGCAAAGTGGGGCGGCCTTTCGCTCGACGTCTATCTGACCTACAGCGGCGGCAACGTGGTTCGCCTCAATCCGGTGTTCAGCTCGGAGTACAACGACTTGGTCAACCTGCCACGCGAGTTCAAGAACCGCTGGATGGTGCCGGGCGACGAGGCAAAGACCGACGTCCCGGTGCTCGTCTCGCGCGAACAGCGTGAGCGTTACGGCGAGGCAGTGTTGCGGACCGCCTATCAGGCATACAACTATTCGGACGTGCGCGTCGCAAAAGGCGATTTCGTCCGTCTGAAGGAGGTCGCCGTCGGCTACAATGCGCCGCGCGGTTTCGTCGAAAAATGCCATCTGAGCAACCTCGGGCTCAAGTTGAGCGCCACGAATATCTGTCTGCTCTATGCCGACAAGAAGCTGAATGGACAGGACCCTGAGTTCTTCAATGCCGGCGGTGTCGCATCGCCCATGCCAAAGCAATTTACAGCCACACTGAAGGTCGGATTCTGACCCATCGGTCAACAAAAAATTGACATTAAGCACTATGAACAACATTTTCAAGACATATAGATTGAAGTCATGGCCGATGTGCCTCGCCGCCGTTGCCGCATTGGCAGCATCGTGCAGCGACCTGCTCGACGAGATGCCCGACAACCGCACGGAACTCAATTCGGTCGACAACGTGAAGCATCTGCTCACCTCGGCCTATCCGGCAGTGTCGGCCAGCGTCATCTGTGGCTTGTCGGCCGACAGTTTCGAAGACAACAACGTGGTGTCGCCATCGGCATCGTTCTCGCCCCTCTACGGCTGGTATGACGACGCCTTTGCGTGGGACGACATGAAAAACTACACCGATGCCGAATACGATTCGCCGTCCAGCTTCTGGGAAGCGCACTACATGGCCATCGCCACCTGCAACCACGCCTTGCAAGCCATCGACGGGATGTTGGCCGACGGCACAGCCACCGAGTCGGAGGTGCAAAGCTACCGTGGCGAAGCGCTGGTGATGCGTGCCTATCTGCATTTCTGCCTGGTCAACGTCTTTTCGCACGCCTACAAGGATTCAGTTACAAGTCTGGCCGACATGGGAATCCCGTATGTCACAGTGCCAGAAACGACCGTCTTCGTCGATTACGACCGTTCTACCGTCACCGAAACCTATTCCGCCATTGAGCGCGACCTTTTGGCCGGACTTCCGCTCATTGACGATACCGCCTACGACGTGCCGGCCTACCACATGAACAAGGCAGCGGCCAATGCCTTTGCCGCCCGCTTCTTCCTCTACAAGCGCGAATGGGCCAAGGCTGAGCGCTACGCGACTTTGGCATTGGGCGGAAATCCAGCCAGCGTGTTGCGCAGTTGGGCAAACCAGACAGGCACTACCATCGAATCGAAGTGCGCATGGTACAACAACGAGACGCAGGCCTGCAACTTCATGCTTCAGGCCAACAATTCGTTGCTTTGGCGCGTAGTCGGCGTGACGAACCGCTATGGCATCAATGGTGTGGCTTGCAACGTCACGACCCAAAGCTCTGGCCCTTGCTGGTCGTCGCATCTGCCTTGCTATTCGGGCAACATCTATGCGGCTCAAGATGATCGCTGCGGCAGTTACCTGTTCTTCGCCGACGAGTATTTCGAGTCAACAGACAAGAGTGCCGGCATCGGAAAGTGCCACGTGGTCGGTCATCCGTTCACGGCCGAAGAGACTTTGCTTTGCAGGGCAGAGGCACGGCTTTATTCGGGCGATGTGAACGGCTGCATCTCCGATTTGAACACATGGGCGGCCTCGAAACTCTGCACGATGTCGTTGGACGAGAAGAGAATCAAGGATTTCTACTTCGCAGGATTGACCGGTTTCGTGTGCGACATCAATGTTGACAAGATGGGCTGGAGCACGGCCGACGTCGCCGTCGCCAAGCAGTACAAGCACGTGGTCGATTGCATCTTGCACTTCCGCCACATCGAGACCGTCTATGAAGGAATGCGCTGGTACGACGTGAAGCGCTATGGCATTCCGCTCACGCACGTTGTCCGTCAGGGCGGCGACACTCAAAATGTCACATTGACGCTCGACTGGAACGACCCGCGCCGTGCCATCCAGATTCCGAACACCGTTGCCGATGCCGGATTGGCCGTCAACCCGCGCACTGCTACAAACTAAAATCGCATTGGACATGAAAAAGATGAAATACAACCTATTGCTCGCCGCGTTCCCGTTGTTCGCCGCCGTTTCGTGTGGCGTTGACGACGACGATTTCACCGCATCGATTTTCGACACCACGACGTCGGCCGTCGATGCAACATCGGCCACGGCTCCGTTCGACCAATGGCTCTACGACACGTTCGTCGTGCCCTACAACGTCGAAATCGACTATCGCTACAAGTCGCAGGAGAGCGGCATCGACTATCAGGTGACGGCAGCCGGCTACGAGCAGTCGCAGGCAATGGCTTGGCTGTTGAAATATCTGTTCTACCAGCCCTACGAAGAGGTGCTCGGTGCCGAATTCCTGCGGCAGAACAGCCCGCGTCAGTTCCGTTTCGTCGGCTCGTATGCGGTGGCGACAGACGGTACGGTCAAGGTCGGATATGCCAAAGACGGCATTCTGGTGTCGTTGCGCTACGTCAACGGCCTGAACCTCGACTACGGCAATTGGACCGAATCGGACATCGATGCGCTCAACACGATGTATTTCAGAACCATACATCACGAATTCGGCCACGTCCTGCACATGCGCCGGCAGATTCCGTCGGCATTCCGTCAGCTGACCGCATCGACCTACAATGCCAGCGGCTGGAGCGGACTTGCCGATGCCGAGGCGCACGCTATGGGCTACGTGACTCCGTATGCCGCAATGTCGTACGAAGAGGATTTTGCCGAGACATTTTCGTCGGTCATCTGCACCTCCGACGAGGATTGGATGACGACAATCATCGATGCGACGGCCAACGGAATGTCGTCCGACGACCGCAACAAGGTCATGGCGTTGATCGACAGCCTTCGGATTACCGGTCTGGACGACGCATCGAAGCCATGGAACAACTTCACGGCGAACGGTGTGGCCTACACATCGTTCCGCGATTATCTGGACAATGTGCCTGTCGTGACCTCGGCCGGAGCATCGGCATTCGGCCTGCTGCAACGAAAGGTCGAGATTTTGTCCGACTGGTGCACCACCAACTGGAGCCTGCCGATTTTCAGCCTGCGCACCAACGTGCAGCAGAAGCAGTCGGACATCAACGATTTCATGCGCGATGAGGTCGCTCCGAACATTTTCAAACTGCAATAAATCCGAACCGCTATGCAAAGAAACAGACTATACATTTTGGCCGCCGCAACATTGGCCGCCGCAACATTGGGCAGTTGCCAGTTTGAAGACGACGACAATTTTTCCGAAAGTGCGGCGCAGCGCATCGACAGCTACAACGCCGCATTGAAATCGGTGCTCACATCGGCCGATGGCGGCTGGTGCATCCAATATTTCCCGAACTCAACATCGCGCGGCTACAACATCATGGCCAGTTTCAGCGAGTCGGGAGTGTGCCGCACGGCCTGCATCTTCGGGCAAAACAACGTAGCGCCGGCCGCAAGCAACGCATCGGCCACGGTTTTCACGATGAGCAACGACGATCCGAGCCTCTACCGCGAGGCCGAAAGCCTGTACGGGCTTGACGGCTCAAATGGTTCGGTGCTTGCCATGACGAGCTACAACGAAATCCTGTCGGCCTTCTCTGCACCACAGCTCGACGGCGTAGGTCTGGCCGGCGACGACCGTTTCGTGCTTCTTTCGTCGGCCGATGAAATCCTCACCGCAGGCATCGTTCGCATGAAGGGCAGCCGATATGGCGGCATGGTGCGCATGGTACGTTCATCCGGCAGCTGGAAGGACGAACTGACGGCCATCTACGACAACGGACAGCGTCTGTTCGGCGGCGCAATCGCAAGCTTCCGGCTTGAGGCGGGCGACAGCACAATGTTCGCCGTACAGGGCCAGGCGGGCATCCTGCACATCGGAAGCCAGCTCACGGCCGACGGTTCAGGCATTGCATCGGCCGACATCGACCGCGTGCCTTTCATCGTTACGCCCAATGGCATCCGCTTCCAGACCGAGTTGGACAAAAACGGCGTGAGCGCCATCGAACTCAACATTTCGGCCGACGGTTCAGCGCTCGTTTCGACCGACGGGCAGATGCGTCTCGTCCCGATGCTCGAGGACTATGTGGCCACGCACGACGAAATCCTGACGTTCGACGTCGAGAGCCTGACGGGCGATCTGCTCGTGGCCTACAATGCGTTGACCGACGCGATGACCGACAACGGATTCGCCGGTGTCAAGGTCGGATTGGGTTGTTCGACGGGTGCCGCGACGGAGGGCAGCCCGGTGTGGGGACTTGTCGCATCGGGCACAAAACGCATCAACCGTGTGACGCGCACATTCTCGTTCGCCATCGGATTTGACGTCGATAGCTCGGTGGCCGGTGAAAACTCGCTGACACTCGAAGCCGAACAGCGCGATGCGAACTATCTGGAACAGGTGGCCGCCGCGTCCGGCACCTACAACTCGCTCGCCGCGCCGCTCACATCGTTTGCCTCGATGCTTGAAGGCAGCTACGCGATTTCGGCCGACGATAATTTCGCGCCAACCGTGGTCAGCTACGCGGCAAAGCAAGCCGGCGGACATTCGTTCCGCATCGTGAAGTGAAATCTGAAATAAAATGTTGAAAATATGAAGAACTTGATTACTCTATGCACCATTTGCCTGACGGCAGTCAGCGCGATGGCAGCGCCCGTGAAATTGAGCGAAATGAATGTCGAAAATCGCGTAGCGACAGCCTCGATCAACGACAGCCTGCTGCGTGTGTTGCGTTTCCCGCGCGAAGCCGAAAATGAAGTCCGAATGGCGGCCCGAGCGCTGACATCGGCCAAAAGCGTCGTGTCGGATGATGAGGCGCAGGTGTCGATTTCGGCCGCTTCAAAAGGCTTGCTGACATCGAGCCAGGCCTCTTCTGCAATCGCGTTCAACGGCTCGGGCACATGGAGCCTGAACAGCACCAGTCTGGGCGAGACCTGGACCTCGGCCGTAATCGTGCGCAACGACACGGCCTTCGTGCAGAATCTTGTGCCATTTTCGGCTACGAGCAAGGCAGTGGTCTATGGTGTCTTGAACGATGACGGCAACTACATCGTGCCGAAGCAGAAACTCGCTTCCGATGCGTCGCAGTACATCCTCTTTGCGGCATTTTCGAGCGACGGCAAGCCGTTGGACTCGTTTGAAATGAAGGTGACGAAAACCACATTGACATGCGATGAAGCCAATCTCGGTTTCGCGCTCTATTCGGCCAACGATGAGTTCAAGGGCTTCTATAGCCTCTATTCCTCCTGCCAGTGGAGCATGACGCCAGCCTTCACCTACAATGCCACATCGCAGGCACCAAGTGCGTCGGAGGCCGTTCAGGAGGCATCGTGGACGTCGCGCCTATACTACGGCGAGAGCGGCAAGTTTACCGATGGCGAAGAGGTGACGCTCGTCAATCCGGTGTCAATCGCGTCAAACCGCACCTACGAGTGTACTGGTACATATCGCGACGGCAAGATCTACGTCGCACCGCAATACATCGGCGGCTACTACTATAACGGTGCCAGCTATGGTTTGTGGCTGTCGGGTGCCGACGGCTCGATCATCGACCATTCCGACTACTTGCGGTTCAATGTCGGCCAAGATGGACATCTGCTGTCGCTCGACAACGATTACGCCATCATCTGGATGAAGAAGGGCGTCTATGCATCTACACCGGTCGATTTGTCGCAGGTCGATTTCTACCTGTCGTGCTACAACACGATCAATTTGGCCGACGATCAGGCCGTCATCCATACGAACCCGTTGGCAAGCACCTACTACGGCTATGGAGCATCTACGTTCGACTACATGCCTGTTGAATGGACGACAACAACCGACGTTAACGTCGCAACTGGCGAAATTACCATCACCAACCTCTTCCCTGTGGCGAATATGGATGGCTGGAAAATCAAGGCTACCTACGATGAGGCTCAGAAGCGACTTGTCATCCCCAACGACCAGTATATTTACAAATACACCGAAAATGGAGAGACGATTTACGCCATATTCGGCGTGACCAACGTGGAGAAAAATGCATGGATCGACAAAATTGAGCTTCCGCTCAGTGACGACGGCAGTTTCGTCAGCGGCAATTGTCTTGTCGGCATGGCAACCAGCAAGACCCCGACGCTCGGCAACGTCGGTGAATTTGCTGAACTTTTCAACATCAATGTGGAGTGGAACAGCTCCAAGGTGCTGCACAAGCCGGCCGCTGCCATCGCCTGCGATAATCTGGTGCTCCATTGGTCGGTCAACAACGATTTCACCTATACTGACGGTGCGCTCTATGGCCTGATGGCAGCCGATGCCGGCATCCGATTCCGCAACTGCACACCGTCCGACACCTACGATTCGGTGCGATGGACAATTCCCGTCTATGCTGCCGACGGCACGCTTTCATCCAACGTCTCATCGACCGACGAGACTGTCGTGTTGGCCACAACGCCATTCGGCAGCTACGGCTATCCGACTCTGCGAGCCATCAACGATGCAGGCGCAACGACTGTCTCATTCCCGAGCGGCGACGGCATCTACGGCAGCCGGATCTATGCTGGCGGCAACGCTGCAACCTTGACTGGCGGCTCGGCCGAGCCGTTCCTGATGCGTGCTGTGGCCGATGGTACACCTCTGGAAGCCAAAGTCGCTCCGGGCAGCGAAAGTGCCAAGACGAACGGCATTGTCCGCGCCTTCTTCTACCAGGGCAAGCCGGGCAATCCGCTCTACTTCGAGGGCATCGACATCCTCGGCCACAAATTCAGCACTACGGATGCCTCCTCGGCCATAACCTGCCGCATCCGTGCCTGCCATCGCACCGGTCAGAGCACCCTAGAGTTGGGCGATGTCCTCTACACGGCACAGGTTGCAGCCGGCAATGCCTTCGTCAAGAAGTCAGACGAAGGTTACGGCACCCTACACTTCGACAATTTCTCGCAGACAGTCGAGGGCATGACCTACACCGTCGATTATCTTCAGGTCAATGAGGAATTTCTGGTCGAGCTGGAGTGGGCCGACAACGACAAGGTGTCGTTCGTTCCATTCTCCGACTTCTGCCGCGATTCCGATGCACCATTCAACACCTTCTGGACCAACGCTCCGGCATCGGACGACAATGCCAAGTGCAAATACTTCGACAATACGGCGCGCAACAATGTGTGGGTCAGCTTCGTCAATGCGATGTACGGATACCTGCACGTCGAAGGCTCACACACGTTCAACGTGCCTGCACAGGGCGGTTCGGTCGATGTCGTTGTCTATCCGTTTGTGTGCGACGAAGGCAGCGGCAACCGCACGACGGAACTCTGGCTTGCCGACGATTCGGAGCCAGTCACGCTGATGTGGGACGATGAGGAATACCGCGAACAGAGCTGGCTCAAGGCCGAAATCGTGAACGAGAACTATGCCGACAACACGAAGTGGAGCTTCACGCTCCGATTGACGGCCGACGCGTTGCCTACGGGTTCGACGGGCCGCGTACAGACGTTCAGCTTTGAGCAGCGCGGCGCACGTCTTGATGTCGAAATAGTGCAGGGCGATGCCGTGTCGGGCATCAGTCGCGTAGTGGTCAAGAAACGCCCTGCCCAGCTCTACAACCTGTCGGGTCAGCCGGTCGAAAGCATCGGCAACGACATCACCATCGGCCGCAACTTCAAGGCTGTTGTGCGCTGAGGGTCAATAAAATAAACGTAAAAGTCCGTGGCAACATCGTTGCTGCGGATTTTTTCAAGACCCCATCGGCAAAATCCGCGTAGTGGAGAGACGTGGTCATGCCGAAGGTTAAAGTTCAAGGAAAAAAGTTCAAGTCGTGAAAAAAATCTGTGATTTCATTGCCCGATGGATGGGCATATTGGTGCTCGTGGCCGGATTTGTGGCATTGGCCGCACCACAACCATTTCTGACGCTCGGCACGTCGGTCATCAACCCGATGCTCGGGCTCATCATGTTTGGCATGGGACTGACCCTTTCGCCCGATGATTTCCGCGTAGTGTTCAGCCGGCCGAAGGATGTGCTGCTGGGCTGTCTGGCGCAGTTCACGGTGATGCCTGCCGTGGCGTGGCTGTTGGCCAAGGCGTTTTCGTTGCCCGACGAGTTGGCGTTGGGCGTAATTCTGGTGGGCTGCTGTCCGGGCGGAACCGCATCGAACGTAATCACCTTTTTGGCCAAGGGCGACCTCGCGCTCAGTGTGGGCATGACGGCCACATCGACCGTGCTTGCGCCGTTGCTCACGCCGCTGCTTGTGTGGCTCATGGCCGGCACATTTGTCCACGTGGATGCCGTCGGGATGCTCTTGAGTATCCTCTATGTGGTCATTGCGCCTATTGTGGTCGGTTTCCTCATCCAGCGGTTCCTGCCGCGGTTCACCCGTCGCGTAGTGCCATATCTACCGGCATTTTCGTCGCTCATGATTGCATTGGTCGTGGCCATCATCGTCAGTCACAATGCGTCGAACCTGTTGCGCGGCGGCCTCATCGTGGCGCTTGTCGTGATGCTGCACAATGTGCTCGGATTGGCCATCGGCTATGGTGTGGGTCGCATTTTGGGTCTGTCGCACGCCAAAAGGTCGGCCATCTCGATTGAGGTCGGTATGCAGAACAGTGGCTTGGCGTCGTCGTTGGCCGTCACGCATTTTGCAGCTTTCCCGATGGCGGCCATTCCGGGTGCAATCTTCAGCGTGTGGCACAACATCAGCGGCGCGCTTGTGGCGAAAATCTATAGCGAGGGGGCGGAGAAACGAAATCGTTAATGACATTCTTGACACATTTTTTCTTGGCATGTCGATTTCGTTCAAAGAATGTGTGTCACGAGTGTCATTAAGAAAACCGAATTCTGGTTTATGTCCGATGCCCACTACGCGAATAATACCCTGATAGTAGGCTGATAATACCCTTGCTACGCGGATTTTCCCCCGTTTGAACGATGTTTGAATGCCGTTTGAACGATGGATTTTCTCCATCAGTTGAAATAAATTGAAATCAGTTTTTTGGGTGGTGCATCATCTGCCCGAGGATGTGCCTATTTTGACACACCCTTTTTTTGTGTATTCTCCATGTATTGAAATCTGTAGAAATCAATTTCGGCTGTTCAATTGTAAAATTCGACTTTAATCTTTCTTTGCAATTTGATTCATTCGAGCAATTGACTCTTATTTTGCAATCCATACATTGCAATAAATAAAAAGGAATGACGCTTTGGGGATTATTTAAATGTATTTCAACAAAAAATCAAGCGGTTGGGCGAAAAGGCTTCATATTCGCGACATACTTACCAGTATTTTCGCATTCAACTGATAGCGAAGAGATTTACAAACGACATTTTGGAAAACAATTCCCTAAATCTATTTCTGACACCATGTTCAAGAAACTCCTATTCACAGCATTTTTCGCCATCTTGGCTTTGGCCACAAAAGCAGGTGACGACATACTGACCTACGACATCAAATGCGGCGGCTCGGCATCGCAGGGCTACTATTTGGTCGAGGTGTCGGCCTACGCCAGCAAAGCGAACAAAATCAATCAGGCGCTGGTGTGCCGCGCAGCGGTGCATGGCGTGCTTTTCAAGGGATTTTCTGGCGACAACGGCTGCACGTCACAACGTCCGTTGGCCGCAAATGCCGCAGTCGAAGAGCAACATCAGGAGTTTTTCAAGCCATTTTTCAAGGATGACGGCGACTATCGGAACTACGCCTCGATGGTGGCAGGATCGATGAAGACCCAGAAAGTAGGTAACCAATTCAAGGTCAATGCCTTGGTTACAGTCAGCAAGGACAGACTGCGCACCGATTTGGAAAAGGCTGGCATCATCAAAGGTCTGAACAGCGGTTTCTGAATCAGACAATTTTCATTCCATTGAAAATCAAAAAATACCATTGATACGTTGCAAAAATGAAGAGGAAAATTTTTATCGGACTAAGCATAGCACTGTGTCTGCAATGTGCCGCACAGGAAAATCAGGTGAAAAGGCTGCCTGACGTACCCAAAAGGACGGCCTACAAGGACTATTCCGCGCAAGAGACCGGCTATTGGTTCGCCGTGGAGCCGCAGGTGGGCACGATGGCCGATGCAGGACGACGCTGCATCCAGTTCTGCGGAGCCGACTACGTGAACGGATGGCGCTTCAGCGAATTTCTGCGCGCCGGCGTGGGCATCGGCATGAAATACTACATCAACAGCAGCGATGTGCGCACCTCCTCCCTGTCGTGGGCATTCCCACTCTACGCCGACGTGCGCGGCAACATCATCTCACAGAACGACCGCAACACAGTCCCATTCTGGTCGGCCGACATCGGTGCAGAAATCCACAACGGCTTCTTCTTTGCGCCAGCAATCGGATTGCGGATGGGTGAGCAACGCTGCGCATTCACGGTAAGCCTCTCCTACTGCCTGATGCAGATGGACACGTGGAGCGACGATGGCGAACTGCGCAATTTGGTCTCGCTGAAACTGGGATATGAATTTTAAAGCACAATCGACATGAAACACTTTTGCACGATACTGATGACGGCAGCCACGCTTGCTACGTTGTTTTTGGCCGATGGATTTGCCCAGAAGGCCGACACGTTCGTCCAATTCGAGACGGAATGCCTCGGCACGGAGGGTGACGGGTCGGTGACGTTGCGAGCATGGGGCACGGGCAGGAACCGCGCGGACGCCGTCGAACAGGCCAAGAAGAATGCAGTTTACGACGTGATTTTCAAGGGAATCACCGCTGGCGTTTCGGGCTGCGACCCAAGGCCATTGGTCACCGAAGTCAATGCCCGCGAACGCTACGAGGAATATTTCAACCGCTTTTTCACCGACGGAGGCGAATACACGAAGTTCGTGTCGCGCGCCGATGAGAAACGTTTCTCGAAAGACAAGTCGAAAAACAAGTTGGGCGCACGCTACGGCGTGACTGTCAGAGTGTTGCGCAGCGAACTGAAAGTCCAACTGAAAGCAGATGGAATCATTAAATAACGTAACGGCTATGAGAAAAATACTGATATTGATGGCAGCGAGCCTTTGGGCAGCGGCAACGGTCTTCGGACAAGCCAAGAAACCCAAACTCATGGTGATGCCGAGCCAGATCTGGTGCAGCGAAAACGGCTACACGATGTCGTTCGACAATCAAGGAACCGTCGAGACAATCCCCGACTACAAATCCGCCGTGCAGAAAGACAGGAACCTGATGAACGTCATCTCCAAAATCAACATCCTGATGTCGGAGCGCGGATTCCCGTTGCAGGACTTGGCGCAGACGGTGCAATCGACACAGAACATACAGGCAGAAAACAGCCTGATTACGACCAAGACCTCGGGCGCGGGACTGCTGGAGACGCCGCTCGAAAGACTGCGCCGCACGGCCAAGGCCGACATCATCCTCGAAGTGGACTGGAAGGTCAACGAAACCGGACCGAAACGCTCGATAACCTACAACCTGCGCGGCCTCGATGCCTACACAAACAAGCAGGTGGCAGGCGCGCAGGGCACGGGTGCGCCCTCCTTCACGGCCGAAGTACCGGTGCTCTTGGAGGAAGCCGTGCAGGACAACATGGACAACTTCACCGCGCAGTTGCAGGCACATTTTGAAGACTTGATGGCCAACGGCCGCGAGGTCGTCATCGAACTTCAATTGCCCGACAACGGACAGGAACTGGACTTCGAGACCGAATTTGGCGGCAAGGAGCTTTCGGAAATCCTTGACGACTGGATGGCCGAAAACACCGTCGAACACCGTTTCAGCAAGGCCGACGGCACCGAACGATGGATTCTGTACGACCAAGTGCGTATTCCGCTCTACAAGACCAACGGCGCAGCGATGGACACCGAAGGTTTCGCCCGCCAGCTACGCGATTTTTTGCGCAAACCGCCCTATTCCATCACCTGCAAAGTGGTCAACCGCGGATTGGGTAGATGCCTGATTATTGTCGGTGAAAAATAAAACAAACGACTGACTATGAAAAAGTTGAAATCAACAATACTGTTATTCTGCCTGACCGCAGGTTGCTGGGCGCAGGAGTGTGATTTGCCGATGGGAGTCGCATTTTTGGCAGATGCAGAGCCGATGCCCGCCGCCGTGCAACGCTCCATCACGGGAAAATTGCGTCAAGTGCTCACGCAGAACGGCATCAGCGGGGGCATCACGACCAACCAATTTGCACTGGTGCCCGTGTTCGATGTCGTCAGCAAACACATCGTGCCTGGCCCGCCCGCTCAAACGGTTTACAACCTGAATTTCCGTCTGGAAGTGCGCGAGACAGCCACGAACACGGTCTTCGCCTCCTATTCGGCCGATGTCAACGCCGTGGGCGAGAACCAGACCAAGGCATATCAAGAGGCCGTCCGACAACTGGCTCCCGCATCGAAACCCATCAAGGAATTTGTGGAACAGAGCCGACAGAAAATCGTCGCCTACTACGAGAAGAATTACGAGACCCTCGCCGCACGCGCCCGTTCCCTATCGGCCATGAACCAACACGAAGAGGCGCTCTGCCTGATGCTCTCGGTGCCCGAATGTTGCTCGCACTACGCGAAAGCGCAGGCTGCCACGCTGGAGATTTTCCAGAAATATGTCGATTACGCAGGCGAACGGCTGTTGCAGGAGGCGCGTGCCATCTGGTCGGCCAACAACAACCGCAAGGACGCGAACGAAGCCGCCCTGCTGCTGACGCAGATCGAGCCGTCGTCGAGCGCCTACAAGCCTGCGGCCAAACTGCTGGATGAGATGAAGGAAAAGGCATCAGCCAACGAACCTTGGGACTTCCGCATGAAAGCCTACAACGACCTGATTTCCATCGAACAACAGCGCATCGAGGCGGCCAAATCGGTGGGCGTCGCCTTCGGCCAGAACCAGCAGCCATCGACCACGAACCTGATGTTCGCACATTGACCCGAAAAAGTCGCGTAGCAGTCCTTACAAACCCTGCTATCGGCCACAAAAATTCATATTAACAAACTAAAAATCAACTACTATGAAGAAAATTTTCATGTTAGCCTTGATGTCAGCCATGTTTGGCATCGGCAGTATTTCCGCCCAATCGCAGGAATTTGAAGGCGAAATGACCTCGCACATGTATTCGATGCAGAAGATCGACTACAAGGTCAAGATTTCGTCGCCCGTGACCAAACTCATCGTGAAGGCCATCCTCAAAAAGACGCTCGACAAGAACCTCAATTTCTACAATGGCACCTACAACACCACGATGTGGGCGAAGGGCGACAAGACGAAGACCTTCTACCCCTACAACAACAGCTACGCCATCGTGGAAAAACTCGACGGCGACAAAGTCAAGACCACTTACTATTACCCCTACATCAACAAGGGCTACTACATGGTGCAGGACGTGAAGGCGGCCAAGGAGTCGCTCGAAGAGATGCGCAAAGCCCAAGTCGAGAAGACAGGCGAGACGATGACCATTCTGGGCTACAAGTGCGATGTCTATAAGGTGAAATACGAGATGAAGAGCGACAGTGCAGGCACCGTCAGCGAGACCAACCTGCACAACGAGTTCGCCATCTGCACCGACCCGTCGCTTCCTGGAGCCAACGAGGAGTGCATTCCGGGCGTGAAGGGCGTTCCGCTAAAGTTCACGAACAACACCGTTTCGCAGACGACCAACGAAATGCTGAACTTCGATTTCCGCCTGTCAATTGCCTCGAAAATTGAATCCATCACGCCGAAGTCATTGGACGATTCCGAGTTCAAAGTGCCCGCTGGCATCGATGTGATTGATGGTCTGGCCGACTCGAAGAAGATGACGAAAATCATCAACGACAACAAGAACTACATGAAGAAGAAAGGTCTCTGGAACGAAAAAGACACGCAGACGGAAGAAATCAAAGTGTACGACAACCTTTCAGAAGATTGGGACTATTGATGAGACTTCCTATCCTCTAAAAACATATTCGGGACACGCCACGGCGAGAGTCGGTCGTGTTCCGAAAATTTTATTTCTATCTGACTATGAAGCTGAAACTTACACTCTTTTTTGCCGCCTTTTTGCTTGTGGCCGATGCCTTGGCCGACGAACCCAACTTCACCTACCGTCGCGGCTCCATCTACTCACTCATGATAGGGCACCGCGACCTGCCGTTCGCACAGGAAATCGAAGATGCCTTCAATGCGATGCCTGTGCCCGACAAATACAACGACCACGGCCTCGGCAAAAAAATCTTTTACACGGACGAGAAGAAACTGAAAATCAAGGACGAGGCCAGCCACCGTGGGTTCCGCATCGACATGGCATCGGACAAGGAAAAGATGACCGACTTCGACCTCTTCCTGCAAAAACAGGGCATCGCAAGCCGACTGGTGGCCAAGTGGTTCGGACGGAAAAAGACGGACGGCGTGTGCAACATGCAGCTGGTGCAGGAGCGCGGCTACAACAACGCATCGGAGGTCGATAAGCGCGTGGCCGAGCTGTCGGTGCGCAAGGATGCCCTGCTGATGGATGCCGGCGAAGAACTCATCGGCAGCACGTTCGTCCTGGTCAACGACATCCGCTACTTCGACCGCAGCACCATCTCGTCGGCCGTGGGCGGGGCACTCAGCGCGACCATCAACATCTACAACGCCTCGCAAGGGAAGAACACCTTCGACCAAGAGAATCTGGGCACGATGCTCAAGACAATCAAGGGTTTCAACGTAAAGATAAAGACCTACCTGTACCAACTGGTCTGGGACGACGAGGCATCGGGACTTTTCTACAAGGATATCTACACCGAGCAGCCCGACGAGACCAAGCGCTCGAACTTCGAGAACAACCGTGGCCGATTTGCCCTGATTTACCTTGGGATGCAGGAGAGCAGCGGCAAGGATGTCTCGTTCATGGGCATCAACGAGAGCGAGCCGCAACTGATGGTGCGCAAGGCATGCCAACGTGCCTTGGACGAGAACGTGGCCAACCTGCAACGCAACTTCGAGGTCTTCAAAATCAAGTCACCGCTGCTGGATGTCGAACCGTTACGCTGCGAAATCGGCAAAAAGGAGGGCGTGACCGAAAACAGCCGCTTCGAGGTGCTGGAAATCTCCGAGAACGAACAGGGACACATCGAATACAAGCGCAAAGGAGTGATCCGCCCCGTGAAAGGGCAGATCTGGGACAACCGTTTCATGGCTGCGGAGGAAAATGCGGAGGGTGCCAATCTGGGCAGCACGACCTTCGAGATTGTGAGTGGGAAGGACTTCTACCCCGGCATGTTGGTGCGCGAAATCAAGTGATCCTCACTCCGGCACATAGATGATCTCGCCGTTGTCGAGCTGATAGGCCGTGCCGACACGTTTGCCGCGCTGACCTTGGCTCTGCGACTGGTCGGCCGAGGGCGTATAGCGGTCGATGGCGGTTACTATTCATTTGACACGAATGGGAAACTGAATGGCTGCCATTATTATATCCAAGATTATCAGGGCAACAACCGCATGGTGGTCAATGCCGCAACGAACCGCACGGAGCAGGTGACGCACTACTATCCCTACGGTGAGTTGATGGCCGACATCAGCACCAGCCCCGACGCACAGCAGTTCAAGTATGGCGGTAAAGAATTGGATAGGTCTTTCGGCCTCGATCTCTATGATTTCCACGCCCGCCAGCAGGATGCCAAGCTGGGAAGATTCAACAGCATCGACCCGCTGGCTGAAAAATATTATAGCATCTCGCCGTATGCGTATTGCGGTGGAGATCCAATCAATTTGATTGACCCGACAGGATGTGATTGGCGCTATACAAAAGATTCCATAGAAATCAATGGTCACAAATATGAGGCCAATGTTATTTCTTGGACGGATAGTAAAAGTCAAGAAGAGATGATGGAAAGATCAGAATCCGGAACTTATATTGGTGAACGTCTTCTTTTAGTCATTGGTTCTTATGATGAAAAATTAGGAACCGATGGAAAGTTGGATGGCCCAGAAGCGAAATGTGCGACAGCTATCGCATTTGGAGACAAAGGACCAGATGATGTTCAATCATATAGAGCATTTACTATGAGTTCGGACTTCTTCCGTTATGGGGCAATTGCAAATGGCGATTACGATGTAACTTATCAAAAATACACTGGTAAATCCAAAATACCTAAAAATTATGCGGTCGAATCAGGTAA
This sequence comes from Bacteroidales bacterium UBA3663, assembly GCA_002373755.1. Classification (GTDB taxonomy): domain Bacteria; phylum Bacteroidota; class Bacteroidia; order Bacteroidales; family UBA3663; genus Liminaster. Next base: position 25,408 of record DFJU01000045.1, on the reverse strand, counting down.
TCCAATTAATTGTCTAAATGGAAGAAATATGTCAAAATATTTTGGAGAAGCGGACGCATATTCTTGGACTCAAAAAAATGGCATATTTGTTCATCGAACTAATTGGAATGGAAAAGCGACTGGACACGTTTCTACCGGATGCATCTTGATTGATGGACGACAATGGAATGAATTTGAGAACCAAATGGGGCATAATTCATTTAAAATGATACTTCGTAGAGGTCCATTCTTTTAATCAAACGAGAGTTATAACTTGGGGTGAAAAGGGTTTCTATTGCATAGTTATACGTTTCTCATAATGACATTTTGAGTATGAAAAGATTATTTTTTTATTTTATCTTTGCGTTCTGCACATATTTTCAAATGGATGCAAAACCATACATAGAGGCTTTTTTGTATGAAACAAATGTCGAGGTGCAAATTTACCAAGATTCGGTGTCGGCAAGACCGTTAGGAGTCATCTGCGATGATGATTCTACGGAGAATTATTGCGATATTAAAATCATAAAGAAATATAACACAAGATATTTGGTTGAGGTAATAGATACAGAAGGCAAAGCGCTATCTGGTTGGATAGAACGCAAGAACTTGGGCGTGTTCGTTTGGCCCGTTCATGATTGGTTTCGCACGGATTCTGAAAAAGAGAGGAAGGTCGAGAAAAACGAATTTCACTTATATGCCGCGCCAAAAAGAGAGCACTTGCTCTACAAATTTCATGAGCGGGATCTGGAATGTGACTGTAACTGTCAGCCTGGCGTTGGCGTAGTTTTAGATTTTTCAGAAGACAAAGAATGGATTAAACTCGGATGTACTCTGAAAGATTGTACTTACGTCGAAGGATGGACAGACATTTATTGTGGCAATAGATATGGTAGTTGTGAAGGATGGAAATAACCACAAGGAGCTTTATAAAGATTCTCGCAACCGCATCCCCCACAATGCAGTTGCGAGATTTTTTTGTCCATATGCCATCGGACGCAACCCTAAAATCGATTTCAATTGACGGAAGAATTCCCTTCAAACAAAAAACAAGACGCCACAATGTGACGTCTCTACATGCGTTAGCGAACCGATGGCGGATGTGGCACGACCGAATCACTTCCTTGCCGCTTTCTCGATTTCGTGGACCTTGCGCAATTCGGCGCAGAGGTGCGAGATGAGTTTGCCGTCTTTGGTGTCGAGCGTGATTTGGCCGGAGAAGAGGCCGTCGGCACTTTTCAGGGCGATGTCGGAGATGTTGGCATGGCTCTGTTCGATGATGATTCGCGTGATGGTGTTGAGCAGGCCAGGAGTGTCGATGCCCGAGATTTCGATGGTCGATGACACTGTTTCCGGCTTGAAATACTCGTTGGCCGGACGTGGCTCCTTCTTTTTCTTCTTCTGGTTGAGGTGCAGGATGCCGAGCAGCTTCTGCGTGGTCGATGTGCGTTCCGCGTGGAGCTGTTTTTTCAGCACGTCGGCCACCTGGTTCGGGAAGTGCTTGTTCAGATAGCTGCGCACTGCGCTACGTGCTTTCGACGTGGTGACGATGGCCGCCCATCCGAGCTGGCATTTCTCCTCGTCGGACGTGATTATTTCCACCTGCTGGCCCGATTCGAGCACGGTGCTGAGCGGCATCAGTTCGTGGTTCACGCGGGCGGCTTCGGCGTGCAGGCCGACGGCAGTGTGGAGGGCGAATGCGAAGTCGAGCGCAGTGGCACCCTTCGGCAGCTCCTTCAGTTCGCCGGCCGGCGTGAAGACGTAGATTTCGGTGCTGAGCACGTTGAGCTTGATGGTGTCGAGGAAGTCGAGCGCGTTGGGGTTCGGGTCGTCGAGGATGTTCTTGATGCTCTTGACCCACTTGTCGAGACCTTCGTCGGCCTCGTTGGTCTGCTTGCCGCGCTTGTATTTCCAGTGGACGGCGAGGCCATGTTCGGCGATTTCGTCCATGCGCTCGGAGCGGATCTGCACCTCCAGCCAGTTGCCGTCGGGCCCCATCAGGGTGACGTGCAATGCCTCGTAGCCGTTCGACTTCGGGTGGCTGATCCAGTCGCGGATGCGGTCGGGATGCAGCTTGTAGATTGATGTGATGGCGGTGTAGATGCGCCAGCAGTCGGTCTTTTCGCTCTCTTCGGTCTGTGGGGTGAAGACGATGCGTGCGGCGTACAGGTCATAGACCTCCTCGAACGGGATGTGCTTCGTGCGCATCTTGTTCCAGATGGAGTAGAGGCTCTTCATGCGCGCCTTGAGCGTGTATTTCAGTCCGAGGCCGTCGAGCAGGCCGATGATTGGAGCCGAGAATGTGGCAAACAGGCGGTCGCGGCTCTCCTCGCTGTCCTTCAGCTTCTGCTTCAGTTCCTCGTATTCCTCGGGGTGCTCGTATTTGAGGCTGAGGTCCTCCAGCTCGCTCTTGATTTCAAACAGTCCGAGGCGGTAGGCGAGAGGCGCGTAGAGGTAGAGCGTCTCGTTGGCGATGCGCTTCTGCTTGAACGGCGACAGGGCCGACAGCGTGCGCATGTTGTGCAGACGGTCGGCAATCTTGACCAGGATGACGCGCACGTCCTCGCACATGGTGAGCAGCAGGTTGCGGAAGTTTTCGGCCTGCTCCTCGGGGTTCTTGATGCCGTGGTGTTCGTCGTCCGATGTCTCTTCGGTCACGAAGCGGAAGTTGCCGCCCGAGATGCGGGTCAGGCCGCGCACAAGGTTGCCGATGCGTTCGCCGAAGGTGTCGTCGATTTCCTCGAATGTGGTGTCGGTCGTCTTCGTCACGTCGTGCAGCAGTGCGGCGCAGATTGACGTCGAGCCCATTCCGATGTTGTGCGACACGATACGCGCCACGGCCAACGGATGGCAGATATACGGATCGCCCGACAGCCTTCGTTGGTTGCCGTGGGCCTTTTTTGCAAATTCAAAAACTCGGCTGATAAGTTCAGCCTTATCGCCCTTGCGGGTGTGGGCATAGTCGTCCAGTAGCCCCTGGAATTCGGCCTGGATGATGGCCTCTTCCTGTGGCGTGATTGGTCTTTCTGCAATGGGTTCAGCTTGTTGGGTTTTCATGGAGTGTTTTTTTATTCGTTGATTTGCAAATATTTGGGTTGTTTTCTCACTACGCGGATTTTTGAACGACGTTGATGCGGATTCACCGTTTTTTTTGTCCAGTAGAGATGCCACATTGTGACGTCTCTACGTCGTTTCAGCATCATGACGTCCGGAGTTTCAGCATCACGACATTGTCCGCCAGTGGCATATACTCACGTTGGAGGGGCGGGGAGATGGAGCTCCTTACCTCACTCTAAGCCGTTGGCCGATGCTCAGCCGGTCGCTCTTCAGTCCGTTGAGCCGCTTCAGCTTGGCCACGGTCGTGTGGTTGCGTCGGGCGATGCCACCCAGCGTGTCACCACGGCGCACGCGGTAGATGCCGTTGGCGTCGGCCGTACCGCCATAGCCGCTGCCCTTGATGTAGCTGTTGCGCTTGCCTCGGGTCGGGATTTCCTTCAAGTCGCCGTTGTGGGGCAGGAGCGAGTCGGCGCGGTAGGCGTAGATCGAGTCCTGCATTTCGATGAAGGCCAATGCCTGTTCCTGCGGCAGGGTCAGCGAATAGGCTTTTTCTGGGCTGCCTGGCACGATGTCGAACACATATTGCGGGTTGAGGCTCTCGATCTGTTCGCGTGGGATTCCCAGCACTTGGCTGATCTGCTCGAAGTTGACCATCGTGTTCATCATCAGCGTGTCGCACACTGGCGGCAGTTCGTTGATGCGGGCGCACATGTTGTGTTCGCAGCTGTAGTTCATCACGTAGGTTGCGGCGATGAAGAGCGGCACGTAGCTGCGGGTCTCGCGCGGCAGGTAGTAGTAGATCTCCCAGAAGGTGCGTTTGCCGCCCGAACGTACCATTGCCTTGCGGATGTTGCCCGGGCCGCAGTTGTAGGCCGCAATGGCCAAGTGCCAGTCTCCGAAGGTGTTGTAGAGCTGCAACAGGAAGCGGCAGGCGGCGTCGGTGCTCTTGTAGAGGTCGTAGCGTTCGTCGATGAACGAGTTGATTTCCAGACCGTTCAACATGCCGCTCGATGGGATGAACTGCCACAATCCGGCGGCACGCGCACGCGAATAGGCATTGATGTGCAGGCCGCTCTCGATGCAGGCCAGATATTTCAGCTCCGACGGCATTCCGTAGCGTTGCAGCGCGTCCTCAAAGATCGGGAAATAGTAGTTGTAGCCAAGGCCGACCATACGTTCGACCAAGTCGCGGCGTTTGTGCACGTACATGTCGAGGCATTGGCGCACTGGCTGGTTGAACGGCATCGCGATCTTGGTGGGCAGGGCGCGCAGACGGGCGATATAGACCGAGTCGGGCACCGGTGGCACGTCGGCGTCCGACACGCAGGTTGAATCGTAGTGGATGAAGAATCGTTCCGACCAGTTGTATTGGAAAACGGTGTCGGCCACCTCTTCCATGCTTTCGGGCAACACCATGGCCGAGTCCATTTTAATTTCCAACATAGCCTTGTCGGCCTCACTGATACTGTCCTGCTGGACGTTCTGCGCATTTAGGGTCGCGCTTGCAAAAATCAAGAAAGAAAAAGCAAATTTTTTCATTGAAATGATGTTGTCCCCGTCCGCTGAGGGGAAAATTATTTTAACGGCCAATGTCGTTCGTCGGCCAAATTTATAGTTTTTCGGCCAATGTCATTCGTCGGCCATTCAATATTTCACATTTAACATTTTGTCACATCAACTTTTTAAAAGTCAATGTGACATCCCACCATGAGGGCAGGCTTGTTGTTGGCGTCGAGGTCGGTCGAGACATCGAAATGATAGAGCGACGCATCGACATAGGCATCGACAATCGACACAAGATAGACGCCGATCATGCCCACCAGACAGTAGTCGCGGTAGTTGCGATAGCTGTTGCGCTTGCGTTTGAAGGCGCTTTCCAGATAGCTGCGGTGCGCCTCGACGTCGTAGGTCGGCGACAGGAAATCCTTGTAGCTCGCGTTCGGGCTGTTGAGCACGAGGTCGCGGTAGGCGTTGGCGTAGGTGCGGTAGTACTTCTGGTTCCAGCGGTAGCCGTAGATGAGGCCGAGATATCCGCCGTAGATGATTGGCAGTTTCCAGTATTTGCGGTTGTAGATTTGGCCGCCGCCCGGAAACAGTGCCGCGTACCAGACTGCCTTGGCTGGCACGGGTTCGTAGTTGGCGAAATACGGGTCTTGGTCGGGTGTCCAGCCGTCGGCCGACTGCTGCTTCATGTGCTTGTCGAATGCCCAGATGAGCGAGTCGGAGTCGAGCGGCTTGAGGTCGGGCGTTGCGCCGTTGGCCGATGCCTTTGCTGCGGTTGTCGTGTCCGATGCCGACGGAGGCGTGATAACCATAACAGTGTCGGTTTGAGCCACGCTCAAACCGCTTGTCAATCCCAACCACAGGGCACACAGAAGTATTTTAGCGTTCAATTTTGTCAAGCAAGCCAATGATGTTCTGAAGTTCCTCGTCGTTCTTGAAGGCAATCGTGATTTTGCCCTGACCCTTGTCGTTGCACGACATTTTCACCTTTGCGCTGAACTTTTCGGTCAGATGTTCGGCCATCGTGTTGCAGTAGTCGCTTGCCGCATTGGCCGTCGTGTTGCCCTTCTGCTTTTTCTGGCCGTTTGCGTCCTGAAGTTCGGCGAAGTCGAGGATGCGTCCCTCGGCGAAGTCGCGCACAAGCTGTTCCACGCGGCGCACCGAAAGGTCTTGTTCGACGGTCAAGTGGAAGAGCTTGACCTGCTGTTCGGGGTCTTCGACCGAGAGGATGGCGCGAGCGTGGCCCATCGACAGCTTCTTCTCCTTGAGCGCAAGCTGTATTTCGGCCGGCAGACGTAGTAGTCGCATGAAGTTGGCCACCGAGGCACGGCTCTTGCCGACGCGCTGAGCCAGTTCCTCCTGCGTGAGGTTGCTCTTCGTCTGTAATTGCTGGTAGGCCAAGGCCACTTCAATCGCGTTGAGGTCTTCGCGCTGGATGTTCTCCACCAGAGCCATCTCCATCACGTCGTCGTCGCTTGCCTTGCGTATGTAGGCCGGAATCGTGATTCTGCCGGCCATCTGCGATGCGCGGAAACGACGTTCGCCCGCGATGATCATGTACGAGCCGTCGTCCTCCTGCCGCAGAGTGATTGGCTGGATGATGCCGATTGTGCGTATGCTGTCGGCCAGTTCCTTCAGCGACTGTTCGTCGAAGTCCTTGCGCGGTTGGGTCGGGTTGACGTGAATCTGGTCGATGTCCACTTCGTTGATCGACGATGGTGCGTTGTTGCTGTTCAGCGAATCATCGACCGACATCAGTGCGTCTAATCCGCGGCCGAGGCCCATAGGTTTCTTGCTCATGGCTATGTGGGTGTTGTTCTGTTTCGTTATGTTGATTTTCGAGTCCGATGGCTCACTACGTTAATTTTCGGTGTTGGTGTCGTGGTGCTTGGCCAACAGTTCACGCCCCAGCATCACGTAGTTCTGCGTGCCCTTCGAGTCGGGGCTGTAGAGGAGAGCCGGCAGTCCGTAGCTCGGTGCCTCCGAGAGGCGCGTGTTGCGCTGAATCACGGTGTCGAATACGAGTTTCTGGAAGTGGCGCTTCACCTCTTCGTAGATCTGGTTGGCCAGGCGCAGACGTGCGTCGTACATCGTGAGCAGGAATCCCTCGATCTGCAGCTTCGGGTTAATCTTGTTCTTGACGATCTTGATGGTGTTGAGCAGCTTCGAGATGCCCTCCAGCGCGAAATATTCCGACTGCACTGGGATGATGACGCTGTCGGCGGCCGAGAGGCAGTTCAGCGTGATGAGGCCGAGCGATGGCGAGCAGTCAATGAGCACGTAGTCGTACAGCCCGCGTATGGTTTTCAGCTGTTTGCGCAGCATCAGTTCGCGGTTTTCGATGTTCATCAGCTCCAGTTCGGCGCCGACCAGGTCGATGCGCGATGTGATGATGTCGAGCCGTTCGACGCAGGTCGGAACGACGGCTTCCGATGCGGTTGCGTGGCCGATGAGGATGTCGTAGATGGTAGTGTCGATTTTGGTGATGTCAATGCCCAAGCCGCTGGAAGAGTTGGCCTGGGGGTCGGCATCGATAAGCAGAACTTTCTTGCCGAGTGTGGCGAGCGAGGCGCTGAGGTTGATAGCCGTTGTGGTCTTGCCTACGCCGCCTTTCTGGTTTGCAATGGCGATAACGAGTCCCATAGTTTCCTGTTTTAGAGTGCTTTCCCGATGGAATCCGGGCTTTTTTGACGGCGCAAAGATACTTGCCTTTTTGTTGGTCGCCAACTTTTTTAATTTAATTTAGCGCAATTTGTTGATAACTCCCCAATTTGTTGATAACTCCCACACGCCAAACCCACAATTGCGGGCATTTTTTTGGACGTTTGCCGAAAAGTAGTTATCTTCGCGCCGCTCAAACCGAAAACCCCTTCTGGAGTGCTTCATTCAAGGTTTTTGGGGCGATTTGTCCGATGGTTTTCCCGCGATGTCGTGTCGCTCCGTCGGGCTTCTGGAACGAGGTTTTTTACACTGGAATTTATGTCAGACAACCAGCTCACGGATCACTTTACAAGTCAGGCCGCAGCCAACATGGCTCAGGCCGACGGCTCGATGGATTTCTTCCCCGAAGCAACAGGCTACGGACAATTGCCGGCCGATGCACAGGGACGCAAGACCATCCTCGTCACCAACGACGACGGCTATCAGGCCGCCGGCATCCGCAGCTTGGTCGAGTCGTTGCGCGGATTGGCCCGCATCGTGGTTTGTGCGCCCGACAGCCCTCGTTCCGGTTTTGCGGCATCGTTCACCTGCACGCAGCCCGTCACATTGCGCCGCATCAGTGCCGACAACGACGTCATCGTCTATGCCTGTAGCGGCACGCCCGTCGATTGCATCAAGCTGGCCTTGCATCGCCTCTTCTCGGAGGTTCAGCCCGATCTGATCGTGTCGGGCATCAACCACGGCGGCAACGACTCCATCTGCATAATGTACAGCGGCACGATGGGCGCCGTGCTCGAAGGTTGCGTGGTGGGCATCCCGTCGGTCGGCTATTCGTTGCTCGACCATCGCGCGTCGGCCGACTTCTCGGCTGCCGTCGCCTACACCCGAAGCATCACCGAATCGCTCCTGCAACGGCCGATGCCGCAAGGAGTCGCATTGAACGTCAACATCCCGGCCGGCCCGACCATCGAAGGTGTCCGCGTGTGCCGACAGGCCAACGGCTATTGGGAGAAAGAGTTCCACTACCTGAAGGGCGACGAGAACGCATCGGAGGCCGTATTCCAGGTCACCGGCCAATATTTCAACCGCGAGCCAGAGGCGACCGACACCGACCGCTATTGGCTTGAACACAACTACGTGAGCATCGTCCCTGTCGGCGTTGACTACACACACCGCGAGCACTTTGCTACGTTCAAATACCTTGAAAAATAATGAGATACTATCTGATTGCCGGCGAGGCCAGCGGCGACTTGCATGCCTCGCGGCTTATGATGCAGCTTCGGGAGGCCGATCCTGAGGCGCATTTCCGTTTCTATGGCGGCGATGCCATGCGGGCAGTGGGCGGCGAACTGGTGCGCCACTATTCGACGATGGCCTATATGGGTTTTGTGCAGGTGGCAATGCACCTCGACGAGATTCTGGAAAATATGTCCGACTGCAAGAGCGACATCGCCAAATGGCAGCCCGATGCCATCATCCTGATCGATTATCCGGGCTTCAACCTCAGCATCGCCAAGTGGGCGCACAAGCATCTGCCCGGCACGAAGGTGTGCTACTACATCTCGCCGAAAATATGGGCGTGGAAGTCCTATCGGCTGAAATCCATCCGCCGCTACGTGGATTTGATGCTCTCCATCCTGCCGTTCGAGGTCGATTGGTATGCCGAGCGGGGCTACACGGTCAACTACGTTGGCAATCCTACGGTCGATGAGCTTCATCCGCTGCTGGCCACACCGAAAGCGGCCGATGCCGAAAAATATGTCCTACTGGTGCCGGGCAGCCGACGGGCCGAAGTGCGCGACAACCTGCGTGTGATGTTGGCCGCAACGCAAGGCATGGGGCCGCGCATCATCGCTGGAGCGCCAGGGCTGGAACCCTCGTTCTACGACGAAGTGCTCGAAAAGTGCGGTCTCGACTCGGCCGACGTTCAGGTCCGCTTCAACCAGACGCACCAGCTGATGCGACATGCGCAGGTGGCGGCCGTCACATCGGGCACGGCGACCCTCGAAGCCGCCTATCTGGATTGTCCACAGGTCGTCTGCTACAACTTCAAGGGCGGCATGGTGGTCTATAACGCGATGAAACTTGCCCTGCGCGCCATCCGTTACGTCTCGTTGGTCAACCTGCTGCTCTATGGCGTGACTGGCGACAAGTCGTTGCCCGACGAACGTCATGCCGCCGTGTGCGAACTGCTGGGTCCTTACCTCAACGCGCGCACGCTACGCGAACAGCTGGCCAAGATTTGGGACGACAATTCTCCGTCGCGCATCGAAATGCTCCGCAACTACGCGACCATGCGCGAACGTCTTGGTGAGCCCGGAGCCCCGCAACGTGCGGCGAAGGCGATTCTGGAGCTGTTGAACAATAAACGTAAACAATAAACTATAACCCATAACCCATTTTTTATTATGATCGACAAGATTCTTTCAATTTCCGGTAAGCCGGGACTTTTCCGTCTGATTGGTCGCGGCCACAATATGCTCATCTGCGAAAATTTGGCCGACAAACATCGTGTGCCAGCCTTGCAGCGCGACAAGGTGCTGTCGTTGGCCGACATTGCAATGTACACCGTCGATGGCGAAGTGCCGCTCAATTCGGTTTTCGCCAAGGCAAAGGCTCTGACCGGCGGCAAGGTTGCTCCAGTCGCATTGAGCGCTTCGGCCGATGAGCAGCGTGCATGGTTCGCTCAGGTGATGCCGGAATATGATGCCGACCGCGTGCGTGCCTGCGACATCAAGAAGTTCATCCAGTGGTACAACATCCTCGTCGAGACCGGCAATGACGATTTCTCTGAGCCAGAACAGAAGGAGGAGAAGGCATAAAATCCGCGTAGCGCACCTGCTACACATATTATAATATAGAAACGGGAGCAATCGGCCGAAATGGTGGCCTGTTGCTCCCGTTTTTCCGCTCCTATATAATAAATAATGAGATTGGTCGTACACAAAAGTGCGAAAATTTTCAGTTTTTGGCGATTTTTGCTCTTTTCGTCCGATTTTTGGGCTTTTTTGCCTTTTTTGAAGCCGCCTGAAATCAAAAACATGCTGTAAAACATATTTTTTGCCCACTACATTTAGCAAACTATATCAAAAAGCGAGGGGTTTCGGACGATTTCTTGTGCAAACTATTGCGCGATGAGAAAAAAGGCCATACCTTTGCATCGTCAAACAGGAAACAACCTCACAAAGTTTGAGGCCCCTGTAAAGGTTAGACACTGTGTTATTTTAAGGTATCAATACAAGGTTAGGAAATGTGACGGACGCGAATGAATGTTAGATTATAAAATGGTTTTAATTAAGTTTTTTTAAGGTATCAAAAATTAAAAGGTATTGTGTTATGAAAAAGGTAATGATTGTATTTGCAATGTCTGCTATGGTTATGGCACTTGCAACTGTTAAGGCCGAAGGCGCTATGAACGGCAAAAATGCTGTTGAGAATATTGAAAACAACAGCATGGTAGTAGAGGAAGCTCAGGCAACCGCCGACTCCGTGACCTACAAAGTCCGTATCCGCCTTCGCGACATGAACAAGGCAATGCACCTCGACATCGATCAGGTTGAGGACTTGCAGTTGACCAACAGTGAGTTGACTCGTCGCATTGCCCGTCTGGAGAATGTTCCGGCTGAGGAGCGTCAGGCTAAGCTGGCTGTCATCGTCGCCGAGAATCTCGCCGCTGTTCGTGAAATGGTCGATGAGGCTCAGTATCGTGCTTACCTCACCCTGCTCAACAACGAGTTCAACAAGACTGGTTTGAACACCGTTCTGTATGGCTTCAGTGTCCTCGCAGAAAAGTAAAAACCTCTTTTGAATATTATAGAAAGTAGATCCGCTCTCTTATGTGAGCGGGTCTATTTTTTTTTGTGTACTTTTTGCGACGATTACTTGTGCGTCGGACAAAAATGTGCTAAATTCGCGCTTCGTTGTCGGACGCGCATCAAGCGATATACACAAGATGGTCATCATGGGGGCGCGTTCGGCGTATTGCCTGAAAACATCAAACAACTTATCTACAATCCGTTATGCGTAAATTTTTATTGTTGGCGCTCCTGCTTTTGGTGTGCAGAGGTGCCGCCGCACAAATTCCGAAGTTTGGAAACGTAAAGGCCGATGAGGTCAGCAACATGACCAATCCGGTTGACCCCGAAGCCGAGGCCGTCTTCCTCTACAGAAATTGCAGTTCGATGTTCCAGTTCAATGCTGAGGGTCAGCTTGTGCTCGAAACGAAGATGCGTGCGCGCGTCAAAATCCTGAAGGAAGAGGGCAAGGACTGGGCGACGGTCTCGATCGGCTCGTATTATGCGCGCAAGGGTCTGAGCACGCGCAACGACGCGGTGTCTGGCATCGAGGCTGCGGCCTACAATCTGGAGAACGGCAAGGTCGTCAAGACGAAAATGTCGGACAAATATGTCGTGAAGGAGCAGACCACCGACTATCGCCGCACCACAAAGTTCACGATTCCAAACGTGAAGGTCGGCACCGTCATCGAATATGAATACACTATTGTTAGTCCGCGCTACTATCGCATCCCGACGTGGTATTCGCAGCTCTCGATTCCGGTGCTCAAGTCGCATTGCGACATCACCTACGACAGCGACTTCCAGTTCTCGGCCGAGGCAAAGGGCTACGAGCACCAGACGTTGGACAGAAAGCCGACGCAGGTCTCTTATTCCTTCCGCGGACAGCTCTACAACCAGCCGGCCATCGAACTCAGCATCGATGCGGAGAACATGCCGGCCATCAAGGACGAGAAGATGGTGACCAATGCCAAGGTCTATGCCACACGCGTCGAGTTCGAACTGCGTTCGGTGGGCATCCCGGGTGTCTTCTACAAGGATTTGACCTCCAACTGGGCGCAGGTGAAGAAGAATCTGGGCGAGGAATGTCATTTCGACAAGTGCCTGAAAATCAAGAATCCGTACAAGGCCGAGATGGATGCCATGAACCTGTCGGAGTTGAAGGCGGTCGATAAGGCCAACGCCATCTTCCATCTGCTCAAAGAGAAACTGAAGTGGAACGAGGACTATGCCCTCTGGACCGAAGATCCGCTCGATGCCGTGAAGGAAGGCAAGGGCAACAATGCACAGCTCAACTTCATCCTGATTTCGATGCTCAATGACGCCGGCATCACCTGTACGCCGATTCTTGTGAAGTTCCGAAGCGGCGGCCCGTTGCCGTTCTCCTACGCGACTTTGGACCAGCTCGACAGCTTTGCGGTGGCCTTCTGCGACGAGTCTGGCAACCTGTTCTTCCTCGATTCGTCGGTCGATTACGGCGGCATCAACGTGTTGCCCGAACGGATGCTGAACGATGCAATCCTCTACAGCGAAGGCTTGATTCCCAATGCGTTGCAGCGCTACAACTTGGCCAACATCGCAGGTCATCGCACAGTGACGAACATTCAGTCAATGGTGTCGGCCGACGGCAAAATCCAGGGCGGCATCCGCAACACCCGCTACGGACTGAACGCGATGCACTTCAAGAAGTCGTTCCGCACGGCCGACGACTCGGCTGCGTTCGTGGCCAAGATCGGCGAGCGCGGCGAATATGAAATCACGTCGTACAAGGTGCGCGACGGCGAAGGCTCAAACCTGACCGTCATGGAGAACATCCGCTTCACAAAGGAGCTGATGGTGAGCGACGACCGCATCTACGTGAATCCGCTGGTATTTCCCGACGAGACAGGCAATCATTTCACCTCCGAGGTGCGCAAATATCCGGTCGAGTTCCCGTTCCTGCAATCCACGACGGTGGTTTCGCGCATTGGCTTCCCGCAGGACTATGAGGTGGAAGAGATGCCGCAGCCGGCTCAATACACGTTCAAGAACGGCGACATCAACGTGGCCATCACTTTTGCGGTGCAGGGCAATACGATTTCGACGACCTACAAGACGGAACTGAACACCGTGCTTGTGCTGCCGGCCGACTATCAGGCACTACGTGAATTCTGGAGCCATCTGCTCGAACTGAACTCGTTGAACATCGTGCTAAAGAAGAAACCGAATGCTTGACAAGAAGACTTTTTGCTGCACTCTGGCGTTGCTTTTCGCTGTGCAGGCGGGGCGCGCACAAGGCAGCGGATGGGCATCGGCCAACATTCCGGACAGCCTGTGCGACAAGGAACACAATTCGGTGGTGCGATGCTACGATGTGGATTTCGTGCAGACGGGAGCCAACGAGGGCGTCGGCACATATCACCGCGTCGTCACGGTGCTGAATGCCAAGGGCGACGATGCTGTCATGTGGTCGAACTACGAAGGTCGTGGCCGGAGCATCGCCTCGTTCCGTGGCCGCATCTACGACGCGTCGGGCAATTCGCTGGAGAAAATCAAGCGGTCGGACTTGGCGCAGTCGGCCTATACCGGCGACTTTGCATCGGACATAAAAAGCTACTACTACGCGCCTCCAACGGCACTTTCGTATCCCTACACCGTCGAATATGAATGGCAGGTGAAGGTGTCCGACGGCCTGCGTTCATATCCCGTTTTCAGTCCGATGGACGAAGAGCGACAGTCGGTGCAGGAGTGTCGCTACACGCTCACTTTGCCGTCGGACATGACCATCAGCGAGAGGCAGATGAACCAGAGTGTGGTGCGCGAAGTGGCCAACGTCGGCAAACAGACCCGCTATCAATGGACGGTGTCTGCGCGACGTGGCATCATCCTCGAAGACTATGCGCCCGACGCCATTTTCCAGTACCCCAGCATCCGTGTCAATCCGCCATCGTTCACGATGCAGGGCACCGTCGGCCAACTGGACAGCTGGAAGAGTCTGGGACGCTGGATGTACGAGCTGGGCGAGGGGCGCGACGTGTTGCCACAATCGGAAATCGACAAGGTGAAATCGCTCACGGCAGGGCTGTCGGACAAACGTGAAATCATCGCTGCACTCTACAAATATCACGGCGAAAAGACGCGCTACGTGAGCATCCAGTTGGGCATCGGCGGCTATCAGCCAATCGCGGCCCAAGAGGTCTGCAAGACTGGTTTTGGCGATTGCAAGGCGTTGTCGAACTACATGAAGGCGCTGCTCAAGGCGGCCGGTATCGAGTCGAACCTGGTGTCGATCAGCACGCAATACAAGGATCTGCTGGCCGATTTCCCGAACTTCAACCAGCTGGATCACGTCATCCTGTGCGTGCCCGACGTGGCCGACACCCTGTGGATTGACGGCACGGCGACATCGTTTCTGCCGTTCGGCTACGTTTCGCCCACGCTGGCCGGACACGAATGTGTGCTCGAGACGGCCGATGGCGGCGAGTTGGTGCGCGTGTCTGACTATGCGCCCGACGTGAATGTCGAGGCGGTCACTACCGAGCTGTTTTTCAACGACGACTTCACGTTGCGCGATGCCATCTACCGCATTCACGCCGGCGGCCGCCTCTACGCGAAATATCTGTCGTTGAGCAAGGCCGAAGCGAAGGAACAGTCCGACTACGTGTCGCGCAAGATCGGCATGAACGGCTGTCGGCTGTCTGCCCTGAAGTTCGCCGATGTTGTGGCCGACGGGCAGCATCGCATGGACGTGGAATGTCGTTTCACTGCCTCGTACGGCAAGGTGAGCGGCAGCCGTTCGTTCGTGCCGGTGTTCAATTCGGGCGGCGTGACGGTGCCAAAGTTCAAGGAAGGACGGACAATGCCGATTGTGCAGCGCACGTCGGCCTGCTACGTCGATACGGTCATCGTTCATCTGCCCGACGGCCTGGAGGTCGAGAGCCTGCCCAAATGGATGTCACATGACGGTGCATCGGACACCATCGCCAATGACTTCGGTTCGATTTCGACATCTTCGCTTATGGCCGACGGAAACCTCCTGACTGTTGTCGCCAGATTTACGCGCAATGCCTGCGAACTTCCCATCGGCCGCAAGGATGATGTCGTCTCGCTCCTGAAGTCGGCCAACGGCATCTACAACGACAAGATTGTGCTGCGGAAGAAGAAGTAAGCTACGCGGTTTTCCCAAACACACAAAAAAAAGACCAGCTACGACATTTGTGGCTGGTCTTTTTGTGTGCGCTACGCGGGTTTCGTCGGGCAAAAATCGCGTAGTGACGAGAGGCATCATTCCACCTCCCACTCAAACAGTCCGCACGAGGCATCGGCCGGCTGATCGACCTCCAGACGGACGGCATCGGTCTCGACGGGTGCGAAATCGACCACGTTGGCCACACCCTTGCGGCAGCTGTAGCCCTCGGCGTTGGGAACGGGCAGCCATTCGCCGTCGGCCGACCTGTAGAGTATGCGCCATGCACGTGGCACGCGGCAACCGCCCCATGGTGCGTCGTCGAACCAATAGACCGTGCTGCGCTGCACCTTTTGGCGTGCTGGCAGGTGATATTCAATCCATTCGGTGTCGCCCTGTTTCGGCCACCAGTGGTAGTAGGGCACGCTGCGGTCGTCCTCGTGGGCGGGCACAAGCCGGTCGTTGATGGCGCGGATTGACGTCACTTTGTGCGATGCCTCGATGCGCGAGCGTGAGGCAACGGTGGGCGGCATTTCGGGCGATGTGGCACGCAGCTGTTGTGGCAGCCAGACGGTCATCGCGCCGCTTCCACGATGGTTCCACGCATAGTAGGGGATGAGGCATAGGCTGACTGGCTGTGCGGTGAGGTCGCCTGCGTCGTCGAACTTCAGCACCTGCGCCCGCGTAGTGAGCGTCGTGATGGCATATCGGCCGAGAATCCGTTTTTCGTCCGATGCGAATTGTGGCGATTGGTTGAGCAGTATGCCTTGGATGTCGAAGTCCTGATTGTCGGCCCACTCGGCGCAATAGACCAGCGGGCCACGTTCCACCGCTACGCGACCTGCATCGGCTGCAACCTTGGCATTGGCACGCACAAGGCGCGGTTCCATGTCGAAGTGGAGTTGGACGCGGTCGCCCGTCTTCCAGTTGCGGCCGATGACGGCGTATCCGTCGCGCAAATCGGACGTGGAAATCGGCATTTCGGAGCCGTTCACGCTGATGCGGAACGTCGGCCGTTTGTTGTCGGCATAGCGGTAGAGGTCGCCCGGCACAGGATGGTTGCGCACCCAGCCCGGAATGCGTATGCAGAGGTCAAAGCGGCCGCTGCCTTTCGTTATGTCCAATGTGACATCGCCGTCGGAAGGATAGGCCGTAGTCTGCCTGATGCGTAGTTTGCGTCCGCCGACTTTCACATCGGCCGTATTGCCCATGAAGAGGTTGACGTAGAGGCGGTCGTCGCGCGTGGCGTAGATGTAGCCCGGCAGCGAGGGGATGAAGCGGCACACGTTCGACGGGCAGCAGGCGCATCCGAACCATGGCTGGCGTTGGTGTTGGCCGATGCTCTCCAGTGGGTTGGGATAGAAGAAGGAGCCTCCGTCGAGGCTGATGCCCGAAATCAGACCGTTGTAGAGGGTGCGCTCCAGCACGTCGTAGTATTTTGCGTCGCCGTGCAGCAGGAACAGTCGGTAGTTCACATAGACGTTGCCGATGGCTGCGCACGTCTCGCAGTAGGCTGACATGTTGGGCAGTTCGTAGTTGTCGCCGAAAGCCTCGCCGCTGGCCGTTGCCCCGATGCCGCCAGTCACATAAAACTTCTTTTCGACGATGTTCTGCCAGATGCGGTCGATGGCGCAGATGTAGGCCGAATCGCCTGTCAGGGCAGCCACATCGGCCATTCCGGCGTACATATAGGCGGCGCGGACTGCGTGTCCGACGGCCTCCGACTGCTCGGTGACGGGCTGGTGTGCCTGCGAATATTCGTCGGTGCGTGAGGTGTGGCCGCGTTGGTCGAGGAAGAACTTGGCCTGAGCGAGGTATTTCGCATCGCCCGTCACGAGGTAGAGCTTGGCCAATGCCATTTCGGCAATCTGATGCCCGGGCACGCGCACTTGTTGGCCGTCGCCGCTGCCAATCTCGCGGCACACGCAGTCGGCAAAACGGCAGGCGATGTCGAGGAAGGTGCGTTTCCCCGTGGCCTGATAGTGGGCGATGGCGCCCTCCACCATGTGGCCGAGGTCGTAGAACTCATGGCTCAGATCTTCGACCAGTTCCCATCGTTTCGAGCCGGCCCATTCGTGCGGATGCAGCGGGTTCATGGTGCGGCTGGTGTAGAGGTAGCCGTCGGGCTCCTGAGCGGCGGCCACGATGGCGATAACGCTGTCCATATACTGCTGTGCGGCCACGGTGTCGGTCCGGCCGTTGCGGGCGATGGCAAGACGCAGGTCGGGAAAGGTCTGAAGCAGGTAGGAGCAGCCCTCGATGGTTTTATAGACGTCGGTGTCGTCGAAGGCCAGACCGCCAACGTGGACGGTGTCGGTGTTGACGCCATGCAGGTGCTGTGCGGCCACCTCGAAGTTGCGGTATCGGCCGGTCTCCTCGCACTTGGAGAAGGCGAGCGGCACGGTGACGTTGCGGCTGGCCTCAAGCCGTTGGCCCCAGAAGGTTTCGGGTGTGATTTTCACGTCGGTGAATGGCACGGGCGTAATCGGGTAGCCCGACGCGCTGTTCGTTGCGGCCGATGCATTGGCCATGATGACCGATGCACCGAGCGTCAGAAAGAGAAGTGTACGTTTCATGTTGTAAAAGTAAAAGACCCTAACCCCAGCCCTTTCCCGTTATGTAGGGGAAGGGAGTGGTTTGCTAAAGTTATTGAGTTTTTATTGTTTCTCGTGGAGTGGAAATGAACACCGAATTTTTTTTGCTACGCGGATTTTGAGTCACGGAAAAACATGGAAATCCTCGGAAAAACACGGAAAAGATTGTGCTACGTGAATTTTTTTGACGAACACCGAATTGAACGAATTTTTCCACGAAAATGATTTGTTTCAATTCGTCTAAATTCGGTGTTTTTGAATCTTTTTTTTACGTTTTTTTGTGACTACTCCCCCTCCCTGTATAACGGGAGGGGGTAAGGGGGGAGGGTCTTTATTTTCAAGCTTCCCAGATACCCCGTGAATGGCCATTCGCCCTCGGCATTCCGTCCGAGCAGGACGCGCTGTGACGGCTTGAGCATGAGCTGGATGTCCTTTTCGGAGATGAGCCGGCCGTTGAGCCAGACACGTTCGATGCGGCCGTCGAAATCGACCACGATGTGTTGCCATCGGTTGGCGGCCGATGCAATTTCTGCCCAGCCCACGTCTTCATACCAGCCGTAGTGGTTCACAAGGCCGCAACGCGGTTCGGTGCCGTTCACCAGCATGATTTTTTCCAGTTCGTCGTGGGTCGATGTGAAGTCGGCTACACATTCGTTCAGTTCGATGGTCGGGTTGAACACATCGGCCTCCAAGTGGTACGGCACGTTGTCACGCCACAGATGCGGCATGGCGAAATCGGATGCCCAGACCGTCGTCGAGTCGAACGGGATGCAGCGTCGGCCGTCCACTTCGCGTAGCGTGACTGGGTGGCGGTCGGCATCGGCCACGAAGCTGCCGTCGGGCATGAATCCGCCGCCCAGCGAGCCGTGGTTGGGCAGATACCAGAGCGTGTCGCCCGTGCGGAAATCGTCGGCGCGGAGGTCGATGAGCCATCGGCCGTCGTCACCCGGTTCGACATGGTCGGGCCATTCGCAGTTGTCGCGGTCTTCAAGCGTGCTGAACACCTTGACGTTCCACAATGCGCCCGCGTAGCCCACTTTCTGAGCGCCCAGGAAGGTGATTTTCACGTAGCGCGCCTTGATTGGTTTCTGTTTCCCGTCGGGTGATGCCGGAGCCACATCGACCTTCGGCGAACCGGCGCTGCGGTTGTGGCTGCGGTCGGCGAAGAGCTGCCATTGTCGGCCATCGGAACTCACCTCAATGCGGTAGCGGTAGAATTGCGTGCCGTATTCCCATTGCGTCCACACGGTCTGTACAGGCTGTATGCGGCCGAGGTCGATCTGGAGCCATTCTTCGCCGGTGGTTCGCGGCCGCCACAGCGTTCCGTTGTTGTCATCGACGGCATAGCTCGGTCGGAAATCGTCGTCGTAGCTTGATGAGGCCTCGACGCGGCAGCCGAAGGCGAGGTTCTTGCCTGTTGTGGCCGATGGCAACGTCGGCCGTGCGCCTTCGTGCGTCGGGGTGACCGGCAGGATTGAGCCATCGGCCGCGAATTCGAGCTTGTCCATGCAGACCTGACGGTGGAAGCCGCGCGTGGAGTGCGGGTTGTCGTGGCGATGATAGACGATGTAGTACGAGCCGTCGGCCATCTGGAGTACAGAGTGGTGGCCGGGGCCGTGCACGGTGCCGTCGGCCGAGGTCTGCAGGATTGTGCCGCGATATTCGTAAGGCCCCATCGGGTGCGTTGCAGTGGCATATTGGACGTGGTAGGTCTTGTCGTGGCACGATGCGCTGGAGTACATCAGGTAGTACGTGCCGTTGCGTTTCAGCACGAATGGTGCCTCGAAGAAGTCGGTCGCTTCGGTGTTGGGGATGAGACGCGTCTCGGTGAACGTGCGCAGGTCGGCCGATGCCTTTCCGACGCCGCACCCGAAGCCCTTGTAGATGCCCCACGTGCCCCAATAGACATAGACGGAGCCGTCGTCGTCGGTGAATGTCTGTCCGTCGAGTGTGATTGCTCCGGTCACGTAGCGGTCATAGACCCAGATGGGTTGGCCCTCGTTGTCGAAGTCGTGCCCAAGAGCCTGAGCCTGCGGACCTGCAATGGCGATGCGTGGTGCGGCCGATGCGCTGTCGGCCAACAGGTTGTGCCATGGGCCGATTGGAGTGTCGCTTTGTCCGATGTAGAGGTTGCAGGGCTGGCAATAGACCATGTAGTATTTGCCGTCGCTGTGCCGCATCACGTCGGGCGCCCAGATCCAGTGGCTCGTCGGCCAGTTCATGGGACGAAGCGTCCAGTTGCAGAGGTCGCGGCTTGTCCAGCATTGTGCAGGGCCGAATCCGGCGCCGCTGCCGTCGGTCGTGGCGTAGATGTAGAACGTGTCGCCGAACTGTTTGATTGTGGGGTCGGCGAAGTAGCCTGGCAGGATGGGATTGCCGGCGCCCGGTGCGTTGTGAGGCATCGGCTGGGCAGAGAGGGAAAGAGGGAGAAGAAGCAAAAAGAAGACCCTCTCCCCAACCCTCCCCCATGATGGGGAGGGAGAGAGGTTACTGAAGAATGACATAAACCAATTACCAATTTTAAACATTTTCAATTGTTTTAAGGGATTTAACGGACGTTCACGTCGGCTTTCAATTTTCAATTATCAATTTTAGAACAAATCCTCCTCCGGGCGCGAGGTGGATGCTACGCGACTTTTTGGCATCGGCCGTGAACAGAAGCGTCTGATAGTCTTCGGCTTGGCGGTGTGCATTAGGTCCGTCGGCAAAAATCGTGGCCTGGAAATTTGTGTCCGATGGCAGGAAACTGAAGTCCAGATCGATGTCGCGTTCATCCCAGTTGGTCATTCCAGCCACAAACCAGTTGCCAGAGGTGTCGCGCCGTGCCGTGACGATATATTCGCCAATGCGGCCGGCAAGGATGCGCGTCTCGCGGTAGGTGTCGGGCAGCGAACAAAGGAATCGGGTGTAATCCTCATCGCGTTCATACATTGTCGGGGCGTCGCACAGCATGGTGAATGGCGAATCATAGACCACATAGGCCGCAAGCTGGTGGCAGCGGGTGCCTTGGCTCATGGGCGTGCTGTAGGCCGCGTTCCAGTCTTTTTGTGTGGCATTGCGCATGGCTCCGGGCGTGTAGTCGACGGGGCCGCACTGCTGGCGGATGAAGGGGAACGTGACATCGTAGAGCGGCATGTTGACCGACTTGTCGCTCCACTTCATCTCCTCCATGCCGAAGACGCTCTCGAAGTTCAGCACGTTGGGAAATGTGCGGTTCAGACCCGTGGGCGTGTAGAAACCGTGGTAGTCGAGCAGGAGCTGTGACTGTGCGCACCGTTCGGCAATGCGGTAGGCCATGCGTACGGCCGATTGGTCATTGCGGTCCAGAAAATCGACCTTGAAGCCGGCGATGCCCATCGCGGCATACTTCTGGCAGGCGGCTTCGAGTTGAGCGTCGAGCACGTTGAACACCGTCCACAGCACGAGCCTCACGTTGCGGGCGGCGGCATAGGCCACAAGTTCCTCCAGATTCAGTTCGGGCACGACGGTGAGCATGTCGCCAGATGCAGGGTTGTACCAGCCCTCGTCGAGCACGACATATCCGATGCCGTGTGCCGATGCAAAATCCACGTAGTAGCGGTAGGTTGCCATGTTGATGCCCGATGTGAAATCGACGCCGCACAGGTTCCAGTCGTTCCACCATTCCCAGGCCACTTTGCCGGGTCGGATCCAGTCGGTATTGCCGATGCGGTTGTCTGATGCAAGGGCATAGACGAGGTTGCCGACGGGCATTTCGCGGTCGTCGCGCGACACGGCCATGATGCGCCACGGGAATGAGCGCGCACCGCTGCAACGGGCAATTTCGTTGGCCGATGCCTCACTCACATAGGTCATCTTGCGCCACGGGTAGGTCGCCATCCGTGTGGGGCAGTGGGCGAACTCGGCACGGAGGCCGCGAGCAGCGCTGTCGGCCACGATGAACATTCCGGGATAGTCTTCAACATCGCTTTCGAGCAGCGTGACCTTGCATCGGCCATCCACATCGGCCACGGCAGGCAGGAAGGCGGCCAACGTGTCGGCCCGGCTGAGCGGGGAAGTCGCGTAGCGGTTCTGGAAGGCCATGGCGTAGGGCCGTTTGGCATTGGTCGAGTGGGAGAGCCAGACTTGAGGGTCGGCGGCGAAGGTGAAAAGAGCCGTCTCGTTTTCAATGTTGTAGTTGTCCGCGCGCGTCGTGTAAAGACGGTAGGCCGCGCCCTCGTCGTAGGCGCGCAGTTGCAGGCCGAAGCCGCTGCGGAAGGTCACGTCGAGCTGGTTACATTCGGTGTGGAACGAGGCCTGACGGTAGAATGGGGCTTCGACATCGGCCGAAAGCCTTTGTCGCCGCGACTTGCGGATGCCGCCGCTGAGGGCTTGTGTGCCGTCGGTCAACGTCATTGCGGCATCGGCCAGACAGAGCAGCGAGTCGTGTTCGTCGCGTAGTTGCATCCGGATAGCGTTGTCGTCGGCCACAACCTTGATGTGCAGCCGTCCGTCGGGCGACTGGAGCTGGAACGTCGTGGCAAGAAAAAGCGATTGGATCAGAGTCAGGAACATGGCGTTTTTTTAAGGGAGTTATTTGGAGTTATGGGGGAGTGTAGAGACGCGCCATTGGCACGTCTCGGGAGTTAACGGACGTTTGCTCCGGCTGTCAATAACTCATTTGGCCCGCAAATTTAGCCGCGCGTGTGGCGGCCGGATGGCACGATGGTCTAAAAAAACGATAAAATTGTCCAACAGTGAAAAAATCGTGTTTTGGACGATTACGACAGCGTTTTGGACGATTTTTATAGTCGATGCGTGGAAAAAGTGCGTCTTTTGCGCCGTCAATTTTCGCCATGAAAACGGACATCCAATACCATTTGAATCCTTTCCGAATCATGAACCAAAATCTTTACGACATGAGACATCGCGCACATTCCGTGTGGAGCATCGGCCTTGGTTTGCTCGCCGCATTGACAGCCTGCCAGACCCAGCCGGAGGGTTACATCCAGCCCGACGCGCCAATTGCCGAAGTGCCTTTCACGCAGGTGCATTTTGCCGATGCTTTTTGGGCTCCGCGCATCGAGACCAACCGCACCGTGTCCATTCCGTCGGCTTTCCACCAGTGCGAAATCAACGGTCGGTTTGACAACTTTGCCATCGCTGGCGGACTGAAGAAGGGCGAGCATCGCGGCGACTTCTCGTTCGACGATACCGACCCCTACAAAATCATCGAGGGTGCGTCCTATTCGTTGGCCGCACATTACGACCCCGCGCTCGACCACTATCTGGACAGCGTCATCGCCATCATTGCATCGGCACAGGAGGCCGACGGCTACCTGACCACCTGCGTGACCAACCGTTGCACTCGTCTGAGCGGCTGGTGGGGCTCGCACAAATGGGAGAAAATCAACAGCCACGAACTCTACAATAGCGGCCACCTCATCGAGGCAGCCGTAGCCCACTTCCGCGCCACTGGCAAGCGGTCGCTGCTCGACGTCGCCATCCGCAATGCCGACCTCGTGTGCCGTACCTTCGGCCCTGAAGAGGGGCAGATACACCGTCCGGGCGGCCATCCGATCATTGAGATGGCGTTGGCCAAGATGTCGCGTCTGCTGGCCGACAGCACCGCCTTCCCCGATGCCGGATCCCGCCAGCGAGTCGACCGCTATCTGGCCACAGCGCGCTACTTCGTGGATGAGACCGGACGCTGCACCGACGGCCATCGCCCGAGCATGTACAGCCAGGACCACATGCCCATCCTCCAGCAGGATGAGATCGTCGGCCATGCCGTGCGTGCCGGCTATCTGTACAGCGGTGTGGCCGATGTTGCTGCCCTGACGCACGACAGCGCCTACCAGTCGGCCATCGCCCGCATCTGGCAGAACATGGTGTCGTGCAAGCTCTACATTACGGGCGGCATAGGCAGCAGGGCGCAGGGCGAGGGCTTCGGCCCCAACTACGAGTTGAACAACCACACGGCCTATTGCGAAACGTGTGCCTCGATTGCCAACGTCTATTGGAATCATCGGATGTTCCTCGCCACGGGTCAGGCCAAATACGTCGATGTGCTCGAACGCGCCTTGTACAACGGCGTGCTTTCGGGCGTGTCACTCTCTGGCGACCGCTTCTTCTACGACAATCCGCTTGAGTCGATGGGACAGCATGAACGTGCCGAGTGGTTCGGTTGTGCCTGCTGCCCGGGCAACATCACGCGCTTCGTGGCCTCGGTTCCGCTCTATATGTACGCCACACAGCAGGCCGACATCTACGTCAACCTCTACGTGCAGGGTGCGGCCGATGTGCAGACCACAGCCGGCATGGTGCATCTTGACATGACGACCGGCTACCCTTGGCAAGGTCAGGTCGAGTTGCGCGTCACGCCCGAAGTGGTCGGACAGGAGTTCGCCGTGCGTCTGCGCATCCCGTCGTGGGCACAGGAACGTCCAGTGGCCAGCGACCTCTACTGCTACGTGGATTCTACCGCGCCGTGGAGCATCAGTGTGAACGGAAAGCGCGTCGATGCCGCCTTCAGCGACGGCTACGCGACCATTGTGCGCCGTTGGCAGGCCGACGACTGCATCCGTCTCGAACTTCCGATGCAGGTGCGTCAGGTTGTGGCCAATGACAGCGTCGAGGACGACCGTGGCCGTCTTGCCGTCGAGCGCGGCCCCATCGTCTATTGCATGGAGGGCATCGACCAGCACGACAGCACAGTGTTCAACAAGATTGTTGCGCCGGGCACCACGTTCCGCGAGCAATTTGAGCCGAACCTGCTGCGCGGGGTCACGACGCTTACCGCATCGGCCAAAGAGATCAGTGCCGACTCCACATTGGCCGACACCGAAGTGCGCCTCATCCCTTACTCCACTTGGCAGAACCGTGGCAACGGCCAGATGCAGGTCTGGATTGCGGCCGATGCCTCGGCAGCACGCATCACGCCGCGTCCGACCATAGCCAGCCGAGCCAAGTCGCTCATCCACAAGGCCGCCATACAGAAAGACGCGCCCGTCTCGGCCGACACCGAAGATTGGGCCTGGGGCGTGAACGACCAATGGGAGCCACGTCGCTCGTCCGACACATCGAAGCCCTACCACTACTGGTGGCTGCAGTTCGGCAAGCCGGTGACGATTTCCTACGAGTTCGACAAGCCGGAAACCGTTTCGCAGACCTCGGTCTATTGGCTCGACTTCGACCACTACGACGGCAACTTTCGCGTGCCCGAATCGTGGCGGCTCTACTACCGCAACCGGCACGACCGCTGGCAGGAGGTCACCGCCAATGAGCCATACGGCACCGCCAAAGACCAGTACAACACCGTACATTTCGTCCCCGTCACCACGACAGGTCTGCGCATCGAGGCCCAGCTGCAAAAAGGCGCATCGGGCGGCATCATCGAGTGGAAGGTGGAATAGACCCCCTCCCGACCTCCCCGAGTGGAGGGGAATGTAAAGTTACCTTCGGCTAACCCAAAACTTTTATTTCATATTTCTCAAGAATTTGAGAATTAGGGATTTTGAATCGTTGATAATGAGAGAATTATTTATTTGCGTAGAGTGTTTAAAAGGATGAATCGGATTCTCCAATTCTTATAAATTCAAATCAAGAAATTCACAAATTCTATAAATCTCAAATTCTTGAGGAAATATTAACTCTTAATTCTTATTTCTTAACTCTTTTCTTGACTCATCATCGTG
>DFJU01000084.1:4370-10795 GCA_002373755.1 Bacteroidales bacterium UBA3663 | reverse complement strand
ATCTGCTCCAGCATGTGGTCGAAGAAGCCCAATCCGGTCGAGATATCGCATCGGCCAGAACCATCCAGATCGAGCGCGATGTGAATGTCGGTCTCTTTGGTCGTGCGGGTCACTTCGGCGCGACGGTCACCCGCAAAGAGGAAGGCGGCAATGTCGTCCCAACTCTCGGCAATGAGGGCACAATCGGCCTCAAGGTTCGACTCCTGCAACCACTCGCGACATTCATCGGACGAACCGTTCTGTGCGATGAGGATGCCTTTGCAACCCAAGTTGTGCGCCAACTGGATGTCGGTGATGCGGTCGCCGATCACGTAGCTGCCTGCCAAATCATATTCTGAGCCGTTGCCCTCGATGAACTTCTGCAACATGCCCGTGCCGGGTTTGCGGTTCGGATGGTTTTCGCTGCTGCGATGCGGATCGAAATAGACCTCATCGAACTCGACGCCCTCGGTACGGAACACGCGTAGCATGAGGTCGTTGATGGCGTTGAAGCGCTCCAACGGATACTCGGGGCTGCCCAAACCGTCCTGATTGCTCACGATGACGAAATCGTAATCCAACTTGTGGCGGATGAACGACAGGTTCTGGATGACGCGGGGCAGGAACTCCAACTGCTCGAAGGAATCGACCTGCTCGGTGACGGGCGGCTCGACGATGAGCGTGCCGTCGCGGTCGATGAAAAGGACTTTCTTCATCATAAGGCTTTCATAGCTTCAAAAAGTTCGGCATTCTCTTCGGGCGTGCCCACCGTGATTCGCAGGCAGTTCTCGCACAGCTGTACCTTGTTGCGGTTGCGTACGATGATGCCCTTCGACTGCAAATACTTGTAAGTGCCATTGGCATCGGACACCTTGACCAACAGGAAGTTGGCGTCGGACGGATAGATTTTCTTGACGCACGGCAAAGTGAGGAGCAACTCGCGCAGGATTTCGCGCTGCGAGAGGATTTCCTCGACGTGACGTTCCTTGCGCTTCACATCGTTCAACACCTTAATCGCCTGATTCTGCGTCAGTTCGTTGACGTTGTAGGGATATTTGACGTTGTTGAAAAAGCTGATAATCTTGGCCGATGCCATAGCGATGCCCAATCGCATTGCGGCACAGCCCCACGCCTTCGAGAAGGTCTGAAGGACGATGAGGTTGTCAAACTTGTCCAGCTGCGACGTCATCGACGGTATTGCGGAGAAGTCGATGTATGCCTCGTCCACCACGACAATCTGGTCGGGGAAACGCTGCACGATGGAAATGAGCTGCTCCTGCGAATAGGCGTTGCCCGACGGGTTGTTGGGCGAGCACACCCAGATGACCTTCGTGTTGGCATCCACTTTGGCGGCCAATGCCTCGACATCGAGCGCAAAGGTCTCGGCCTGCAACGGAACGGCACGATATTCGACATCGTTCACCTCGGCGCAGACCTGATACATGCCGTAGGTCGGTGCGGGGGCGACAACATTATCGACACCCGGACGACAGAAGATGCGATAGACAAGGTCGATGGCCTCGTCCGAACCGTTGCCGAGGAAAATCTGCTCGACGGCAACGCCCTTCAAGGGTGCCAGCAACTCCTTGACCTTCAACTGACGCGGGTCAGGATAGCGGTTAATGCCGTTATTGTAAGGATTTTCGTTGGCATCGACATAGACGCTGGCCTCACCTTTAAATTCATCGCGCGCACACGAATAGGGAGCCAATGCCAATATATTTGGACGGATGATTTGTTGTAGATTCATTTCTTTTAAGGGTATTGAAGGGGAGTGAAAAGGGAGTAAAAGGGGAGTAAAAGGGGAGTAAAAGGGTCCTCGCAGCGAACAGAACAATTGATAATTGTTCAGCGAGAAGACGAGGCTTTAAAAGGGGCGTTTTCTTATCTCTCGCAGAGTGTAAGTGAGTGGAATGGAGTTTTTCGACGACTTCCTCTTTTACACTTCTTTACACTCTGCGAGAGTTTATACATTGAGAGCCAAAGCAAACTACTTTACTCTTTACACTTTACTCTTTATTTAACTCTTGGAGTCTCACCGTCACCGCATTCTTGTGGGCGTCCAGCTGCTCGTTCTGCGCCATGACCTCGATAATCGGGCCAAGCGAACGAAGACCATCGGCCGAAAGTTCCTGGAATGTGACCTTACGCATATAGCTGTCCAGATTCACGCCGTTGTATGCCTTGGCATAGCCGTTGGTCGGCAACGTGTGGTTGGTGCCCGATGCGTAGTCGCCTGCACTTTCGGGGCTGAACGGACCGAGGAAGACGGAGCCAGCATTGCGCACCTTGTCGGCCAAAGTCGCGTAGTTGCGCGTGTTGAGGATGAGGTGTTCCGGAGCATACTCGTTCACCAGCTCCATCACCTCGTCCTGGTCGCGTAGCACGATTACCTTGCTGTGTTCGAGCGACTTGCGGGTCAGTTCCTGACGTTTCAACAGCTCCAACTGGGCAGCCATCACGGTCTCGAACTTCTTGGCCAATGCCTCACTATCGGTCACGAGAATGGCCTGACTGTCGGCACCGTGCTCGGCCTGCGAGAGGAAGTCGGATGCGACGTATTCGGGATCGGCATCGGCATCGGCCACAACACAGACCTCCGATGGACCGGCCGGCATGTCGATGGCGACATCGCGCAGGGAAACCAACTGCTTGGCCATCTGCACGAACTGGTTGCCGGGGCCGAAAATCTTATAGACCTTGGGGACAGATTCCGTTCCATAGGCCAAAGCGCCGATGGCCTGAACGCCGCCCACCTTGTAAACCTTGGTGACGCCTGCCACCGTAGCCGCGTAGAGGATGGCCGGATTGACCTTGCCCTCGGCATTTGGAGGTGTGCAGAGCACGATTTCGCCGCAACCTGCGATTTTGGCGGGGATGGCCAACATCAGCACCGTGCTGAACAGCGGTGCGGTGCCACCCGGAATGTAGAGGCCGACCTTGTCAATCGGGATGCTCTTCTGCCAGCAAACCACACCCGGCTGCGTCTCGACCTTCACGCCGTCGAACTTCTGCGAGGCATGGAAGGCATGGATGTTGCGGCTGGCGTTGTCAATGGCATCGGCCAATTCGGGGGCAATCACGCGGCGTGCCTCGGCAAATTCATCGGCCGAAACCTGCAAATCGGTGAGCGTGCAGTGGTCGAACTTGGCCTCCAACTCGCGTAGCACCTTGTCGCCGCCCTCGCGAATCTGCTGCAAAAGGCCGCTCACGAGGTCGCGTAGCTGGCTATTGTCAAAAGTGGGACGCTTTACAATTTCGCCCCACTCGCTTTTATTCGGATATAAATATGTTGTCATTGGAAATGGAGTTAATGGGAGTTAACCGAAGTTAGCAGGAGTTAATGGACATTGGCTGGAGTCATCGCACGGACTTGACCGATTGTGGTATCGTCCGTTAACTCCTGTTATCTCCCAATAACTACCGATAACTACCCGTCAAAATTACAACACCATCTTCTCGATGTTCAGCGCCAAGATTCCTTCAGCACCTGCGGCCTTGAGCTTGCCGACCAGTTCCCAGAAGGTCTTCTCATTGATGACGGTGTGGATGCTGTGCCAGCCCTGTGTGGCCAACGGAATGACTGTCGGAGCCTTCGATGCGGGCAACAGAGCCAGGACGGTCTCGATGGCGGCATCTGGCACGTTCATCATCACATACTTCTTGTCCTCGGCCGAACGGACGGCATCGAAACGGAACATCAGCTCCTCGAGGATTTCCTTCTTCTCGGCATCGAGATTCTTGTTGGCGATGAGCACTGCCTCGCTCTCAACGACGACCTCGACCTCCTTCAGACGGTTGCTGACCAATGTCGAACCCGACGAAACGATGTCGAAGATGGCATCGCCCAAACCGATGTTCGGAGAAATCTCGACCGAACCGGTGATGACGTGGATGTCGGCCTTGATGTTGTTCTGGTTCAACCACTCACGCAGGATGCCGGGATAGCTCGTGGCAATCTTCTTGCCGTTGAACCACTCGATGCCCGGATAGTCGATGAGCTGCGGGATGGCCAATGAGAGACGGCACTTCGAGAAACCGAGGCCCTTCACGATTTCGGCATCCTTCTGACGCTCCTTGAATTCGTTCAGACCCACAATGCCGATGTCGGCCACACCATTGGCCACACACTCTGGAATATCATCATCACGGAGGTAGAGCACCTCGATCGGAAAGTTACTTGACGGAATGAGCAGAGTACGCTTGGCATTGCTGAGCTTGATGCCCGACTCTTTGAGCAGGTCCATGCAGTCGTCAAAAAGACGGCCCTTGGACTGAATAGCGATTCGCAACATAGTATTATTTGCTTGTTATAGTTAAAAAATTTCAATTACTTAGAAATGTGCAGGCATTGCCATCGGCTTTTCCATGCCCGACACGATGAGGTCGCTCAAGTTGTATTTGGCGATGGCCTCGTTGTCGCGCGAATTGTACTGCAAGGCAGTCGCGTAGCTGTCGGCCGCATCCTGATAGTACTTGAGCACGTCCTTGTTCTTGCGCTTGTTGGCTTCGACGTATTTTTCGTAGCCGATGGCCCACAGGCAGTTGCCGATGTACTTGTAGCACGATGCCATGCTCTGCGAATGTCGGTGCGACTCCTGCGATGTATTGCTCTGGACGAGGCCAAGCACCTTGCGGTTGATTTCAAGAG
This sequence comes from Bacteroidales bacterium UBA3663, assembly GCA_002373755.1. Classification (GTDB taxonomy): domain Bacteria; phylum Bacteroidota; class Bacteroidia; order Bacteroidales; family UBA3663; genus Liminaster. The sequence continues at coordinate 6,165 of DFJU01000084.1, read as the reverse complement.
CCTTCTCGTAGTCGCCCTCCATGTAGTAGAGCGTTGCCATGTTGAAGTTCAGGTCCTGACGATGTGTCAGGTTCTGACCCGGAGCACTCTCCTCCATCTGCGTCAGCACCTTGTCGGCCTCGTCAAGGAAGACACGGGCCTCTTCGTATTTGCCGATGCGGAAGCAGCACAAACCACGCATACGCAACGTGTTGAATTGAATCTGACGCTGGCTACGGCTACCTTCATACAGCCATCCGCCCAAGCTGTCAACCTCGGTGTAGAGCGTATCGGCCAAGAAGAAATCGCGCATATCGGCCACCATCGGAGCCATCGTGAAGAGTGTACGGATACGTTCGATGGAGTAGGCTTTCTCGTCGGACGCAACCGCACGGTTCAACATTTCGCGGCTCTTACGCACATTCTCGACGCACAGGGCGCGCTCGTCCAGACGGTAGTAGATGTTGGCAAGCACGTAGTGGACTCGGGCACGGTGCTGCACCTCGAAATTCGGGTTGCCCGACAATGCCGCCAAGCTGTCGTAGATGGCAACGGCACGGCTGGAGTAGGCCAAAGCCTCGTTCGGACGGTTGCGGCGCAACAGCATCTTGGCACGCAGGCTCATCGACGCAGCACGGTCCTGCAACGACACGCTTTTCTGGTTCTGGTAGGTTGTGAGATATTCGCTGGCCACATTCTGCTGATGCAGCTCCAATGCGACATTGACAAGGCTGACGATTGGGAGAATGGCTACAGTATCGAGCTCGGCCACCGTCTGCAAAGCCTCAAGTCCGAGCAAGGAATTGCGGCGCGTGCCCGACATCTCGAGCAACATCACGTAGCGCTCGACAGAGGCATAGGGCAACGTGCCCAAGGCGAAGCGCTTCAACGGATTCTGCTCCTCATAGCGGGCGATGGCATCCTCATATTGACCCTGACGGACAAGGTCGAAAATGGGCTTTTCCCACTCTGGAAGAGTCTCGTAATGCTGGCTGGCAAAGAAATCAAGGTAGAAGTCGATGGAATTCATCGCAATCTCGAAACGACGCTTCGACCCCGATGTCAGTTCGCTGAAATAGGTCTCGGCTCCAAGTCGGAATGCCTGACGGTCGGCCTGTACCATTTTCATTTCGGCCGATGTTCCGACATGCTCTGATTGGGCAAACAAACAGGTGAAGAGACTCACGACGCAACACCCGAAAAAAGCATAAATACGTTTCATAATGTGCAAAAAGGAAACCTGAAGCATTTCAAATTCGTGCAAATTTAGTAATCCCGGAGGAAAAATCCAAAGTTTCATTCTGCGTTTTTATATTTTTAAGGAAATGGCTTTCTTTTTTTATTGTTTCAATCGGCCAATTTTGCAAAAACGGAGTATCTTTGCAGCCTATGAACAAAGCAAGATATACCCAACGGGCCAAACGCAGCGACGAAGTCCACATCGACTTCAACGACAAGGTCCGCGCCAAGAAGAACTTGGGACAGCACTTCCTCACCGACCTCTCGATTGCAGAACGCATCGCCGACACGGTGAGGGATTTCTGTGCGCCATCGGCCGAAGCCCCGATTCCATGCCTCGAAGTCGGTCCCGGCATGGGCGTGCTGACACAGTTCCTCATCGAGAAGGGCTACGACCTGAAGGTGGTCGAACTGGACGGAGAATCGGTGTCGTACCTGCGGCTCCACTACCCTGCAACGCTCGAAAAACGCATCATCGAGGCCGATTTCCTGAAACTTGACCTCACGTCGGACGAGGTGTTCGGCGACCGCCCGTTCTGCCTCATCGGCAACTATCCATACAATATCTCCAGCCAGA
>DFJU01000084.1:0-4322 GCA_002373755.1 Bacteroidales bacterium UBA3663 | reverse complement strand
ATATCTCCAGCCAGATTTTCTTCAAGGTCATTGACTATCGCGATCGCATCCCGTGCTGTAGCGGCATGATCCAGAAGGAGGTGGCCGAACGTATGGCCGCGCAACCCGGCTCGAAGGCCTACGGCATCCTGTCGGTGCTGGTGCAGGTTTGGTACAATATCGAATACTGCTTCACGGTGGGCAACCACGTCTTCAACCCGCCGCCGAAGGTGCAGAGCGCCGTCATCCGCATGGTGCGCAACAATGTGACCGAGTTGCCTTGCCCCGAAAAAGACCTGCGCACATTGGTCAAGAATGCCTTCGGAATGCGCCGCAAGACGTTGCGCAACTGCCTGCGCCAACTCGTCCACGAATGGCAACCGGAACGCGCTGACGAAATCTTGGCCGACGCCTTCTTCGACCGCCGCGCCGAGCAGGTTTCCGTACAGGAATTCATTGATTTGACCGTAAAACTCAGAGGATTATGATTGACCAGCTGACCATCGACAAGATACGCGACACGGCACAGATTCTTGATGTCGTGTCGGATTACGTTTCGCTGCGTCGGCGCGGACAGAACTACGTTGGCCTCTGCCCTTTCCATGCCGACAAGAACCCGTCGTTCTACGTTTCGCCGTCGAAGAACATCTGCAAATGCTTTTCGTGCAACGAGGGCGGCGACCCGATCCACTTCATCATGAAGCACGAGCAGATCGGCTATCTGGCCGCCATCCGCCTGTTGGCCAAGAAGTACGGCATCGAGATCAAGGAGCGCGAACTTACTCCCGAGGAAAAGGCCGCCCAAACCGCACGCGAAGGCATGTTGCGCCTCAACGAATTCGCGATGCAGACGTTCGAGAACGACCTCTTTGAAACTGACGAGGGCCGCAACATCGGACTTGCATATTTCCGCGAACGCGGCTTACAGGACGAAACAATCAAACGGTTCCACTTGGGCTATGCCGTCGAGAAACGCACCGACCTGGCCGAACGAGCCATCCGTGCCGGACATCCACGCGAACTGCTGCTCGACCCGACCGAAGAGCGCAAGGAGGGCGTCGGCCTATGCTACGCGGACAACGACCAGCAGATGCCGCAATGCCGCTTCCACGGACGTGTAATCTTCCCGTTCATGTCGCTGTCGGGCCAACCTGTAGCTTTCGGCGGACGAATCCTGCAACGCGTCGATCACGCATTCAAGAAATATGTCAACTCGCCCGAATCGATAATCTATCGTAAAGGCAATATGCTCTACGGCCTTTTCCAAGCCAAAGCCGACATCGCCAAACAAGACAAATGCTTCATCGTGGAGGGCAACGTCGATGTGCTCAGCATGTCGCAGGCAGGGTTCCGCAACGTCATCGCATCGGCCGGAACAGCGTTGACCACCAATCAGATACACATCATCCAGCGATTCACGAAGAACGTCACTTTGATGTTCGACGGCGACGAGGCCGGCATCCGCGCATCGCTCAAGACCATCGACCTGCTGCTGCTTGAAGACATGCGCGTCAAACTGCTGCTCTTCCCCGACGGCGACGATCCGGACAGCTTCTGCCGCAAGCACACGACCGAAGAACTCCAACAGTTCTTTGCGGCCAACGAGCAGGATTTCATCGTCTATAAGGCGCAGATGCTGCTACGCGATGCAGGCAACGACCCGATGAAGCGCGCCAACGTCGTGCAGAACATCGTCCAGAGCATCGCCCTCATCAGCGACCCGATTTCAGCGTCGATCTACATTCGCACCACCGCACAGATGCTCAACATCGACGAAAAATACCTGCAACAGGCACTTCTACAGGCTCAGCGCACCAACTACGCGAATGAACTGCGCCGCATGGAAATTGAAAATCGCCGACGCGAAGCCGAAAACCAGCAGAACGCCCTGATGCAGGCGATGCAGACGGCCGCAATCCGCCACACCGATGCGCCCGAACGCAACATCGTGCGTCTGCTGGTGCGACACGGCGGCGACCTGTTCAACTACGTGAATCGCGACGCTGGCCCCGAGGCCGAACCGCAGACATGGCGTGTGGTCGATTTCATCGGCACGTATCTGGAGAATGCAGACATCAAGTTCCAGAATCCGCTCTACGCGAAAATGCTGCGCATGGCACTCATCGCATCGGAAGACCCGTCGGTGCCGTTCGACAGCCTTAAGTTCTTCACGCAACATGCCGATTCGGAGGTCAACCAAACGGCTCTCGACCTGGCCGAAGACCGCAACGAGGCGTTCGGCATCGTCGAGCTCAACGAATCGCTCGAAAAGGATGTGCCGCGCGTGCTGCTCGAACTGCAAGACGCAATCCTGCGCACAAAAATAGACGACTTGAACCGGCAGTTGCAGGCTCCAGGAAGCGACACAATCGAAATCATGCGCCAACTGACCGATTGCAACGAGCTGAAAAAGCAAATCGGAAAGGAACTCGGCGAACGCATCATCACGGCGTAAAGGTTCATGGCCGATGCGCATCGGCCGCAAAAAAGAAACGAGAGGATACCCGAAACTGGTTATCCTCTCGCTTGTTTTTATGTCACATCGGTCAAAAATCGAACTCGAAACGCCACTGGACGGTCAGATTGAAGGCCGGAACCGCGTTCAGCTGCTTGCCATATTCGGTTATGCTGAAATAGGGCTTGATGCACAACGCATGACCGACCAACGCATCGGAACTCTGGAAAAGCGGAATGTCGGCCATGAGACCCACGCCGAAAGAGACGCCAGTCTTATAGACCGCGAAATCGTCATCATCGTAGTCGATATATTTCTCGTCACGCACACCGCCATAGTAGCTGCGGGCACCCAATCCGAGGTATGGAGTCAGCCCCAAGATGCCGAACTGTCGCGCCTGCCTGCCATAAAAGAGGTTGATTCCGATAGCCGAAATTCTTTCTCCGGCATAGATGTCGCCCTTGTGCGTACAAATGTCCTTCTGACAACGCCCCATGGCCTCGACATCGAAATCCAGACCGAACACATGCCGGCCGACAACGCCGCCCATCGTGACATCTGCGCCAAATCCGCGCTTCACGTAATCGGAGTTCGGAAGGTGCGACGACAAACCTGCGGAAAAGAACATTGCGCCATCGTCACTCTGCGCCTCCACCCTATCGGGCAGCAACGAAAGGCACACGGCCAATGCGACAAAGCCGAGCGCGCGCTTTGAATTGTTGGCAACGACGATTCTCATTGTAATCAAAACAAAAAAACGGCTGTCCGCCAAATCCGAAGAGGACAGCGAACAGCCGACGTTATTTTTTAATAGACCTCCAGACACTCGTCGAGGAGCTGGAAGATGGCTTTCTTGTCCATGTGTTGGCCGATGAAAACCAGCTTCTGCATACGGTCGCCATAGGTCTCGTCCCAATCGCGCTGCAACTGCTGATCGACGGCGAGCTGTGCCTCCAATTCGGCTTTCGGCATCGTGGCATACCATCGGCCGGCATTGCGCAAATTGACCTGACGGCCAGCCTGCTCGAACACGTAGCAAGTGTCGCGTTCGTCGCCGAAATAGCACATTCCCTTGCATCGGATGATGCTCTTTGGCCAATGACGAGCCACAAATTCGTCGAATCGGCCCAGATTGAACGGTTCGCGGCGCATATAGACGAACGTGCCGATGCCATATTCCTCGGCCTCGCCCTCATCGTCGTGGTGGTGATGATGGTTGTGGTGGCAATGGTGGCCCTCGTTGTCGTCTTCGTCGTCATGATCGTGATGGTGGTGATGACATTCGTGGTCGTGGTCATCATCGTCGTCATCGTGGTCGTGATGGTGGTGACATTCATGTTCGTCGTCGTCATCATCGTCATCGGCCGAGGCATTGCCGCCCTCGACCTCCTGAATCCACTTGGCCGACGTAGCGACCTTGTCGAAATCGAACATGTGCGTTGAGACCAACTGGTCCAAATCGACATCGCAATAGTCGCATTCGATGATTTTTGCAACCGGCTGAATCGTTTCGATTATTTTGCGGATGCGGCCAAGTTCCTCCTTGCTCACCTCGCTTGCCTTGTTCAGCAGGATGATGTTGCAGAACTCAATCTGCTGGATGACAAGGTTTTCAAGGTCTTCCTCACCCAGATTCTGCTTCATCAGATCGTGGCCGCAACCGAATTCATCCTTCAGTCGAAGGGCATCGACCACAGTCACGATGCAATCCAACTCGGGAATTCCGGCATCGGAAATCTTCTCTGGCACGACTTGCGGAATCGAATAAATCGTCTGTGCGATAGGTCCTGGTTCGCAAATGCCTGACGCCTCGATCACGATGTAGTCGAAACGGCCCTGGTTTGTTATGTCGGTGAGCTGCTGGATGAGGTCCATTTTCAGCGTGCAG
>DFJU01000125.1 GCA_002373755.1 Bacteroidales bacterium UBA3663 | reverse complement strand
ATGGCGCACAACCTCTGGCGCGAACCGATTGTGGTGCACGGGCTGTCGATGGGAGCCGCCACCGCCATGATGCTTTCGGGCGACGACATTGCCGACTCGCTCCAAGTGGCCGGCTACATGGAAGATTGCGGATACAGTTCGACATGGGAGCAACTTGCCTACATGATGGAACAACGCTACAACCTTCCAGAGTTTCCACTGCTCCACGAGGCATCGCTCATCAACAAGCTTTGGCACGGATGGTGGTTCAGCGATGGCGATGCCGTCGGACAAGTGGCCAAATGCCGAAAGCCGATGCTTTTCATCCACGGCACCGACGACACATATGTCCCGTTTGAAATGGCACACAAGGTGTTCAACGCAAAACCCGAACCAAAAGAACTGTGGGAGGTGCCAGGCACAAAGCACGCACGCTCCATACACGACCACTGGGAAGAATACGTACAACGCGTCGGCGACTTCGTCAACCAATGTGTAGAACAATAAAATCGGACAAAAAATCACGTAGCATGATGCGACGTTTGACAGCATTGCTGTTGCTCCTGCTAATCCTGCCATGGTCGATGCCGGCCGCACTCTACGGCAAGACGGACGAGTCCGAACGGCCCAAGGTGGCTGTCGTGCTTGCCGGCGGAGGAGCCAAAGGCCTGGCCCACATCGGCGTCCTGAAAGTGCTGGAAGAGGCCGGCGTACCGATTGACATGGTGGTAGGCAATTCAATGGGTTCGATTGTTGCGGCTCTATATGCCATCGGCTACTCTCCGGCCGAAATGGACAGCATCGTTCGCAGCACCGACTGGATTCAACTGCTGCTCGATTCGCCAGACTATGGCAACAATACGCTCCTGGCACGCAAGAAGCAGGAAACCTATCAGTTGCGCGTAGCCCTCGACCGCGACAAGAACATCAATTCGACGCGACGCAGTGGCATCATCAGAGGCAAAAACATCGAAAACTACCTCAAGAAACTGACTTCGACGGTGCCCGATTCGGTCGATTTCGACAGCCTGCCGATTCCATTTGCCTGCAATGCGACCGAAGTGACACGAGGAAAGATCTACGAATTCCACTGCGGCAACCTTGTGACGGCGATGCGCGCCTCGATGGCAATCCCAGGAGTCTTCACACCGGTAAAACACGATTCGATGCTCTTCGTCGATGGTTTCGTGACCAACAATTTTCCGGTCGATGTGGCAAAACGGATGGGCGCAGACATCATCATCGGCAGTGACCTGATTTGCAACACCCCGTTGGACGAAAAGTACAACAATATGCTCGACCTGCTGACACACATCATCGACGTCAGCGGCACGCATCTCTACGAAGAGAATATCCGCAAGAGCGACATCTACATCGGCATCGACGTGACCGAATACACATCCGCAAGTTTCAGTTCGACCGACATCGACTCGCTTGTGACACGCGGCGAACGGCACGCACGCCTCAAGATGCCGCAGTTGGAGGACCTACGCGAAAGAATCGAACGCGAATATGGGCAATTCGACCTGTCGTACAACAAGGCGCAGGAATGGCGCCAGCAACAGCTGATTGCACTACGCGACCAAAATGGGGCATCGGACACGACCTCGCGTCATGGCAAGAACTTCTTCAAGCAGGTGCGTCACAGCTATTTGGGCAGCACGCTGAGCCTTGGCGGACGTTACGACAACGATGAATATGCGATGTTCCGATTGGCAGCCGACATCAATCTGCCGACGCGCAAAGGCCTCACCCTCAGCCTCTATGCGCAACTCGGGCAACGGCTGCGATTCGGCACGATGCTTGGACATAAATTCGTGAAAAGCAACGGTTTGCTCGGTCTCGGATACTACGCGGAACGCAGCGACCTGAAGTACTACTACCACGGCAAACGCATCGCCGACGTCAACTCGTTGCACCAACGTGCGATGCTCTTTTTCGGACAAGATTGGCACAACGTGCTCTACACCTTCGGATTGCGCTACGATTGGCACTACTATTCCGACATCCTGACGCGCAAGGACATAGCCTCACTCTCGTCCGACCTGGAGGGCAAGCACATCAACTACATCTCCTACTGCGTCCATGCCGAATACGACACACAGGATTCGCGCTACTTCCCAACCGAAGGCTCCCGCCTGATTGGCAACTTCGAGCTTGCGACAGACAATCTGTACCAATATGAAGGCGGCAACGCCATCCCGAGCGTCAACTTGTCGTGGAGCACGGCCTACACATTCGGAAGCAGGTTCACAATCATTCCACACGCATCGGGGCGCATCATCCTGAACGACGACACCGATGTGCCGATTTCAATGCACAACGTGGTCGGCGGCATGCAGGAAGGCATGAAGGTAAGCCAGCAGCTGACGATGGCCGGCATCACCAAGATGGAAATCTTCACCGAAAACGCCTTCACATCGATGGGCATCGGCCTGCAACAGCGCATCGGAAAAGTCCACTATCTGCAAGGAGCAATCGACGTCGGCAACTACGGCAGTCAGATCAATCACAGTTTCAGCCACGACGGTCTTACATGGGGCACGCAATTCGGCTACAGCTACAACAGTCTGGCAGGTCCGATTTCGCTGTTCGGATGCTGGAGCGAACGAACAAAGCAGTTTGACGTGATGCTCAACGTCGGCTACTATTTTTAACAACGAAAAATGCCAACGCTACGCGATTTTTTTGAACATCGCGTAGCAAAAATCAATAAACACGTCGGACATTGAGCCGACAAACAAAGATTTATCACTACATTTGGACAACAATTAAAACCACCACTACAATGGAAAGAAAAAATTTTGCGTTCATCAGCTACAATCACAAAGATGTGAAGTGGGCCAAGTGGCTCCAAAAGAACCTGGAGAACTACAAACTGCCGACCGAGATTCACAACGAGTTTGAAGACAGCCGCTTCATCCGTCCAGTGTTCCGCGACCAGACCGACCTGAACACCGGCGTGCTCGGCAACGTGCTGCGCGACAACCTTGAGGCGTCGAAATACCTCATCGTGCTCTGTTCGCCGAACTCGGCCAAATCAGAATGGGTGAGCAAGGAGGTACAGTCGTTCATCGAATGGGGCCGATTGGACTGCATCATTCCGCTCATCGTCGATGGACAGCCGAACTGCTACAATCCCGATCTGGAGTGCTTCCCGCGCTACCTGAAGGAATACACGCAGAGCCATCCTGAAGCCGAACTTTTGGGCGTCAGCATTGCGGAAGTCGGACAAGAAAAAGCCTTCGTCCGCGTCGTATCGAAGATGTTGGGCGTCTCGTTCGACACGTTGTGGAAGCGCCACGAGCGCGAACGCCGCCGCCGCATCATCCTGAACATTCTGTCGGGCATCGCAGCCGTCTTCCTGCTCTACTGGTTCGCATTGCCGGTACAGCTCACAATGAAGTTGAACGACAGCCAGCACCAGCTCCCATTCGGCACGACGGCCGACGGCTATGGCGGCATCCTCACCGTCGATGGCAACGACTATTTCCTCACCAAACTCGACACCGTCATCGAGCTGCACAGCGTGGCCGGATTCCACCGTCTCGGCTCAGTCGATGTGCAGTTTGTGGCTCCATACTACGACACCCTGCGCACATCAATCAACATCGGTTCGGGCATGAGCGCAAATTTGAACATCGGCCTTACACGCGATGACACCTTCCGATACTTCTCCGGCCAAGTGCTCGACTTTGAGAGCGGCACACCAGTGGCCAACGCCACATTCAGCATCGACGGAGGTTCATTCTCGACCACGACCGATGAAAACGGCCGCTTCTGCATCGACCTGCCAATCGGAGCACAACGCGAGTGCAAGGATGTGACAATCTCGGCCGACGGCTACGCGACTTTCGAGAGTGCCGAAGAGGTCGTCGCACAAGACGTAACCTACATGCTGCACAAATAATTGGCATCGGACAATGCCTTCCGAACGGTGTTTGAACAGCATTTAAACGGTGTTTGAATTCCGGCCGACGACGGCATCGAACATGAAATTCTCAACCCGCCACTCAAAGCGAGGGCAAAAAAACCGAACGACTATGAAGATACCATTCAAAGCAATAGCAACAGCTGCCGTGCTCACGATTGGCGCAACGGCAGCCACGGCGCAAACCACGCAGATGGTGCAAATCGTCGAATACAACGGGAAAGAGGCTAAAACGCCGA
>DFJU01000109.1:4535-7250 GCA_002373755.1 Bacteroidales bacterium UBA3663 | reverse complement strand
CGCCAGCAGAGGTCGATTTCCTCCATGTGGGCGAAGAAGTTGCCGTCCAGACCGCCCGCCTTGATGTAGGCTTCGCGTCGCACGAAAAGAGCCGCTCCTGTCGCCCAGTCGAGCGTGCAGACCGTGTCATATTGGCCGTAGTCAGCCTCCAAAGTCTGGAAAATGCGGCCACGACAATACGGGTAGCCCATGCGGTCGAGGTAGCCGCCGCACGCTCCGGCATATTCAAACAGACGGTGGTCGCGGTCGCTCATTAGTTTGGGTTGTGCGGCCAATGTCCCGGGATGCGCGTCCAGATATCCGACTATCGGTTCGAGCCAATGGGGCGTGACGGCGACGTCGTCGTTCAACAGCACGACATACGGCTGTGCAACCTGTGCGATGGCACGGTTGTAGCCCTCGGCAAAACCGAAGTTCTGCTCCAAGGCGATGACGCGCACCGTCGGAAATTCCTCGCGTAGCATCTGCAACGAGCCGTCGGTCGAGCCGTTGTCGGCCACAATCACCTCGCCCAGTTCGGCGGGCGTGTGTTCGACGACCGATGGCAGGTAGCGGCGCAGCAATCCGTGTGCAACGCCGTTCCAATTCAGTATGATGACTGCAACTTTTGTCATAGGGAGTTTATTGTTTTTTCGCTTTCTTTTCTTTATTAGAAAAAACAAACCATCCTCGTTTGTAATCATACCCCGAAATCCCAGCCACCTTCATTTTAACTTTTTTAAATGGCTTAGATGTATTAATCGTTTCTTTATCTCCAGAAGCTGTTGTAAACTTCCGATTTGAACTTCGACATACTGTTTCGCCGTTTTTTCCCACAAGTATTACTTCAGTAATTACACTATATGGAGACATTTCAATCTGAAGTTTACTCATTGGCATCTCTAATTCATGTTCGATTTCCATCTCATCGTCCCATAATACGAGTTCCAAATCTTCCGTAAACAAATGAAAGACTCTTTCTATCTTCCCAGCATGACCTTCATCTACATAAATCTTAAAAGCAGAATAATGATCCAAATTCCCTTTGCCAACTATCTTGGCCAAACGATGTCTCTTTTCTTTAGGCGCAATCAGCTCTCTTTTTGAAAGCATTTCACATACGTTGGACTTTATATCTAATCCATAAACAGTTACATGAATTTCCTTCGATGACAGATTTGAAAAAAAGAGACAATTTTCCAGATCGATATTATTTGTGACATACTCTCTATTCACATCCTCAATTTCGAAAGAAGTATTTTCGTTTTTTGAGCTCTTGAACACCTCTTTTCTTCCATTTTTGAAAACGATTTCCTTCACGTTCGACTTTAAGATTTGATATTCTATAGTTTCACTTTCATAGCGGTAATAGATTTTCTCTTCGTCAATTTTGAAAATGTTAACGGATAGTTTTTCACCATTCTTTTGTGTTATGATGTCCTGTGCAATAACATTGGACACAAATACAAACGACAAAAGCAACAAGAAACTAATTATACGAAATTTTCCCATTTTTTTTATTTATTTATGAATTTTATCAAAATTGCTTTTAAACTCCATTTCACTCATTTACACTCTGCGAGAGATTATTTTTACACTCTGCGTCTGAACTCGCTCACCGTGATGGCCGTTGCGATGCCCACATTGAGCGATTCGCTTGTTACGGCATCGGCGGGGAACGGCGGGATGAAGAGCTTGTGCGACACGATGCCGCGCACCTCGTCGCTGATGCCTTTGCCCTCATTGCCCATCACGATGACACCATTGGCCGAAAGCGTTGACTGATAGATGTTTTCGCCCTCAAGGAAGGTGCCATAGACGGGGACATTGGCCGATGCCATACGGCTCAGAAACTCGGGCAGTTCGGTGTAGAAGACACGCACTCGGGCGATGGCTCCCATGGTGGCCTGGACGACTTTCGGCGCGTAGCAGTCGGCCGTCGTCGGCGAACAGACGATGTTGCGGATTCCGAACCAGTCGCACAGGCGGATGATGGTGCCCACGTTGCCGGGGTCCTGCACGCCGTCGAGCGCAACAACAAGCTGATTCTGAAACGATTGGGCGACATCGGCCGAAAGCTCGACATCGGGCGTGCGGAATGTGGCCAACACCTCTTGCGGCGACTGCATCAGGCTGAGCCGCTGCATCTCCTGCGGCGAAATCGCGTAGCACTCGTCGGCCAATGCCTCGGCCTCGGGATGTGCGGCCCACCAGTCGGCCACAGCCACCAGCTTATTGCAATGCATGGCGCGCAGATTGTCTTCGACGAGCTTGTTCCCCTCGGCCACAAATTCGCCGGACTGACGGCGGAATTTTCGCATTTCGAGGCTGCGGATCTGCTTGATGGTATTTTTTGAAATGGATTGCATAGGCTATTTATTGGACGCGCGAAGTTACTTTTTTTGCGTTGGAATGTCAAGGATTGTCCGGACGAAAAGAAATTTTTCCAGACGAAATGCCGCAGGTGTGTGAAAAAAGCACTATTTTTGCGGAAATAATTAACAATTAAGTCATGATAATCGGTATAGCCGGAGGCACCGGGTCGGGCAAGACCACAGTGGTGCGAAAAATCATCGAAAGCCTTCCAGAGGGCAGTGTAACCGTAGTTTCCCAAGATTCTTATTATAAAGACAGCAGCCACTTGCCGTGGGAGGAACGTCGTGCGCAGAACTTCGACGAACCCCGCGCGTTCGACTGGATGCTGCTCTACGAACACCTCAACATGCTACGCGAGGT
>DFJU01000109.1:0-4469 GCA_002373755.1 Bacteroidales bacterium UBA3663 | reverse complement strand
GCCGATCGACGAGCCTGTCTATGACTACACGACGTGCAGCCGCCTGAAGGAGACGAAGCACATCGAGCCGCGCCGCGTCATCATCCTCGAGGGCATCATGGCGCTGGTCGATCCCTCAATCCGCGCCATCCTCGACATGAAAGTCTTTGTCGATGCCGACAGCGACGAACGCCTCATCCGCGTGTTGCGCCGCGACGTCGTCGAGCGTGGCCGCACCGTCGAAGACCTCATCGACCGCTACCAGCGCATCATCAAGCCGATGCACGAGCTGCACATCGAGCCCACCAAGCAGTACGCCGACATCATCGTGCCGCAGGGTGGAAGCAACAGCGTCGCCATCGACCTCTTGAAGCAGTACATCCAGATCCAGTGAGGGGAATGTCCGACGGCAACCGTCGCCCCAACCATCCAATACCAACTTATTCACCATTTTTCGGCCGATGCCACTTGCCAGCCACAGAGCAGTGCCATCGGCCATAAACGACCAACCGACCTGACCATTTTCGACAATGAAAGCACGTTACCTGATTGCATCCCTGGTGGGTGGAGCCCTGGGCATCGCCATCGGCGGCTGGATAACCTACGAGGAGTTTTTCGAGGCCGAGCCTTCGATGCACCGTCTTTGGGCCGAAATCGAGGTGAGCGACACCTTGCGCATCGTCACCGTGCCGTCGTCCATCAGCGCGTTCCAGTACAAGGGCGGCTGGCGCGGGCACGAGTACGAGGTCGTCCGTCAGGTGTCGGACGAATTGGGCTTATATGGCCAACTGATTTTTGCGCCCGATGAGCAGTCGATGCTCGACAGTGTGGTGCAGGGTGTGGCCGATGTGGCAGCGTGGCCCGTGCCGGCCTGCGTGATGCACGACAAGGGCGGTCTGCGCCAGTGCGGCTATACCTACGAGATGGGACTTGTGCCGGTGTTGCGCCGCGAGGTCGAGCTGGCCGATGCCGAAGTCGAGCAATACCGCATGGCAGTGCCCGACGGCTCGTGGGCAAGACACGCGCTGGAGAATCCGCTCGTGTTGCAGAATTTCAACGTAGCGCCGTTCCGCATGATGCCCGTGGCCGACACCGTCAACATGGAGCCGCTCACCGACATGCTGGTCGATGACAAGTTCGACGCCATCCTGCTGCCGACAAGCGTCGCACAGCTGATGCGCAGCTACTATCCCGACCTCAAGCTCGGACATCCGCTCATCGACAGCGAAGACTCCATCGGCTGGGTGGTGAGTGCCGGAGCCGACACGTTGGCCGCAAAAATCGATTCGGTGTGCAGCTACGACCGTTCGACGCCGCGCTACGCGACTCTCATCAAGCGCTACTACGAGCAGAGCCTGGGTCGCTCGGTCAAGATACGCTACCTGTTGGGCAACGGCCGTCTGTCGGTCTATGACCAGCTGTTCCGCACCTACTCCAAGCGTCTGCGCTGGGACTGGCGACTGCTTGCCGCCGTGGCCTTTGTCGAGTCGCGCTTCGATCCGCACGAAATCTCGTCGAAGGGGGCGCGCGGCCTCATGCAGCTGATGCCGACCACTGCTACGCGATTCGGATGTCCGGCCGCTTTGATGACCGACCCTGAGGCCAACGTGCGCGCCGGTGCACAGCTCATCGAGAGCATGGAAGGAAGCCTGCGCCGACGCATCCTGCGCGCCATCCAGCCCGAAGTGTTGAGCTACAACGAGGCATCGGCCGCAACAAAAGACTCCATCGAGCGCGACCTCGTCCGCTTCACGTTGGCCAGCTACAATGCCGGCATGGGTCATGTGTTCGATGCCATTGCCTTGGCCGACACGCTGGGCTACAATCCCGCCGTCTGGACTGACAACGTCGAGCATTGCCTCAAGCTGAAGGGCGATCCGGAGTACTATACGCTGCCGTGCGTCCATCATGGGCGGTTCCGTGCGCGCGTCACCGTTGAATATGTGCGCGAGGTGCTCGACACGTATCAGGATTTCTGTCGGGTGGCTCCGAACTAAGTGAATTGATAATGAAGAAGTTTTTCAAGATAGTTTTTCCGCTTTTTGTCGGATTGCTGATGGTGTGGAGCCTGACGCGCAAAGTCGAGTGGGACGTTGTGATGCAGGTGTTGCAGAGGGGCATCTCGTGGGGCTGGGTCGCTGTCAGCGTCGTGTTGGCATTGTTCAGCCACATCATTCGCGGGTTGCGCTGGCGGCTCCAGTTGCGCACGTTGGGCGTCAATCCGTCGGCGCACGACATGGCATTGGCCGTGTTCGGCAACTATGGCCTGAATCTGGCCTTGCCGCGAGTGGGTGAGGTGTGGCGATGCAGCTACGTTGCCCGTCGCTATCATCTGCCGTTCAGCACGACGTTCGGCACGATGGTGAGCGAGCGTCTGGTCGATATGGTGGTGGCTGGCGTAATGACGCTTACGGCCTTCCTGCACGAGCGCGAGCATTTTGCGCAATTTTTGGCCGGGAGCGATGGCGGACAGCGTTTGCTCGACCTGCTTTCGTCGCCGTGGCTTTGGGGCGCATTTGCCGCCATGTTGGCCGTCGTCTTGTTTTCCGCACGCTATTTCCACCACACGATGGCCTATCAGTTCGTGTCGGGCTTCATTCATAACATGTGGCTGGGAATCAAGGGCTTGAAGGATGTGCCGAACCTTTGGTCGTATCTGTTGTGGAGCGTCTCGCTTTGGGTCTGCTACTATCTGAACAGCTACACCTGCTGCTTCTTTTTCGGCTTCACTGAACATCTGGACGCATGGGCTGGACTTGCCATCTTCGTCATGGGCAGTCTGTCGCTGGTCCTGCCGGTGCAGGGCGGCTTGGGTCCGTGGCACTACGCGGTCGGAACGGCTTTGGTCTGCTACGGCATCGGCCATGAACTTCCCGACCCGCAGGTGCAGGCCTTCATCTGGACGAGCTGGTCAATCGAACAGGGATTCGTGCTTCTGCTCGGCCTCTATGCGATGGCTGCGCTCAGCATCAGGAAGTGAAACATTGACCATAAAAATAACACAAAATGAACACAGAATCTCTTTGGAAACAGTTTAAGGCGATTTGTCAGATTCCACATCCGTCGGGACACGTCGCAGCCCTTCGCGAGTACATTCTGGGCGAGGTGGCGCGTGCCGGATTGTCGGCCGATGTGGATGACGCGGGCAACGTCCTGGTCGATGTGCCGGCCACGCAGGGCTGGGACGAAAAATGCCGCCTCCAGTCGCGTAGCGCCGACGAAATCACCGTCCTTCAAGCGCACATCGACATGGTGCCGCAGGCCAACAAGGACAAGGAGTTCGACTTCCTGTCCGATGCCATACAGTTGCGCCGCGAGGATGGTTGCGTGGTGGCCGACGGGACAACGCTCGGCGCCGACAATGGCATCGGCGTGGCTGCAATGTTGGCCGTCGTCGATGACTTCGCATCGGACAAAAACATCGTTCACGGCCCTCTGCAACTGCTTTTTACGGTCGATGAAGAGACCGGCATGAACGGCGTGCGTAAGATGCGTCGCGACTGGCTGAAGGGCACTCAGCTCCTCAACCTCGACACCGAGCAGGAGGGCACGCTCATGGTGGGCTGTGCGGGTGCGGTCGATTTGAATGCGTCGATGCGCTACAAGCTTGAACGCGGCATCCCGGAAGGCGATAAGGCCATTCGCCTGACTTTGGGCGGACTGAAAGGCGGACATTCCGGCATGGACATCCATTTGGGGCGCGGCAATGCCTGCAAGATGATGGTGCGCTTCCTGAAACACGCCGTCGTGAGCTTTGAGGCGCGTCTGGCGTGGGTTCAGGGCGGCGGCGTGCGCAATGCCATTCCGCGCGAGGCATCGGCCGTGTTGACCGTTCCGGCCGAAGTCGTTGACGAACTGCTCGACGAGGTGGCCTACTACGCGGATTTGTTCCGTTACGAACTGCGTGGCGTTGACGACGATGTTGTCTTTACGGCCGATGTCATTGACGATCCCGAGTGGATTCTGCCCGAAATCGTGCAGGACGACATCCTGAACTCGCTTGAGGCTGCTCCAGACGGCGTATTCCGCTTTTCGCCCGATATGCCCGGCGTGGTCGAAACGTCGAGCAATCTGGCAACGGTGCAGGTCGAGCAGTCGGGCGAAAATGGCCGATGCGACATCACGGCACTTGTGCGCAGCCTGAACGATGAGATGATGCGAGCCTTGGCGTCGCGCCTGCAAAGCTGCTTCACGCTGGGCGGGGCGCGCGTCTATTTCGCGTCGGCTTATCCGGGTTGGGAACAGCCGATTCATTCGCCGCTTCCGATGCGCATCCGTTCGGCCTACAAGCGGCTTTTCGGCACGGAAATGAAGGTCAATTCGGTGCATTGCGGTCTGGAGTGCGGCATCCTGCATGAGCAATATCCGCAGATGGACATCGTCAGTTTCGGTCCGACAATCCACCATCCGCACAGCCCAGCCGAATCGGTGGAAATCGTTAGCGTTGAACGCTTTTGGACGTTGCTGCAGGAGGTGATTTGAGCCATATA
>DFJU01000054.1:9772-10565 GCA_002373755.1 Bacteroidales bacterium UBA3663 | reverse complement strand
GACGACGGCAGGGCGTAGGGAACGATGCCGATGCCCAGCGGAGCAAAGGCCAGCGTCTCAGGAATCATCGACCACAGCACGCGCGTCATCTCGTCACCCTTCAGGAAACGCTGGATATGACTCATGGCCACCAGTTCGATGGGGTGAGTATGGAGCGTTGCCTTGTAGCACGAACCCGTTTCCAGTAGATAGTTCTGCAAAGCCAGGTGCGTGGGCAGCTCGCTGGTGGGCACAACAGGCTCGTCGGCAATCACAACATAGCTGGCACAATCGTCACAGATACGGATAATGCTACCGTTCTGCATGGGTTCCTTAGCCAAGTCGCGCATGCGCTTACCCGTTCCCTTGCAATAGAAATACTTGCCCTTCAACTGGGGAAGTACCATGCCTATCTGCTTAACCTCCGAGATAGCCTTCATGGCCTTGCACTCATCGTCCATAAACTCGGTAACATTGACGGTGATGTTACCTCCGTTTCGTTCTGCCCATCCTTTCTGCCAAAGATATCCAGTGACCTCGGCAATCTGATAAACTACCGCTTTCAATCCCTCGCGGCCTTCTAAAATACTTTTCATTATTGTTTGTTGTTATTTTGTTTTTCTTTTTTTCATCATATTGACATATCGATTTATCAATAATCCTCGCCATAACGTTCCTTGGTGATATCATCAAGAGCCCGTCCACGCGTGTTGGGCGCACCGATAAAGCCGACAACGAGCGAGATGCTGAGCAGCGCAATCATGCAAAAAGCAGCAATAGTAAAGCCCTCGCCGTTCTCACCATAGATATAGGT
>DFJU01000054.1:723-9714 GCA_002373755.1 Bacteroidales bacterium UBA3663 | reverse complement strand
CACGGAACTTGGCAGGGAAGAGCTCGCTGCCCCACAAGGCATAGAAGAGCTGTACGGAAACTGCGCCCTCCAGACCCCACAGGATGGTGAATGCCCAAAGCAGCGACTCGCTGTTGATGCCGAAGAGAACCACGATGCCCCATGCGGCAAGTGCGAACAGCAGGCCGAGGATGTAGAGCAATACGTGCGGAACTTTGTCGATTACCATTGAAATGAGGAAGTTGCCCAACACGATGATGGCCCATTGGATGCAGNNTGAAGAACATCAGGCCCTGGGCACCAGCACGGAACTTGGCAGGGAACAGTTCTGAACCCCACAAAGCATAGAATATCTGAGGCGACGAACCTCCCTGCACACCCCACAGGATGGCAAACAACCAAAGTCCGACCATGCCATTGACACCAATGGTAACAATAACCAGCCAAGCAGCAATGGCCACCAGGAGTCCGAAGGTGTAAATCACCTTGTGTGCCGTCTTGTCAATCATTTTTGATACGATGAATGTCACACCCACTATGATAGCCCACTGGATACAGTTCATCCAGTTTGCCTGCTCGTTGCTGATGCCACCGGCTGTCTCGTAGATGTGTGGCTGGAAGAAGCCCATGACCGATGCGACCATGTTCCACGACAGATAGATGGTTGCCAGATAGACGAGCGTCATGGCAGCTGTCTGATTAGCGAACAGCACCTTGAAGGCATCCAAAAGGCTTGTCTTCTTGCCTGTTCTGATTTCGGCGGCGTGTGTGGCCTTCCAGTCGGCACTCTCCTCCAGTCGGCTTTGCAGACGCCATGCGACGAAGGCAACAACGAAGAGCGAGAAGAAGACGATGCGCGATGCAAATACCTCAATGGCAGCATTTCCGGCGTTGGCACTTGTCATGGCCTTGCCGATCGACTCAACGAAGTCGTAGCAGTATCCGCCAGGGGCGAAGAACATGCCGAGCAACAGGATAATCATTGGACCAAAGCCCCACGAAACCTGCGATATGCAGATGTTGCGGCCACGGTTCTCGTTGTTTGAACCTTCGGCGATGTAGGTCCACGATGCAGGAACGCCGATGCCGACCGATACGCCAGTGACGAGGAAGCCGGTGAGCAACATCGGGAAGTTGACCGAGCACATGATGAGCAGCACACCTACCATATAGATGAGCAGGTTGTAGGTGTAGATGAACTTGCGGCCGTATTTGTCGGCCAAGTAGCCACCGACAATGGCACCCAATGCTGCACCGAGACAGTTGGCACTGATGAAGTTCAGCCAACCGAGATGTACCTCCGACAGACCCAGATAGTTCTGCCACAATGTCAAGCCACTGGCACCGGCGACGATTGCGCCGGCATCCAGATAGTTATTGAGAGACACGGCAAGCGTGCTCGCTAATTCATTCTTCTTAGACATTTTGCTTATTGTTAAGTTGTGATTGAACGCGATGTTAACGCTTGCTCGTCACGTCGGCAACATACTTGTCAATGTCGGCGATGAATTCCTGTCCGACAGGAACGTCGTTGCGCAGACAGAACTCGTCGTAAACGGCCTGCCATGGCATTGCCTTCTGCTCCTCGAGCAGTGCGAGCACCTTGTAGCCCTCGCCAGCCAGCTCGAACTTGCTGATTGTGGCCGTTGGTTCGAGCAATGCACGCAGCATGCACTTCTGGGCGGCACGCGAACCGATGACGTAGGCACCGATGCGGTTGATTGAGCCGTCGAAGAAGTCCAGACCATAGTGAACGCGGTTGAGGGCACCGGCGCGTACAATCTCGGAGAAGAGCTCCTGTGTCGGGTCGTCCATGATGGTAACGTGGTCAGAATCCCAACGTACCGGACGGCTTACGTGAAGCATCAGTTCTGGGATGAAGTCGAGCAGTGCGCTTACCTTGTCGGCAGGGCTCTCGGTCGGGTGGTAGTGACCGGTGTCGATTGTCTGGATGATGTTGTTCTTTGAGCAATATGCGGTGTAGAAGTCGTGGCTGCCCACGGTGAAGCTTTCGAGGCCGATGCCGAACACCTTGCCTTCGAGGCAGTCCTTCATCATTGGCTCCTTCTTGGTGAAGATTTCGTCGAGAGACTCCTTGAGCAGGTGGCGGTACATCATGTGGTTGACGCTCTGGTCCTTGCAGCCGTCATGTACCCACAGGTTCATGATACATGGGTCGTTCTGAGCCTCGCCCATAGCATTGGCGATGTCGCGGCAACGCTTTGTGTGCTCAATCCAGAATTCGCGGATGTCCTTGTCAGGGTTCGACAATGTGAGGCTGCCGCTCTTTGGGTGTGAGAAGCTCGATGAGTTGAAGTCGAGCTTTGTGTCGTTCTCCTTTGCCCAGTCAATCCACGACTGGAAGTGCTCTACTGTAACCTCGTTGCGGTCAACGACTTTGCCCTTGAAGTCGCCGTAGATTTCGTGCAGGTTGAGGCGATGGTTGCCTGGGATGAGGCTCTTTGCCTTCAGCACATCGGCGCGCAGTTCCTCCATGTTGCGTGCTGCGCCAGGGAAGTCGCCGGTTGACTGGATACCGCCAGACATTGCGCCGGCCTTCACTTCGAAGCCCTTGACGTCGTCGGCCTGCCAGCAGTGGAGGCTGAGGTGGAAATCCTGCAATTGTTTGAGAACTTTTTCTGTATCAACGCCCTGTTCTGCATAGCGTGCTTTGGCCAATTGATAGGCCTGCTCAATCATTTCTGATTTCATGTTGTTGGAATTTTAATTGGGTTAGTATAATTTGTTAAAAGGAATAATATCTTTTTTTGACCAGTTTGCGGTATGCGATATGAAACCTGCTTTTTAAGTTGCTGTTCAAAATTAATTAAGAATATCTTTATTCTTGGACGCACCTTCCGGCCTTGCCCTCAGTCACAATGGCTGCATCGCGCTATCGGTCAAAACAGAAGCATCCCGATAGAAAAAAATATGGTCAATTAATTCTGAACACCTATTTATATTTATTTTTCGCACAAGGTCACGTAGCGCTTGTATGCCTCGCTCCATGCCTGGGTGTCTTGCGGTTCGTAGCGGTCGAGTGGGGTAGCCTTGGCAATCAGGGCGCGCATCTCGTTGATGTCCTTCACTTTGCCGAGAGCCTTGAACTGCATCATGATGTTGCCGATGGCGGTAGCTTCGGTCGGGCCGGTCAGCACTGGCACACCGATTGAGTTGGATGTCCACTGGGCCAACAGCGCATTCTTGGCACCGCCGCCGATGATGTGGAGCACCTCCAATGGGAAGTCGGCCAACTCCTTGAGCCATCCGAACACCGTGCGGTAGCGCAGGGCAAGGCTCTCCATGATGAGGCGTGCCACCTGGCTGTCATCCTCGGGCTTCGGTTGGCCGGTCTTGGCGCAATAGTCGTTGATCGCCTGCAACATTGATGGCGGGTTGGCGAACGATGCATCGTCGGGGTTGATGAAGCTGCGGAATGCGGGTGCTGATTGCTCCATCTTGGCCAACTGGACGAAATCGTAGTCCTTGCCGGCAGCCTTCCATTCCTTGCGGCACTGCTCCAGAATCCACATGCCTGTGATGTTCTTCAGGAATCGCGTAGTGCCCTCGACGCCGCCTTCGTTGGTGAAGTTCAGCTGGTAGCTGCGTTCGTTGATGATGGCATCCTTCGATTCGATGCCCATCAGGCTCCATGTGCCGCTCGACAGGTAGGCGAATTTCTCGTCCTTGGCAGGGACGGCGGCAACGGCCGAACCTGTGTCGTGACCTGCGATGGCGATGACCGGAACATCGTAGCCGAAATCGACCACATCTTTCTTCAGGTTGCCGATAATCTGGCCAGGCATCGTGATTGGCGGGAACTTCTCCATCTTGGCACCGGCGGCTTCAATCAGTTCTGCGTCAATCTGTTTTGTCTTCGGATTCAGGAACTCGGAGGTCGAGCAGATGGTGTATTCGCACACGGCCTTGCCCGAAAGGTAGTAGCTGACGTAGTCGGGGATGAAGAGGTATTTGTCGGCCTGCTCGAATGGCTGGAAGTTCTCCTTGTGGCAGGCGTAGAGCTGGAACAGTGTGTTGAAGTTCATGAACTGGATGCCCGTCTTCTGGTAGATTTTCTCCTTGCCGACCTTCTTGACGTATTCGTCCATGGCAGCCACTGAATATGGGTCGCGGTAGGCGCGCGGCTGTTCGATCATGTTGCCCTGCTTGTCGATGAAGACGACATCGACGCCCCATGTATCGACACCGATGCCTTCGATCTTGATGTCCTTCCTGTTTGCAAGGTCCTTGAGTCCGGCCACCACTTCGCCGATGAGGGCAGTCATGTTCCAGTAGAATTTGCCGTCCTTGTCTTTTTCCTGTATGGCGTTGGGGAAACGGCGAACTTCCTCGGTTTCAAGAAGTCCATTTTCGTTGATGCGGCTGATGATCATGCGGCCGCTTGTAGCGCCAAAATCAATGGCGCAGACATAGTTCTTCATTCGTATAAAAATTTATTGCGTGAAATGACTTTGGGTGTACTTGGGTTATGTAAGTGTACAGATGGGTTTTTGACTGAGTGCAAAAATATGGATATTTTCTTTTTCTTCCTAATTTTTTGTTTGAAATAATCCCGAAAGCAGCCAAAAACGCGCCGAACTACTTTTGAAAAGGGAAAATGTAAAATGAAAAGCTGCGCGTTTTTAATGTGTCCGATGCCAAGAGCGTCGTCAGGCCAGCCGGATGTAGAACGGCTCGGTCAGCTTCCTGTATTCTGCGGTGTATTGTCCGTCGGCATCGCGCAAGGCCAGAGTCGAGGTTTCGCAACCGATGGCCTTGTGTGCAATTTCCAGCATCCTGCGCTTGGCCGGTTTGCCGATTTTCGTCAGCACGTTGCATATCCGCATCGGGCTCAATCCGGCAAGGACTGCCTCGGTCATCACTTCTCCGTCGTAGTCGGTGGGGTAGATCATGGCCAATGTGCCGTCGGCCGTCAGACGGCTCTTCGCGCATTGCATTATTTCGCGTAGTGGCAGGGCGTCCTTGTGGCGGGCGGTGGCTCGGCCGGCGTCTTCCGGCTTCAATGTGGCGTTGTAGAATGGCGGGTTCGTCACGATGAAGTCGTAGGGGAGCGCGTCGGCAGGAGCGTCGGCCATAAAGTCGCGTAGTGAGTAGGGATGAACGGCGATTTGTGCGCTCCACGGTGTGGCGGCGGCATTTTCGGCGGCTTGGCAGGCGGCGTCATGGTCGATTTCGACGGCATCGATGTGAAATTGGCGGCATCCATCGGCCGAGAATCTTTGTGCCAGCATGATGGCGATGAGTCCCGTGCCGCATCCGATGTCGAGTATGCGGACTGTTGCCGCACTACGCGGATTTTCTGCCCATCCGAAGGCCCAGGCTCCGAGCAGCACGCCGTCGGTGCCGACTTTCATTGCGCAACGGTCTTGTGCAATGTCAAACTGCTTGAAGTGGAATGTCGTTTCTTTCTCTGCCATGTGGCGGTTTGTTTTTGGGCGCGAATATATGTAATTTCCTGAACTTTCGCAAGTGCGGGCTGGAGGTGCGGGAAATGCTCAAAAAGCGGAGCGGAGGGTCAAGGCGGAAGTCGCGAAACAGAGTCGGGCAATTGCAAGGTTCGGATGTCGTATGGCATCGTCCCGCCGTTGTCGCCGACATTGTACTCAGATGCCGATTTCGTGTAATTTGTTGGATGAATATGCAAAAAAGGAAGGCCGACGTGTCAAAAACCGACTTTTTGCGCAATAAAAGTGTGAAACAATCGCAAATGAATTTTTTTACTTCTTTTT
Organism: Bacteroidales bacterium UBA3663; assembly: GCA_002373755.1. Lineage (GTDB taxonomy): Bacteria > Bacteroidota > Bacteroidia > Bacteroidales > UBA3663 > Liminaster. The sequence goes on along the minus strand of DFJU01000054.1, from coordinate 3,985 downwards.
TTCATCGAAAAGATATATGTTTGTGGCGAAAAACCGACGAAAATGAAAACCCTAACTCTCATGAAAGCAATCTCTCCGTGGAAGCAATCATCCCGCAGGATGAAGGGATCTTTTCGGGATTTCGCAGATAAACGCCGCTTAAAACCTTGATGTTTGTTAAAAAATGGCTACGGCCTTTTTTAGACCTTTTATTGTACCACAACTTTTCATGCGACGTCAGTCTTATGAAAGGCGTGTTCTATTCCAAATGTTTCTTTTCTACAAAATTCTCCCACTATGAAAAAGTCATTTTTGTTCGTAACTGTTGCGCAATTGGCCATGTGCTCAGTACTTTACATATCTTCGTGCAGGGATGACGAACAAGAATTCCTCATCCAATCCAAACAAGACACTACACTGGATTCTGATACGACCGCTATGATGTCTGCCTCAAAGCTTGCATCGGAGTCGCAAGGGGAGTCCGACGATCTGCCACCGATTGAGGATAATGAAATCGACACCTCGACGCTCGAGTATAGCCAGCGCGCTGTTCGCAATGTCGGAATCAACAACAACTACGAATTGAAGTCCTACGATATCGTCGTGGTTTCGCCCGATGAGTCGATTGGAACCGTCATAGCAAAGTGCGATGGGCATCCGCTGACTGGTGGCGTTTACCACGGCACTACGGTTGTCGCCGAGGTCGTTTCCGTTGCTCCGAACTACGAGTTCGTCGGCTGGATGTCAGGCAATGAACTGGTTTCGCCGGCCCTGTCGTACGCATTCACCGCGACTCAGGATATTGAACTGGTTGCCAGTTTCCGCTATTACAGCTTGCGTGCCGTCGATCTTGGCTTGTCGGTGCGTTGGGCAAACGGTAATCTGGGTGCTACATCGCCCGACAAGTATGGCGACTACTTCGCCTGGGGTGAAACAGCACCGTTCGGCAAGGAAGATTACAGCAACAACATGAACTACGAGTACAATGTGCCGCACACATACGTCAAGACGTTCTATTCGTGGCTTACCTACAAGTTCTGCCGTGGCCTTAATCCTACCATGACGAAATATTGCACCAACGAGGAATATGGCATCAACGATGGCAGGACGATGCTTTTGCCGGCCGACGATGCCGCCCACGTCATTGCCAAGAGCAACTGGCGAATCCCGACCCCGCAGGAGATGAACGAGCTGATCAGCAAGTGCAATTGGGTGTGGACAAGTCTGAACGGAGTCGGCGGATTCCAGGTGTTCGGCCCGAGCGGAAAGAGCATCTTCCTCCCGGCCGCAGGTTGCCGAGGATATTCGTCGCAGCGTGACGGCGACAATGGTTACTATTGGACCTCGTCGATCGACGAATATTATCAGTGCAATGCCTATTGCCTGTATTTCTGTCCGAACCATGTGAGCAAGTCCTACATCGGACGCTATCTTGGTCAGTCAATCCGCGCCGTGCGTGAATAAATCATTTATTAATATAAACCCAGTTCGGCCGACATACGGCCGAACTTTTTTGTGATGAAAAAAACACTAACCCTTATCGCTCTCATTTCATCATGTGTAGCCTTTTGTCCGTCGAAAACATTACGTTCAAAACAGCTTCCGAGTTTCAAATCGTTGGTACGCCATGAAAAGTATCGAGGCATACCGGAGCAGCATCTGCGTGCCGTGGCCGACACAATTTTGGCATATCAGTTCCCCAGCGGCGGCTGGTCGAAGAACCGGCATTGGGAAATGTCGCAGCTGACGGCCGAAGAGTGGGCTGAACGTGCGGCATTGCGTCACGACATTGCAACGTCGGGCGTCGGCAGCAACATCGACAACGGCGCAACGACCTCCGAGATGCTTTATTTGTGCCGGATGTATCGGACAACGGGTAACGAGGCCTATCGCGATGCCGTGATGCGCGGCATTGACTTCCTGCTCTCCATGCAATATGACAATGGCGGATGGCCGCAGTTCTGGCCTTCACGTCCGGCTGGCTACGATGGCGTCGAGCCGTATGCCGATTTCATCACGTTCAACGACGATGCCATGGTGCGCGTCATGCGTCTGTTGTGGCTTGTGGCCGACGACCGTGCGCCGTACGATGTGCTGCACGCAAGCGATTCATTGCGCGACCGATGCCGCGACGCGTTCAACCGTGGCGTGCGTTGCATCCTCGATTGCCAGATTCGCAAGAACGGCGAATTGACCGTGTGGTGCCAGCAGTACAATCAGAAGACTTTGGCTCCCGAGCATGCGCGCGCCTACGAGCTGCCATCGTTCACGGGTTGCGGCGAGACGTGTTCCATCCTTGACTTGCTGATGGATTTGCCCGATCCGTCGGACGAGGTCGTCAAGTCGGTCTCATCGGCCGTAAAGTGGCTTGAGAAACATGCGCTACGCGACTTGCGTGTCGAGCGTTTCGTGAACGATGATGGTGAACGCGATTATCGCGTGGTGAAGAGTGCCGGTGCGCCGTTGCTCTGGGCGCGCTTCTACGACCTCGACAGCGAACTCCCGTTCTATTGTGGCCGTGATGGCATTAAGCGCGCCGATGTGGGCGAAATCGAATATGAGCGTCGCACCGGTTACGGCTGGCTTAGCACTGGTCCGGCCGACGTCATCAAGCGCTACTACAAGTGGAGCCGCAGGCATTGATTCCGACGTCATGCCGATTATGGTAAGAACTCTCTTCGTTCCGCTTTCACAAGGGAATGGAGAGAGTTCTTCGTTTTGGGTGTGAGTGCTGTGCAACTGCTTTTCAGCAAATGAATTCGCAACTATGCCTGATATAATCTTCGTTGCAACTCGATGTAGTGCGTCCGTATGTCGGGGGCGGTCATGTTCAATCTTTCCTTTGCGTCGCTCATCGAGTTGAAATGGATGGAGATATAGGTTTTAAGGTTGTCGGAGCTCAGCTCACTGAAGCCGTAGTCAACATAGTTTTTCAGAATCCTGTTGTCGAAATCGCGTAGCTCTTCATTCAGGGTGTTGACATACTGTTTCTTTACGACCTCCACTCTCTTGGCCCTTTCGATAGGCGTGGAGTTGTAGGCGATGTATTCGAGCACATCGAGCAAGTCGCACTTCTGCATCTTCAGCATGTTCTTCAAGAGGTTCAGCTTGTCAACCGCAAATCCCGCTTCATCCAGCGTCTTGAGCAACTGCTCACGGGTTTCCGGGTTCGACCATTTCACTTTCAGGTCATCGGCGCCGGAAAAGAATTCGGGTATTCTGCCGAAGAGCTTTTTGACATATTCGTCGAGGCTGATGAACTCGTCGCCGAAGAATATCTTCT
>DFJU01000054.1:388-672 GCA_002373755.1 Bacteroidales bacterium UBA3663 | reverse complement strand
GAATATCTTCTGCTCCCATGTCGTCGCAAGCGACAGCTTCCTGCCGTTCGACAGCTTGATGTCTATCAGATTCGTCTTAGGACCTTCGCACGTGCATGGCAGATTGCCGCAAATGGGGCACGGCGTATCATCGCTTACGGTGTGAGTTTTTGGGTCTGTAAAATCATACGGTTTCTTTTTGCAGGTACATGGCCAATTGCCACAAATGGGGCAATAGGTGTCGCCATCCCAATCCGGGTCTTTGAACATTTCGCTGGCGCCCACAAAGTCGTAGATGGTGAAAT
>DFJU01000054.1:0-237 GCA_002373755.1 Bacteroidales bacterium UBA3663 | reverse complement strand
TGCGCACATTGCGGGCATCAACGCCGGTGCTCAATTTGTAGGATGTGGTCAAGATGGTCGGCAACAGCTTTTCGTTGTCCTGAAACGCTCTCAACGTGGCTTCACCCACTTCGCCGTCGTCGGCGGTTACACGCTCGCAATAGTTGGCGGCAGGACGTTGCTTGTGCTTGTTGACCATGTCGCGCACTATCATGGCGTGCTTTTGTGTCGCACAGAAGATGATGGTCTTTTCGTCGG
>DFJU01000160.1 GCA_002373755.1 Bacteroidales bacterium UBA3663 | reverse complement strand
CGCAGCTCGGCCGCCATCTGCTCGATGCGCAGGCCCTTGCTGGTGAGCAGCACGATGAGGTGGTAGAGCATATCCGAGCCTTCGTAGATGAGGCGGTCGTTGGTGCCGTTGGTGGCTTCGATGACGAGTTCGAGAGCCTCCTCGCCCACCTTCTGCGCCATGCGGTTCAGTCCGTCCTTGAAGAGCGATGTGGTGTACGATCCTTCTGGCATCTCCTCGTGACGCTTCTCGATGAAGTCCTGCAATTCGCTCAGGAAAAGCAGTGCATTCTCTTGATTATGAGCGGCATCGCGCTTGTTGGTCTCACCCCAGCAGGTGTCGGCACCCGTGTGGCATACAGGACCGGCGGGAACAGCCTTGATGAGCAGGGTGTCCTGATCACAGTCGTTGAGAATCTCCTTGACGGTCAAGGTGTTGCCCGATGTCTCACCCTTGGTCCACAGGCACTGGCGTGTGCGGCTCCAGAATGTGACGAGGTTTGTCTGAACTGTTTTCTCATAGGCCTCCTTGTTCATGAAGCCCAACATGAGCACTTTGTTGGTGTCTGCGTCCTGAACGATTGCAGGAACGAGTCCACCCAATTTCTCAAAATTGATTTCCATATCTTTTAAATTTAGAGTTTTTAAGAGAAGTGAAAAGGGAGTAAAAAAGGAGTAAAAGAGACGATTGCTCCATTTGTCCAATTGCGTTACTCCCCGCTTTCATTTATTTGCATGTTTGTCTTACCACGACTCCCTCATCGGCCAGGAACTGCTTCAGTTCGGCCATCGGGATTTCGTTGAAGTGGAACACCGAGGCGGCCAATGCTGCATCGACGTGAGCCTGCTGGAACACATCGAGGAAGTGCTGTTTTGTACCGGCACCGCCCGATGCAATGACAGGAATCGACAGCTCTTCATGCAGACGGCGCAAGGCATCGATCGCAAAGCCCTGCTTCGAGCCATCGTGGTTCATCGAAGTGAAGAGGATTTCGCCTGCGCCGCGCTCCTGTGCCTCGTGCGCCCACTCGAAAAGGGTTCGCTCGGTCGGGATGCGGCCGCCGTTGAGGTAGCAACGCCATTGGCCATCATCTTCCAGACGGGCGTCGATGGCACAGACGCACTCCTGCACGCCGAAACGGGCTGCAATCTCGGAGATGAGTTCCGGCCGGCGGATGGCCGAGCTGTTGATCGAGACCTTGTCGGCACCGGCTGCGAGCAGTCGTTCAACGTCGCTCAATTCGTGGATGCCGCCGCCCACGGTGAACGGAATCGAGACCTCGGCCGCAATGCGCTGGACGAGTTCGGTGAAGGTCTTGCGGCCCTCGTGCGAAGCGGTAATATCGAGATAGACCAATTCGTCGGCGCCGAGTTCGCTGTACTGCTTGCCGAGTTCGACGGGGTCGCCGGCATCGCGGAAGTTGACGAACTGGACACCTTTGACCGTCTTGCCGTCTTTGACGTCGAGACACGGAATGATTCGTTTGGCTAACATTTTGCGCTGCAATTAAGAGTTAAAGATTTGTTTTGTGGCCGATGGATTTCAACGCGACGACTTGATGAAGTCCTTCATTTCGTCAATGCTGATTCGACCTTCGTAGATTGCCTTGCCGACAATGACGTCCGGCACACCAGCCTTGTCGAGCGCAATGACATCGGCCATGCCCGACACGCCGCCCGAGGCCGTCACGTGCAGCTCGGGGAACTGCGCCATCATGTCGCGATAGAGGTCAACGGCAGGTCCCGACAACATTCCGTCGCGCGAGATATCGGTCGAAATCACCTGACGGACGCCGGAATCCACGTAGCGCTTCAGGAACGCCTGCCAAGTGGCATCGCCCGTCTCCAGCCAGCCGGTGATGGCGATTTTGCCCGACTTGATGTCGGCTCCGAGGATGATGCGGTCTGCGCCGTATTTTTCCAGCCACGCGAGGAACATTTCGGGTTTCTGCACGGCAATCGAACCGCCGGTAATCATCTGCGCGCCGCTCTCGAAGGCGATTCGGACATCGTCGTCCGACTTCACGCCGCCGCCGAAATCGACCACCAGATTCGTGCCCGATGCGATGCGCTCCAGCGTCTTGTGATTGACGATGTGGCCGCCTTTGGCTCCGTCAAGATCGACCACGTGCAGACGGCGCACGCCGATGTCTTCATACTGTTTGGCGACGTCGAGCGGGTCGCGTCCATACTCGGTCTTGGCAGCATAGTCGCCTTGCTGGAGGCGCACCAGCTGGCCTCCGATGATGTCTATTGCGGGAACTAATTCTATCATGAATGAAGTTAAGAAATAAGAATTAAGAAATAAGAGTTTTCTTGGCCAATGATATCCACTCCCCTCCCTTGTGAATGGCTCGGGGGTGGGGCCATCAAAGAGCCAGGAAGTTCTTCAGAATCTGCTCGCCGACGCTGCCGCTCTTTTCCGGATGGAACTGTGTGGCGTAGAAGTTGCCCTTGTGCAGGGCTGCGCTGTACTCGCCGCAGTAGTCGGTCGTGGCGATGGTGTCGGCGCACACCGGCACGCGGTAGCTGTGCACGTAATAGACGTATGCGCCATCGGCCACACCCTCAAAAAGGCAGTTCTTGTCCGATGCGCCATTGGCCGAAACCGTGTTCCAACCCATCTGCGGCACTTTATCGACGGCCGATGTGGGACGGAAACGCTCGACGGGAGCATCGAAGATGCCGAGGCAATCGACGTCGCCCTCCTCACTGTGGCGGCACATCAGCTGCATTCCGATGCAGATGCCCAGGACGGGCTGCTTGAGCGAGCGGATGACATCGGCCAATCCCGTTGCGTTCAGATATTCCATGGCAGCACGGGCCTCGCCCACGCCAGGGAAAATCACTTTGTCGGCCGAGCGGAGCAACTCCGGGTCATCGGTGATGACGGGCTCGTAGCCCAACCGCTTGCAGGCGCAAAACACGCTGTAGATGTTGCCTGCGTTGTATTTTACAATTGCAACCATGCTTTGGCAAATTACAAATTACGAATTACAAATTACTTCTTCCGAGCATCCATCACCTCCCCTTGGGGAGGTCGGGAGGGGGTCGCCCTTAGTCATCATACCAGTCAATCTTGTTGCTACGCGAGACGGAGCTCTTCTCGTACTTCAAGTCCTGAAGCATCGAGCTCTTGACGGCGATGCAGACGTGGAAGCTGGCGTATGTGCCAATGGGGTTCATCGAGGCGGTGAGCGACCAGCAGTGCATGTCGCGGCTCGCGCTCAGATTCATGTACGACACCTTGTGGTTGTTGCAGTCGTAGGTGAAGTTGTACGAGAAATTCCAGCCCTTTGTCGGCTGAATCGTGCCCGACACCGTTGCGCTGTGCGTCAGCTTGTAGTTGTACTCCATCTTCGACTTGTTGAACGTGCCGTAGGCGTAGCGCATCGTGTACGAAATGTTCATCGTCCACGGAATGCTCCAGATGAGGTAGCCGTCGGCATCGTAGGTCGAGTTGCCCGAACCGGAATTCTTCTTCCTACGCGAATTCTTGACCTCCTTGTCGTACGACGGGTCGAGATTCTCATCGACCGTATCGTCCGGCTCCTCGTCGGTGTCGTCCATGTCGTTGGCCGATGAATCATCGTCGCCGAATCCGAACAGCGAAGCCAGTTTCTTGTTGTTCAGCTGGTAGCTGTAGCTGTAGCCGGTGTTCATCAGTCGCGGGAACTTGCCAACCGTCCAACGCGGCACGTCGATGCGCACAGGGTTGCCGCTGCTGTTCAGGCCATACATGTAGGTGTCGAACGAGCCGGAGAGGTTCATCGAACCTGACTTGCCCATCTTGATGACCATCGAGACCGGAATCGTGGAACTCCAGCGCATCGAGTCGGCCGCCATGTTGTAGCTGATGCTCGATGTCAGATTGTCGATGATGGAGATTTTCTTGTAGCCTGTCGTGTCCTTGTCGCTGCGGATCTTGGCCTCAATGTTGTTGGACATCGAAAAGCTGATTGCGCCCGTCCGCCCGGAACTCGTCGTGCCGTACAGATAGCCGGAGAATGGCGAATACTGGACGGTCTTGAAGCCTGTGGCCGATGACGCATCTGGCATATCGTAGGACGACCAGCGGCCGTATTTCCGCTTGCTGAAGTCGGGCGTGTAGCTGAACGAGACGGTCGGCGTGAAGAGGTGGCGCACGGCGACGAGCTTGGCATTCTTGAAAAACGGCGCAGGCTTGTAGAAGCCGTAGAGCTTGGTGTTGGCCGACAACGAAGTCGAGTAGTTATAGACGTTGTAGAAGCCGTAGGTTGTGTCCGATGCGATGCCGCCGTACGTGCCGTCGCTGTTCTGGATTGACGGGTCGAAGAACTTCTCGGTCTTGTGCGAATACATTCGGTCGGTGAAGTTGAACGACGGCGTGATATTCACGTAGCGCAACACGGTGAATGATGCAGACAGCGGAATCGAGTGCTGCATACCGTTCTTCCAGTCGCGTATCAGGCTCTTGTCCTTGAACTCGTCCTGCTTGGTGGTGATGCTGTTCGACAGTCGGCCGGAGTAGCTCATCGCAATCTTTTCGTACCAGCGGTCGGCACCCGACTTTACCTTGCGCTTGAAGGGATACAGGCGGCTCATCGAGATGGTAAGATCGGGCAGCGAGACGACGAGGGTCGAGTCTTTGGTGCGCTGCGTGACCGACGTGCTTGCCGAGAAGCTCCAGTTGCTGTTCGGCACCTTGTAGGTCGCATTGATGGTGCTCGACTTGGTGCTGTTGGTCATGTCGCTGCTGTAGTAGCTGGCCAGGTTGTTGCGCTCGTAGCCCGAGGTCGTGAAATTGACCGATGCCGAAAGCGTCATGTTCGGGTTGAAGCGGCTGTCCTGCGAGTGGCTCCACACGGCCTTGAAGTTGGTCATCTCGCTGTAGTCGGGCATTCCCTTGTCGCCCGTGATGGTCTTGATGTAGCTGAACGAATAGTTGCCCTTGAACTTGTAGCGCCATGCATATTTCGAACTGGCCGAGATGCCCCACGAGCCTTTCGTGTAGAGCTCGCCCTTCAAGGCCAGGTCCATATAGTCATTGATGGCGAAATAGTAGCCACCGTCGCGCAGGTAGAGGCCCTTCGTCTGGTCGGCGCCGTAGGTCGGCACGATAATGCCGCTGCTGTAGCTTTTGGTGAACGGGAAATAGCCGAACGGGATGGCGAGCGGCAATGGCACATCGGCCACAACCAGATAAGCCGGTCCGGTCACGATGTTCTTCTTCGGACGGACACGCGCCTTGGTGAGCTGGATGTAGAAGTGCGGACAGTCGTGCAGGTCGCACGTGGTGTATCGGCCGTTCTCGAGGAAGATGTCGTTGTCGGGCATCTTCTTGGTCGTGCCGCCGGTCACGTAGCCCTCGCCCTGTTGGGTCACGACGTCGGTGATGTAGCCCTTGGCCGTCTTGAAGTTATACGAGATGGTGCGTGTCTCGTATTCGCCCGACTTGTCCTTAAAGACCGGCGCGCCGATCAGCATCTTGCTGCCCTCTGGAGCGTCGGGATCGGGCACGCCGTTGGCATGGACGAGGCTCGAATCGAGCGACATCTGGATGCGTTCGGCCGTGAGGTTGATGTCGTCGTAGGTCACCTCGCTGCTGCCGTAGAGCCACGCCTGGTTGCCCATCGAGAAGACCAGCGAGTCCGAACTCTTGTAGTTCACCACAGCGGTCAGTCCGCCGCCTTCGGGCTTCTTTTTCTTGGCCGATGCGCTGTCGGCCGCAATCGAATCGGTCTTAACGGCCAACGAGTCGGCAATCTGCACCGATGTCGTGTCCGATGCCGCTTTCACGCTGTCCGATGCCTCAGCTACGTGACTTTTTGACTGCTCCGCCTGTGCAAACGCAAACAATGGCCGCAAGCCCGAGGCCGCAGTCATCATGACGAGCAAAAAAGCGATATATCGGATTGTACGCACAAGCAGACGGTTTAAGAATCCCTCCGTCGGGACTACCTTTCAGACGATGCAGGGGCATTGCGCCCCCTCTCTTAAAACTGCGCGAAGATAGACTTTTTTCGCGATACGGCCAACTGCTACGCGGCAAACTTAAACAAAATTGTGCTTTTTTAAGCTTTATTCGGGCTGAACCTCTTCGAATGGAATGCGGAAAGCACAGCCGTTTGCGAAGTTGGAGCATCCGTAGGCCGTCCTGCCGCGCAAAATCTGCCCTTTTCCGCACACCGGACAAACCTTCGGCAAGGTTGCAAGCGTGTACTTGTAGGTCTTTTTTTCGGCCGATTTTTCAGCCTTCTTGCGCGGCGTTTTCGGAGCACTTTTCGCGGCTGTTTTTTCGCCCGATGCCTTGGCCGACGGCGTACGTTTCTTCTTTTCGGCGACCTCCTCTTCGCTGGTGTATGCTACGCGGGTTTGAGCCCCGTCGCTGATGACCTCGGCCACGATGTCGCGCACCATCTGCTTCAGTTCGTCGATGAACGTCCGCGCCTCATATTCGCCGCGCTCGATCTGACGCAGTTTCTTCTCCCATTGGCCGGTCAATTCCGCACTTTTCAGTATTTCCTGACGGATGATGCCGATGAGTTCGATGCCCGTCTGGGTGGCCACGAGCGCCTTTTTCTCCTTGCGGATGTAGCGTCGGCGGAACAGCGTCTCGATGATGGCGGCACGTGTGGAAGGTCGGCCCAGACCGTTCTCCTTCATGGCATCGCGCAACTCCTCGTCGTCGCACAGTTTGCCTGCCGTTTCCATGGCGCGCAGCAATGTCGCCTCGCTGTAGAGCTGCGGCGGTTTGGTCCACTTTTCGAGCAGCGACGGCGTGTGCGGGCCGCTCTCTCCCTGCACGAAGTCGGGCATGATGCCCTGTGTCGGCTCATCGTCGCCCTCCTGACCGTTCGCTTTCTGCGTGTTGTTTTTGGCCGATGTGATGTCCTCGCCCCCGCCGCCAAGGTCGCTATAGACGGCACGCCAGCCTGCATCGACGATGACCTTGCCACTGGCGCGGAATGGAACACCATCGGCCACGCTGTCGCCCGCCACGCCGTTGACGGTGGTCGTGTTGAACGTACATTCGGGATAGAACACGGCGATGAAACGGCGCGCCACAAGGTCATAGACGTTGCGCTCCTCGGCCGTGATGGTGTTGGCCGGCAGTCCCGTCGGGATGATGGCATGGTGGTCGGTCACCTTCGAGTTGTCGAACACCTTCTTCGTCTTGGGCAGTTTTGTGGCCAATAGCGGTGCCGTCAGTGCCTCGTAGCCGCGCAATCCGCGTAGCGTCTGCGGGCACTTCGGGTAGATGTCGTCGCTCAGGAACGTCGTATCGACACGCGGATAGGTCGTGAGCTTCTTCTCGTAGAGGCTCTGGATGTGGCGCAGGGTCTCGTCGGCGCTGTAGCCGAACTTGCGGTTGCAATCGACCTGCAACGATGTCAGGTCGTAGAGACGCGGCTGCTGTTCCTTGCCCTGTTTTTTCTGTATGTCGGTGACGGTGAACGGCTTACCTTCGATTTCGGCCAATGCCTGCTGCGCCTCCTCCTGCTTCTCGAAACGCCCTTTTGTGGCATTGAACGTCACGTCGCGGTACAGCGTCTTGATTTCCCAATACTGCTGCGGCTGGAAATTGGCAATCTCCCAGTGCCGCTTCACGATGAGGGCCAATGTCGGCGTCTGCACACGGCCGATGCTGATGACCTGACGCTGGTCGCGGTGTCCATAGTGCAGCGTGTAGAGGCGCGACGCGTTCATGCCCAACAGCCAGTCGCCGATGGCGCGGCTCAGTCCAGCGGCATAGAGCTTGTCATATTGCTGCTGCGGCACGAGATGCTGGAATCCGTCGCGGATGGCATCGTCGGTCAACGAAGAAATCCACAGTCGCCACACCGGGCAAACCTGCTGGTCCGGCCGCACATAGACATCGCGGCTGCGGTCGTAGATGATGCCGGCCTTCTGCATCACCCAGCGCTGGATGAGTTCACCCTCCTGCCCCGCATCGCCGCAGTTGATGATTTCGTCGGCCTTGGCATAGAGGTCGGCAATCACGGCAAACTGGCGGCGCACTCCGTCGTCGTTCTTCAATGTGATGCCAAAAGTTGGAGGAATCATCGGCAGTCGGCTCACCGCCCAAGGTTTCCAGTAGTCGGTATAATCTTCAGGGTTCTTCAGTTCGCACAGATGGCCGAACGTCCACGTCACCTGGTATCCGTTCCCCTCATAGTATCCCTGCTGCCTCGATGTGGCTCCGAGGACGTTCGCGATGCTCTGTGCTACGCTTGGTTTCTCTGCAATGCAAACTTTCATAATAAATCTAAAAACGGTGGCAAAGATAGACAAATTTCCCCAAAAGCTATGCGCTGTACTGTTTTTTTTACTACTTTCGCGACCGATTTGAACCTCCAAAAAATAAAAATCCTTTCCTATGAAATTTACTGAACTCTGCGCTCCCATTTTCAACCAATCAATTGCAGACTATCACGTTACGGACAATGTGGACACTCCAATCAACAATCCATATCCTGCCCGCAGCATCGAATATTTCCTCTATCTGAAGAATTGGATCGACACGGTTCAGTGGCACTTCGAGGACATCATCCGCGACCCACAGATTGACCCCGCCGCAGCCCTCGTGCTCAAGCGCCGCATCGACAAGAGCAATCAGGACCGCACTGACCTCGTCGAGATGATCGACAGCT
>DFJU01000002.1:35055-39966 GCA_002373755.1 Bacteroidales bacterium UBA3663 | reverse complement strand
ACCGTCACGCCGGGGAAGTTGCCGACGTGCTGGTTTGCGCCGGTCAGCTGGTTGAACAATGTCGTCTTGCCGCAGTTCTGGTTGCCGGCCAATGCGAATTGCAGGACGGCCGACTTCGGCAGCGGATTCTCGGCAGCACGTTCTTCGGCAGTGCGGTGCGCCTCGCCCAGACCCGGATGCGGGATGTGCAACGGCTCAGGATTCTTCTCGGTCGGGTCAACAAGCTTGCGGTCGATGTCGATGCGTGCGGCATCGTCCAGACGCAGAGTGAGTTCGTACCCATGAATCTGCACCTGGACGGGATCGCCCATCGGAGCGTACTTCACGACGGTAATCTCGGCCTCGGGGATGAGACCCATGTCCAATAAATGCTGACGAAGGGCGCCCTCACCGCCTACCGCCGTGATGCGCCCTGTCTGACCTATCTTTAAATCGCGTAACGTCATTCGTTTTTGTTTTTTGACGCGCGAAGATAGTGCTTATTTACTAATGTACGTACACGTACACTTCAAAATACCTATTTTTGGGGATGTCTGCCGCGGAGCAACAGCTGTCCGTCAACCGGTTTTGCCACACGTCGGCCCAACAAGTCGTAGTATGTCGCACTACGCGAATCTTCGTCGTCGGCATCTTCTTCGATGGCAATCTGCCCGATGTCCGACGGGTCGCCCTCCCAAACGCCCTCGTCGTAGCGCAACAGTTCATCCTGCGTGATGTGCACGTTGGCCTGGCCGATGCTCGGTCGCGACATGAGGTAGATGGCATTTCCGCCGTCAGGATAGCGGCCGACGCTCTGATTGTAGTCCTGGACATCGTAAACGAGCGCATCCTGGAAGTTCTTCATCTCGGGATGAGCGGCGAAATAGGCCTCGTTGTTGGCCTCGAATTCGGCCGACGACGTCACAATCACCTTCAGCCCGTCGGCATTGCTCAGCTGGAAGCCGGTATGGATCTGCGAGAGCGATTCAAGCTTGTCGGCCCAGACGACCAATCGGCCATGTGCCGGAATCAGGGTGATGTCGGCGAATGTGCCTGTCGGAATCTGGAATGCCATCGGCTTGTTGATGTTGTTGCTCACGTAGAGGCCGCCGAGCTCGAGGTCGAAGTCGGTGTTGTTGTAAAGTTCGATCCAGTCGTTCTTGCGCCAATGTTCGTTGACGAAGACGTCGTTGGCCGCACCCACTTCGTTCACGCGAATAGGCAATGCGTGCTCTGCGATGCGCTGTGCATCGGTCGTGAGCGGCTCGAAACATGCGGTGAGCGATGTGGCCGACGTGCCAAGCGTCAGGACGCTGTCGGTGCTCACGTAGCTGTCGGAATCTTCAACCGGCAGATAGCTCAACGAGGCATCCCACATGATGTCGCTCGACGTCGTGCTGTTGTTGTGAATCTCGACGCAGATGGTGTTCTCGCCCTCGTGGAACAGGCTCTTGTTCAACGTCATCGAACCGGTGTCGGGGTTGCCGTTGGCATAGGTGGTCGATACGGTGCTGTAGGTCACTGAGCCCGTCGGCATGTTGTAGCGACCTGCCGCAACGCCGTTCACATAGACGATGAAGCCATCGTCGATGGTATAGTCGAGCAAGAAGTTGTTCTGCAACATATCTTCGGTGAGGTTGAATGTGCGGCCGACGTAGTAGGTCGGCAGACCCGAAGTCATATTCGTGACGACGCCGGTCTTGCCGTAACCCAACGGTGCCGCGCCGCTCGCGTAGCTCGACATGTCGCTCTTCCACGTTGTGCCGTCGAGCGAACCGCTGCAATAATAGTTCCACGTTGCGCCGGTGCCGAACACGGTCTTGTAGTCGGCCGTCGAACCGCGCCAGCCTGCGAAACGGTAGCCCGACGGAGCCAATGCCTGCACCTGGATGTCGCCATACAGTTTGCCGGAGAACTTGCCGGTCGGCACCTCCATTCCGTTGACGAGCAGCACGCCGCCGTCCACGTTGCTTGCAAGGCTGACCGAACGGCCGCCGCTCACGCCCAGATAGTTCATCACATGGTTGAGCATCGTGGTCTGGCGCGAAGCGGTGAAGCCGCTGACCAGCGCATTGGCCGACGAGTTGCAGTTGCCGCCCTCAGGTTCAAGAGCCTGATTCATGACACCCTGCATGTCGGTGATTACGGCACTGCATCGTGTCGGCTCGAAGACGGAACCGACAACCAGGGCATAGGTGTCGATGAACTTCTTGCGGAATGTCGCATTGTTGAGCATGTTCTTGAAGATGGTGACGAACTCAATCTCTTCGGTGATTTGCGAGCCGGTCACGTCGTTGCCATATTCGTCGATGCCGCGCAACGTGTCGAAGGTGTATTTCTGCTTGCCGAAGAAGTTGTTCATCGACGTGCTTGTGTTGAACACGAAATCGACATCGAACAGCACGAAATGGAACTTGCCGACGCCGTGTCCGTTCTCATCGTCGTAGAGCGCGCGGAAGCCCTTCACGTTGTTCTGCGGCCAGTCGGTGCTGCCCAGGAAGAACTCCACTGCCATGTAGTTCACATATTCGTCAATGTCAACCAGGCTGTCGCAGATGTAGCGATAGACCGCATCGTCGGCACACGACTTTGCCTTTTCGTACCACAGGTTGAAGGCATCCTTCGAGCCGGACTTCTGCACGTAGCCCGAATCCGGGCTCATCTCGAACTGGTCGATGTAGTCGGTGTCGATGCCATAGTTGGCGAAGGCGAACTGCTTGTTGTTGGTCTCGCGGATGTTGAGCATCTTCTTGTATGTGCCGTTGATGAAGATGTGGGCCGGCTGCCATGCCTGGCAGTCGATGTAGAGGCCCGAACGGCGCACGATTTCCTGCACTGCGGCATCCTTGAAACGGCAGGTGTTGTCGTTGCCGCCATTGCGCAGCTGGAGTGCCTTGTTGCGGTTGTAGGGCTTGCAGTCGAAGAAGCGGTAGTCCATGTTCTTGTCGCCGTCGCCGTAGCGCTTGTTGACCTTCAGCTTGAACGAATGTGGCTCCCACGAACGGCTCCATCCGCCGCACATCTCCATGTCAACCTGCTGGCTGAATGCGGTCGAGGTGTAGTTTCCATCGGCATCGGGCACCATATATTCAAAGTTGACGGCGCGCTGCCAGTCCATGTTCCAGTTGCAAGGAACGCTTTGGCCATTGCCGACACGTCCGTTGCCCGAACCCTTCACGTAGATGCCGTATTCGTCGCCGAAGATGTCGTTGTAGTTGCCCACGACGCTCACCACAGGCATGGTGTAGTTGGTCGATGTCTTGTAGAAATATGAGCGGGTGACGACGTCGCTCGGCAGTTTGCCGTCCTGGAACAGGCGGAAACGATAGACTTTCGTCGAACTGATGTTGAAGGTCTTTGTGTCGTCCGATGTGCCGGCGTTCTCATATTTGACGCCGTTCTTCATCGTCGGGACTGAGCCGTTGGACGTGTAGATCAACGTGCATCCGGCCGGAACGGTGGCAGTGACGGTCAGTGAGCCGGTGAAGAAACAGCCTTCGGGCGTAACCTCCGGAATGTCAAGCTGTTCGCTGGCCCAACCCGTCGAACCGCTGTTGCTGGCCTCGCAAGTGGCATCGCCCGTCATGGCCCACACGCCGCCGCCGTCGCTTGTACGTGCATACGACATTCGCGGCAACATGACCGGATAGTCCTGACGCACGATTTCAACGCCGTTCTTGTCGCTGATGATGATTGTGCCGCCTTCCATGTCAAGCTTGAAACCGACCTGCTTCGGCTCGTTGCCATAGCGGCCGCGATGGTCGAACCAGACATTCTTGAAGCCCTTGGCCGGGATCGAGCCGAAATTGTAGGGCAAGCGCGACGAATGTCCCTTGTGGTCGCTCACGAAGGCGTTGCCCAGATCGACGGGCTGGCTTGTCGGGTTGTAGAGTTCGACCCACGCGCCGTAGTTCCACGAGGGGTCAATGAACTGATCGACGTTGCGCACCTGAATTTCGTTGATTATGGTGTTTTTGGCCGACATTTCAGAATTTTCGACGACGATCTTGACCGTGGCCGACAAACCGCTCACGGCATCGGTACAGGTGATGACACATTCGCCGACATCGACCGTAAGCACCTGGCCTGCATTGCTCACTGCGGCCACAGTCACGTCGCTCGAAGTGTAGCTCAGGCTGTAGTCGGATGCCAGCCCCGGCGTCAGTGTGCAGACCGGATTGAGCACGTAGCTTGCATTGGTGCCCAACACTACTTCGCTCTCGTTGAACGACAGGCCGGTGAGGTGCTCCGGCGTGCAATAGTACTCCAATTTCCAGCCCGAGAAGATGCACCAGTTGTTGTTGCGGTAGTCATCGTTGCGCACGCCCATCTGGATTACGCCGTTTTCGACATCGAGCGTCACCGAATTTGGGAACTTCCCGTCGGCAAAATA
This sequence comes from Bacteroidales bacterium UBA3663, assembly GCA_002373755.1. Lineage (GTDB taxonomy): Bacteria > Bacteroidota > Bacteroidia > Bacteroidales > UBA3663 > Liminaster. The sequence continues at coordinate 35,594 of DFJU01000002.1, read as the reverse complement.
CTGGGCTGCCGTCCACATCTGGTTGGGCACGTATGTCAGGATGTTGCCGGCGTCATCGGCCACCGCATTTTCGCCCCGCAAGTTCTTGTAGGCATCGCAGTCCGGCTCGCTGAAAATGTTGGCCATCTGCACTGTCGAGTCGTTGGCATAGAGCACGGCGGGCATGATGGAGTTGCCGTATTCGAGGTATCGGTAGTATTCATCGGCCGACGAATCGGCAATGCGGTGATAGCCGTTCACGCTGACGCGGTATTTGCCGCTCGGCAGGTCGCTGATGGTCTGGTAGTAGTCGAACTTGGCATACCAGAACTCGCGGCAATTCTCGTTCACGCGGTTTGCGCCGGCCACACACCCGCTTGCCGTAGTCCATCCGTCATCCGTGTTGTCGGCATAGTCAGGGTTGACCACACACTTCTGCGTGACATCAAGCCATTCGTCGGCCGATGCCATTGTCGCGCATAGCAACAAACTAAGAGATAAGGTTAATTTTTTCATGATCAAATTGAGAAAAATACGGTGTTTGTATTTGGTTTAGGTTT
>DFJU01000002.1:0-34951 GCA_002373755.1 Bacteroidales bacterium UBA3663 | reverse complement strand
CCTCGCCGTCGGACGAAGATTTCAAAGTCGCGTAGCAGCCCTCAGAGCCTCCAGACAGCACTGCGCCATGACGTCGTAGGCCGCCTCGCTCGGGTGCAGATGGTCGCCCGAATCGAACCCTGCGGCAAAGGCTTCCAGCCGATGCTCATCGGACAAGGCGCGGTCGAAGTCGATGCAGCCGTCGAAGATGGGCGACGTGCGCAGCCACTCGTTGAACTCGCCGCGCATCTTTTCGCGCATGGCATTGTAGGTTCGCCAACCGAAAATCGGCAACAAAGTGCCGCTCCACACGTGCAGACCGAGTTCGCGCGACGGCCGGACGTAGAGCTGTTCGACGGCCGATGTCATTTCGCTGACGGTCGGCAGGTCGCTCCACGGACGGAACGGATTGACCTCGACGCCGACGGGGTGGATAATGTCGTTGATGCCGTGCTGGATGACGATGTCGCTCGCTCCGGCCACGTTCACCTCAATCGGGAATCGCGTAGCGCCCTTCAGCCCATAGGCCTGATATGTGATGCAGTCGTACTGGCGCAGGATGCGTGTGCCGCTCACCGCCCGACGCACAATCGAGACGTTGCGCACGCCGGCATCCCAGATGCGCTGGCTGAGGTAGTCGGGCCAGCTCTGCGCCGTAATCGAATCGCCATAGCAGATGATGGCGCGATTCTCGTCGGCCGTAAGCACGTCGATGGTGTTGAGGAAGTAGAACCACTGCGTCGAACGTGTCTTCTCGATTGGCAACACGGCGCTGTCGGCGAAGTCGCCGTAGCTGTAGCGCCCCTTCGACAACGGGCCCGTGATGAGCGTTCCGGCATTCATCTGGGTGAAGTCGGCCAGATAGAGGCTCACGTCGATGGTCTCGCCGGCCGTCACGTCGAAGGCGATCTCGTCGCTCGTCACCTCGGTGCCTGGTTCAATCTCGACGCCGTCGCCACATCGGCCGCCAAAAGTCACCGCGACAGGCTGATAGGCATCGGAATCGACCGCGCGCTGATGTGCTACGCGGATTTTTGCGATGCGGACAGGCTCTGTGCCGGTCAGATTTGAAAGTCGGAAGCGGAGGCTGCTGCCGTCGAAGCACATCCTGACGGGATAGCGCAATGTGAGGTCGCGCGCATAGACGCACTCCTTGCGGTCGGTGATGCTTGTAGCGTTGCCCCAGCAGGCAACCCATTTTGTGAATTCTGGACGATTGGATTCCATGTGTAGTGTGTTTTCCTTTTTTTTGGGCGCGCAAAGATAGCAAAATTCTGCAAATCAGCAAAAAAAATGGACAACAAAAGTCGTTGAAATACAAGAAGCCACCCCGCAATGGAGTGGCTTCCTGATCAAACTGTTTCCGAACCGACCTGACTTCTACTGCGGCCGATGCTGTCTGCCATCGGCCGCAGAGGCTTGCATGGCATGGAAAATGCCCTTGAACTGGAGGTGACGGTCGATGGTGATCTTCAAACGGCAATGCGGCACAATGATGTCGGCCATTCCGCCCGTCGCGACTACACGAACTGCACCGCCGAGCTTTGCTGAAATGATCGACACAATGCCGTCGAGCATCGCCGCCGTCCCATTCACGATGCCGCTCTGCATACATTCGAGCGTGTTGCGGCCAATGTAGTTCTGCGGGGCTGCGATGTCGATGCTCGGCAGCTGCGATGCTCGTTCGCTCAATGCCCTCAGCGAGGTCTTCACGCCAGGGATTATCATGCCGCCGATGAAAGTGCGGTTTCCATCGACCACGCCGATGGTGGTTGCCGTGCCCATGTCGATGACGATGACGGGCGCTCCGTAGCAGACTGCGGCTCCGACGGCATCGGCCAGACGGTCGCGTCCCAATTGAGCCGGCGAATCAATGTCGATGCCGATAAGCCGGAGGGCATCATCGACGCCGAAAAACCGCGTAGCGCACCCTGTGAGGTCGGCGATGGCCTGTGCGACGTCGTCGTTCACTTCGGGCACGACCGACGAGGCCACGACCTGTGTGACATCGGCCGTATTGATGCCGCAATGGTCGAATCCGGCCTTGAATTCGCCACGGAAATAACTGGCAGAGGCATCCTTCTGCGTCTTGAAGCGGTAGGTGCTGACGATGTTGCCTGCGGCATCGGCCAAGGCTGTAACGACGGTCGAGTTGCCAATATCGATGAGGAGCATGGGCAAAATTTCGGTTTACGGATTCTGGTTGCCGATTATTCTGTCAAGAATCATGTCGGCCGTAGCCTCTTTCGAGCAGAGCGGAAGTTCGCGAATGCCGTCGGTGGCGATGATTGTCACCTGATTCGTATCGACCGCGAAACCAGTCTTGCCCGATGCAATCGAATTGGCGCAAATGAAATCGACGTTCTTCTTGACAAGCTTGGCGCGCGAATTTTCAATCAGATTTTCGGTCTCCATCGAGAAGCCGACCAACGTCTGCCCCTCGCGCTTGTGCTCGCCCAGATACTTCAGGATGTCCTGCGTGCGATGCAGCCCGATGCTCAGTTCGCCGTCGGACTTCTTCACTTTCTGGTCGGAATAGACAGCCGGCGTGTAGTCGGCCACCGCGCTGCACATGATTATGACGTCGGCCGACGCGCTACGCGACTTTATGGCATCGAACATCTGCTGAGCGCTGCGCACCTGCACCACATCGACGCCGACAAACGGCCGCAGGTTCACCGGGCCAGATACGAGCGTCACCTCTGCACCGCGCATCGCCGCCATCTTGGCCAATGCATAGCCCATCTTGCCCGACGAACGGTTGGTGATGTAGCGCACGGGGTCGATAGCCTCCTGCGTCGGTCCTGCCGAGATGAGGACGCGACGGCCGGCGAGGTTCTTCGGGCGCGCCACATGCAGCATGATGTGCTCAAGCAACTCTTCTGGTTCGGGCATCTTTCCATTGCCGACGTCGCCGCAGGCCAATCGGCCGCAAGCTGGAGCAACGACGTGATAGCCAAAGCGTTGCAGCTTCTGCAAATTATCCTGCAAGATGGGATTTTCCCACATGCCGGTGTTCATTGCCGGAGCAATGATTTTTGGTGCCTTGGTGGCCAACAGCGTCGTCGTGAGCATGTCGTCGCAGATGCCGCCCGCCAGTTTGCCAATCACGTTGGCCGAGCACGGAGCCACGAGGAAGACGTCGGCCGACTTGGCCAGCGAGACGTGCTTCACCTCGTAGTTGAAGTTGCGGTCGAACGTATCGACGATGCACTTGTTGCCCGTCAGCGTCTCGAACGTGAGCGGCGTGATGAACTGCGTGGCGTTGTGCGTCATGATGACGTGCACGTTGGCGTTCAGCTTCACCAGCATCGAGGCAAGATTGGCGATTTTATAGGCGGCGATGCTGCCCGTCACGCCCAGAACGATGTTTTTCCCTGTCAGCATTGTTCGCTCAATTTACCATGTTTTTCGTAACGTGCCTTGCGCGCTACGCGGTTTTTTTCATCGACGAAAATCACCGTGGGACGATGCGCGGCGGCCTCGTCGGGCGTCATGTCGGCATAGACCATGATGATGACCTTGTCGCCCACACTCACGCACTTGGCGGCGGCTCCATTCAGGCAGATGATGCCCGAACCGGCCTCGCCCGCAATGACGTAGGTCTCGAAACGGCTGCCATTGTCAATGTCGGCAATCTGCACTTTTTCGTATTCGACGATGCCAGATTCGGCCATAAGGTGTGCATCTATGGTGATGCTGCCCACGTAGTCGAGGTCGGCCTGCGTCACCGTGGCGCGGTGTATCTTGGCTTTCAGCAATGTGATGTTCATTGTTCGATGCCTTTAATTCATTTAACGTCGACGATAAAGTTGTCGATGAGGCGAGTCTTGCCGATATAGACGGCGATGGCGACCAACGTCTCACCCTTGATTTCAGCCACGCGCTGAATATTCTCGAAATCGACGACTTCCACATAGTCGATGCGGGCCATCGGCTCGGTCTCAAGGTTCTTGCGGATGATGTCGATGACACGCTGCGCATCGCGTTCGCCCTGTTCGATGGCCGACTTGCCCTTCTTCAGGCTCTGCGAAAGGATGAGGGCCGCCTTACGCTCCTCGACGTTGAGGTAGGTGTTGCGGCTCGACTTTGCCAAACCGTCGGCCTCGCGCACAATCGGACACGGCACTATTTCAACCGGGAAATTCAAGTCGCGCACAAAACGACGGATGGTTGCCAACTGCTGCGCATCCTTCTGTCCGAAGTAGGCGCGGTCGGGCTGCACGATGTTGAACAACTTGCCGACCACCGTACAAACGCCACGGAAATGCACCGGACGGACGGCACCGCACAGCAGTTCTGTGGTCTCGGTGGTGTCGATGAACGATGTGAAATGGCCGCGATACATCTCTTCCGGCTCCGGATTGAAAATGAGGTCACCGCCAGCCTCCTCGACTGCTTTCATGTCGCGGTTCAAGTCGCGCGGATATGCCTCAAGATCCTCATTCGGGCCGAACTGAATCGGGTTGACAAACACCGAAACGACTGTGCGGTCATTCTGCTCGACCGACTTGCGAATCAAGCTCTGATGACCTTCGTGCAGATAACCCATCGTCGGCACCAGACCAACGCTGAGGCCTGCCTTACGCCACGCTACGACATAATCTCTAACTTCTTGTATCGTCTTTACAACTTTCATACCTTAATTTTTTTGAGAATTGACACTATTCATTTTTACTTGAACGTCTGCCCGACCTCCGGGAAGGCGCGATTGGCGACATCTTCCTTGTACTGACGGAACGCATCGAGCATCACGCTGTGCAAGTCGGCATACTTTTTCACGAACTTCGGCGTAAAACCGTCGGTATAGCCCAACATATCCTGATATACAAGCACTTGGCCGTCGGTATAGCGGCCGGCGCCAATGCCGATTGTCAACGCAGCAACCTGTTCGGTAACAGTCTTGGCCAACGGCTCTGGCACACACTCTAGCGTGATGGCAAATGCGCCGGCATCGCACACGGCTTTTGCATCGGCCAACAATTTTGCAGCCTTCTCGTCGCCCCTGCCCTGCACTTTATATCCGCCCAAGGCATTGACCGACTGCGGCGTAAGTCCGATGTGGGCAACCACCGGGATTCCGGCCTCGACGATGGCTCGGATGCGGTCGGCATATTCCGCGCCGCCCTCCAGCTTGACGGCCTGGCAGTTTGTATCCTTCATGATGCGGCCGGCGTTGCGCACAGCATCCTCCACCGACGTCTGATATGACATGAATGGCATATCGACCACGACAAAAGCCTCCTTTGAGCCACGCACGACGGCCTTGGCATGGTGAATCATGTCGTCAACGGTTACGGCCAACGTATTTTCGTAGCCCAACATTACATTTCCCAACGAATCGCCGACAAGGATCATGTCAATGCCGGCTTCGTCGATTGTGCGAGCCGTGTTGCAATCGTAGGCCGTCAACATGCTTATCGGCCGACTGCCCTTGCGGCTCAACAAATCAAAAATTGTTTTTCTCATTTCGTTTGCTTACAAACACACATTTTGCCACCCCACCGAAGGGATGGCAAAATAAGTAGTTGTTCAAAATTAGCTCGGTGAATCGAGTTGAAGCATTGCAACAATTCTGACCACCTACTTAAAGATTCATGAATTTCTCTGTTTATGACGACGGTATGCCGCTTCAGAAGCGGTAGCCGATGCCCAACTTGGCACCAATGATGGTTTCGTCGTATGTCTTACCCTTAAAATGCTTGCTTTCATTGAACGGTTTTGCATAAGCATAATGGACTGACAAACGGAGATCAACTCTCGGGCTGAGACGATACATCAGACCTGGCTGAACTTCGTAGTACAAGTAGCTCGGATAGTCGAAGTCGGCCTTACCTGCCACCGCGCCAGTTGCATCATCTCTATATGGAACATCCTTCTTGCCTGAAACGATAGGTACAACCAAGCCGCCTCGTCCCTGCGCATAAATAGACAGTTTGCGACGGACATTCCATCGAAGCTGCAATTCGGCCATAAAAGGCATAAAGTCGCCAGCTTCGAGACCTGAAGTTCCACCGAAGTCGTGCCAATAGCCCGTCGACAAACCTGCGTAGAAGGAATGAAGCACATTGTAGCCGAAACCGACATTGAAACCGCCGCTTTCATCGCTCGTGATTGCCGAGGTACCTGTCGAGGTATTCATATACAGGTCGAGATGGAGTTCCCAATCGCCTTTTTCAACTCCTTCGTTGAAGTCAACTTCATTCGATTCAAACAGGAAAGAATAGTCTTCTTCACTTGTCGATGTGGCGTCGAACGTTGCTTCAACAGCTGTGCTATCGGCTGCAACGACATCTTGCGCAGATGCCAAACCCAACGAAGAGGCCATGAGGATTACGAATAAAGAAAAAGTCTTTTTCATAAAATTACATTTGTTTGGATTAATATTTTTTCATTTTGTTTTTTCGTGTTCATCGTCGATGCTTGGAGTTTCGAGCACGGTTTCCAATGCCTGCTTGAAGTTATGTTCAAACGTCGGCAACGTGAAATGCGCCTCGTAGCGGCGACGCCCCTCCTGCCCCATGCGCACGCACAGTTCGCGGTCGCAAAGCAGACGTTCCAGACGGTCGGCCAACTCATGCGGATCGGGACGGAACGTGTTCTGCATGATCGGCTCCTTGCCGCCCAGCAGGAATCCGTTGACGCCGTCTTCAATCTGGCTGCTGATGCCGCCGACGTTGGATGCGACGACCGGCAGCGCGAACTGCATGGCCTCGAGGATTGTCAGCGGGAAGGCCTCCGTGTAGCTCGGCAGTACAAAGATGTCGGCCTGGCGCAAGAAGTCGTCCTTTCGGCGGCCGAACTTATTGCCGTGGTATTCAACAATGTCCGACAAGCCGCGCATTTCGATTTCGTCCTCAAACTCGGCCTGTGTGATTTCGCCGGTTATACCGCCGACGAAATCGGCCATGAACTTCACTCCGCGCTTGTTCAGTATGCTCAACGCATCGAGGAACTCCATCAAGCCCTTGGTCAGCATGATGTGCGACAGCCAGAGCACTCGCGGCACCTCATTATGCACTTTTTCATCGAGATGCGTCTCGACATCGGGGATTCCATTCGGACAAATCAGCACATTGCTGCGCTTCACATATTTCGCGATGTCGGCATAGAGGCTCTCGCCCAACAGGATGACGTGCATGTTGGAGAAAAACGAGCGATACATCACACTGTATTTCCAGTCGTCCTGCATCGTCTGGACTCCCTTATTGTGCAGGTGAATCACAAAACGGCTCTTGCGGCTATAGACTGCGGCAAATATTTTTGCGAAACTCAGCATCAGATTGTCCTTCACGAACGGCCCGCCCGAAGTGCACGGCGTCATATAGATGATTGACGGACGCAGGCTCTGGATGGCATTGTGCACCTTGACGACCTTTTCGAGGAAAAGTGCAATCTTGCCGATACCGCCCTTGCCGATATCCTCCATATTCTTAGCCGTCGTCAGGTTGATGTAATGGCAGTCGAAAGCATCGTTTATCAATTCAGAATCCTTGATAAACTGGCCGACGACGCTCGCTCCATGAATTGGAGGCGGCATGTGCATGATGAACAGCACAGTCGGCTTCTTTTTCGATTCTACACTCTGAGTTTCAGACATTTAGCAAACAAATAATTGATTCTTTTCTTTCATTGGCGCATTCATTCGAAAGCGTCATTTGAATCGATGATGTTCCCTATAGCGCAAAAAACGGCACATCAGCCACCATGTTACACAGTTCCATTTGCACAGGTTCATCAGTCGTCCAATGGGGTCGGCGATGAACCATCGGCCATAGGCAAGTGCCTCTTTTCTGGCCAACGACCCGCGTCCGCTCAACAACTGGCAATAGGTCAGATTGCGCGCTACGCGACCTTCTGCACGGTGGAAATCGTCGTCGGCAGTCAATTCCGGCCGTTGTTCGACGATTCGGCGTTCCCATTCGGACAACGTCGGGGCATTTTCCCATCGACGTTTCATCCGTCCGAGCCAGTCGGCGCGTGTGGCCAATGTCGATGTGCCGTCGCTCACGTAGAGCGCTTCTGGAATCATGCCCCATCGACCATGTGCGGCCAACAGGAGCCAGAACTCATAGTCTTCGGAAATGCGCAGATCTTCGCGCATCAGCACCTTTTTTGCTGCGGCCGATGACATTGTCGTCGAACACGTCCCGACATGACATTCGCGGGCCCAATAGGCATAGAAATTGTCGATTACGAACGACGTGCCGGCCGTTTTAACGCGCAAAGATGATATTTTTTTTTCACTTTTTGTAAAAAAAGGTGAATTTTCTTCGCTATCAGGGGCCAGACAAGCCGGTGTGTACGAAACTCCGCTCACAGCCACATTCTTGCAGACGACGCTGACGGCCACACATTCGGGATGCGCGTCGAGGAAGTCAACTGTCCGTTCGATGTAGGTCGGCTGCCAATAGTCGTCGGCATCGAGAAAAGCCACGTAGCGGCCTTGTGCGGCCTCAATGCCACGGTTGCGGGCTCGTGCCGGACCGGCATTTTCCTGCTGGACGACGTTGAAGCATCGGCCGTCAACCATGCGTGCGGCATATTCGCGGGCGATGGCCAACGATGCGTCGGTCGAGCCGTCGTCGATGAGCCAGACTTCCCACGTGCGGCTTGTCTGTTGGCCGACGACGGAGTCCAGGCAGCGACGCAGCAGTGCCTCGCCGTTGTAAACGGGTATGATGATGGAAAGGTCTGTCATTGTTGAGGTTTTGAGTTTGTGAGACATTCAAAAACTCGGCGGGCGCACGACTGCGTGTCGAACGGCTGTTCCATACGGACTGAGGCCTCGCCCATCGCCGCCAAATCCGCGTAGTGGAACTTTGCAAGCACATTGACGATGGTGTCGCGGCGGAACGTATCGAACGTAAATCCGTTGACGCCTTCGCGAATCAGTTCGACGTGGCATCCGTTGTAGATGGAGGTCGCCACGGGCAGGCCACAAGCCATCGCTTCGGGAACGACGAGGCTCCAGTTGTCCTCCAACGTGGGGAGCACAAAGACATCGGCCGCCGCGTAGTAACGGTAAATCTCGTTGTAGGGCACTCGGCCGAGCATGAAGATGCCTTCGACCGAACCGTATTGCGCGTTCAACTCGTCGAACTGGTCGCCGCCGCCGCACACCACGAGCGTATCGTCTGGGAATTTCTGCCGATGCTCCATCCACGCGGCCAACAGATATTTCAAGCCCTTGCGCTCGACAATCTGACCGGAAAAGAGGTACATCAATCCATTGGCACGATGGAACTGCTGTCGGAATGTCGCGTAATCGGGACTTTTTCGGAATGCCTCGACCGACGATTTCAGCCCTTCGCTGTCGGCACTGATGCCAACGCAATGAATCTTCTCAGCGCGGATGCCGATGCTCATCAGGTAACGTCTGGTTTCCTGCCCGTTCACAAGGTAGCCACGCACGAAACGGTCGGTGATGCGGCGGTGCCACGTCTTCCAACGCGCATTGTTGCGTTCGGTGTGTGGCGTGCGTTCGTAGCCGATGTAGAGCGGCGTGCCGAACAGGCAATGGTAGAGCACGGCCCACGGCGTCCACTGGAAAAAAGCCTCGGTGATGAGCACGTCGGGGCGCACGCGGCGGATGGCGGTGAGGAATCCGAACATGAACGGGATCTTCTGGCCACGTTCGCCGTCCACGCGGTTGAACGACATCGTTGCGGTGTCGAACAGATAGTCGTGCCTGAAGGCGACGGCATTGGCCCCGAATTCGCGTCCGATGCGCGCCACGAGGTCGTCGCGGTGCATCAGGCGGTAGCGGTTGGGCGAAAACATCACGTAGAAGTCGCCGCCGAAGAGCCGGATCAGCTCCTTATAATATGGTACGCGATAGTCCAGAAAAACCTGGTTGGCGTAGAGTACTCTCATGAGATAAATTTTGACTTAAAAACCTGCGGCCCTTCACGTTACGCTGAGTCATCCGACAAAAAAATCGCGTAGCGAGGCATCGACGTTCAAAAAAGGCGGCCGCCCATGCACACGGAATACGTCTTTGACGACAGCCGACGCCACCATCGGCCAACAACGACCGTCACGGCAACGATCACGACGGGAATGACGAAGAACGCGGCAAATGCGACGGATGCGCTATCGGCCATAAAATAGGCCAACCCGACTTTCAGCACCTTGACGGCGTAGAAATGTGTGACGTAAATCAGGAACGAATAGCCCGAAAGCCGTCGGCAAAAGTGCCACACACGGCGCGGCAGAAGGTCGAGCGAGAGCCAGAAAGCCGGAAGGCCGACGAGAAGTCCGATGCGATGCGGCCACCTTTCCCACGACGTGAATGTGAACGAATAGGCCACCCAAACGACGAGCATCAGCAGGGCGATTATGGCCGATGGACGTCGGTCGAGCAGCGACGGCCGCCGTTGGAAAAGGCCGCCCAACAGGAAAAAGATGATGCCCTCCCACGACAGCAGACTGACATCGGCCGGCCACCACTTGTTCCACATCATGTAGATGATGAGCAGCAGGAGCATCGGCCATAACCGACGCCGATAGAGCCAGCCGTAGAGCGGAAATGCCAGCATGAAGAGCATCAGATCGCGCACGTACCACAACGGGCCGTACCATCGGCTAAGCACGAAATTACGCAGACATTCTGTGGCCGATGCGCCGAGGTTGCCTTCGCTGTCGTAGAAGAAAAGCACCAGGCCACCGACGACGTTCCAGATGACGAACGGGACGAGCAATGTCGATGCCTTCTTGCGCAACATCGCGAAGTATGTGCCGTCGGCCACGTAGTCGCGCCGCATGAAGAAATAGCCCGACACGAAAAAGAAGAACGGCACGGCGACGTCGGTCCAGAAAAGCGTTCCCCACTCGAAACGGTTCAGCCAATACGGCTCATTTCCAGCAGGATAGAACGCCGAAATCGTGTAGGAATGACGCAACACGACGAGCACCGTCGCCACAAACGACGCTACGCGGATTTTTTCGCTCAGTTCACGCTTCATTTTGCTCGACGGGGACGTATGTGTAGATGAATGTCAGCATCACGAAGGCCAGATAGAACACCGTGATGATGGCCGTCTTGCCGGCCAGATAGCCGTAGGAATAGCCGTTCATCGTGCCGGCTGCCAATGCGCATATCACACCGGCGAAACCTGGTCGCAGCGCATTACGGAAGGCATACAACAAGGCTGCGACATGATGAATGATGAGCAAAGTGAGGCCGATGAGTCCTGTGCCGCCATACGCGCCGTAGAAGTTGCTGTGCACGTCGGTGAGGCGCATGATTCCGGTGTCGGTCATGTAACGCTCGATGGCCGCGTAGCCCCATCCCAACATCGGCTTCTGCTCGGCCAACGGAGTTAGAGCTGACCAGATGGCGGTGCGTCCGGTGGCGGTCTGGATGTCGTTCTGCGACTTTCCCTGCATCAGCATATTGAAAATCTTGTCGTAGATGGCGTCGTTCAACATCAGCAGCGCACCGCCCAACGCAAATGCGAGCGCCCAGACAATCCGTCCGCTCACCAGAAAGGCAATGGCCACGCCCAACGCTGCCGAAGCATTGGCACCGCCGCTGGTCGATGTGAACAGGCAGAAAACACCTACGATGACAACGACGCGGAACATCGGCTTACGCATCGGACTGGCAACCTTGTCCGACAACAATTCGCCCACGCAATAGGCCACAAGCATTGCGGCACACGAACCCTCCTGCAAGTCGTGTCCCATGAAGCCCTGATAGCCCGCGACTCGTGGCGCAAACCAGTTGAAAATCAACGAGCCGAACATCAGCATAACGACGAATTTCTCGGTGGCGAGGAAGGTCTGCGGAATGGTGAACAGTGCGAAAAAGATGGCCAAGAACGCCAGCTTCTCGAACGACATGAAGAGCGAATAGTCCGGCTTGTACGACCACAGCGTGCTCAACATGCCGAGCAGCAGATAAAACGTCATGGTCAACACAGGCATTCCAGTGCGGAACAGTCCGAAACTGATGCTCAACGGATTCCACTTGATGGCGAAAAACAACATTCCGAACAATGTGCCGATTTGCAGACCTTGCGCAATGCCGCCAGCTACCGCCGGCATGACGCTCACGCGATAGATCCAAAGCGCAAACATTATGAGCATCCATCGCGCCGGACTGTTCAGATAGCCGCGCGTATAATAGTATAATTCCTTGAATATCTGGACAAAATAGTTCATATTCTATCTAAATGAAGTGAAAGAGGAGCGAAAAGAAAGATTCCTACAACAAATGCGAATTGCTACGCGGATTTCAAACATTCTTACTCCCATGCCGAGGGGCCTGACTACCCAAAAATCCTTTTCCAATCGTAGCCGTCCTCGCTGCTGAACGACTGCTGGATGAATCGGCCGAGCGAACGGCAAACATAGGCCGCAAGCACAATCGCCACAAACAGAATCAGCAGGTTGAGCGGAAACAGATGGTTCAATGCCGTGGTCCGCACGGATGGCTGCACGAGGTAAATCTCCAGACACAGTCCGCCGATGAACGCCAGGACGCGGTTTTCTGCCAATCTTTTGGCCGATGGCAACTGACACATCCCGTAGAGCGCATAGCACAGTCCCAACAGCGGCGGGAGGCTGAAAATCTGCATCCAACGCCACTCGACGAAGCGCGAACAGAACAACTGGATGCCGTAAAACACAAGCAGATAGGCCACTACGCGGACGATAGCCATCGGCCATGAACCTCCCTTTCTGCCCTTGCCCGCCGCTTCGAGCTTGCCGACGTGCGCACCCATCAGGAAGGCAGGGAAAAAGAGCAGCCACTTCAGGTAATTCCAATGATAGACCCAGATGCCGTTGGCCGGAATCGTCGTGAAAAACAACGTCTTCCACGGTTCGCCCTGCGCCATCAGTTGTGCACGTAACGGCGTGAGAAACAGCGTGTACCAAATGGCGATGAGCACGGCCAATGCCACATAGATCCACGTAAGACGGTTGGCCGACCAACGCCGGATGGCGTAAAAAATCACGTAGTAGATCATGATGCAGCTCACGAACCAGCCCGCGCCGGTGAGCAGAAGCGTGCCGAACGTCATGTCGTACGACCAGACGAGCCACGACATCAGACCAAAGGCCAGAACCGACGGATAGATGCGCCGGATGCGCCGCTTGTACCACTCGTCAAATCGGCCGAAACGACCCAGAAACAGCGTGTAGCCAGAACAGAAAAAGAACAGAGCATCGCCGATGGCGCCGCCCGTAGCAAATTCGCGGAAGCTGACATACTGCTCCTTGAAATGGCAGTTCACGATGAGCAAGACGGCGATGAACTTCAATAGCTCAATCGAGGAATTTCTATGTTTTACTTGTTCCATTGCAACACAATTTTCAGCAACCACAACACGATGGCCGACACGCCTCGATACTTCCGGAAATACAGCATACGGCTCTCATTCTCAATCCGTTCGCGGTTCGGATTCGACTTCATGCTGCTACCTTCGTAATGGACGACGCTGCACGTCGCGTCGAAAAACATCCGTCGACCTATCGCCCGGAACTTTTCGGCCAGAATCGGCTCCTCAAAGTAGAGGAAAGTGCCCTCGTCGAACATTCCGACGCGCCGGAAAGCCTCGGCATCGACCAGCATGAACGAGCCCTGCACCCAATATGTGTAGCGCGATTGCGGAGTTTCGTTGGCCGATGCTTCAGCCACGCCCTGCCTGTGCCGCAAAAACGAGAAGAGCCGCCAGCCGATGAGCCGCCACGGTGAGATGTAGCGGTCGTGCGGCGACTGGTCCCGGCCGTCCAGCCCGACAATCCGGGGTCCGATGGCAGCCACGTCGTCATGCCGCTGCATCGTGTCGGCAAGCCGCTCTAGGATGTCGGCATCGCGGATTTCGATGTCATCGTTCGTAAACAGGAAATGCGAAAATTCGCCGCGCTCCAGCAACGTGCGCACTCCCAAATTGTTGCCACGCGCATAGCCCAAATTCTCGGCCGATGCAACGACGTCGCCCTCAGCAATGCCACAAGCCTCGGCCAGCGCACGCCCCTCCTCGACCGATGCCGCATTGGCCACAACGACCAAATCGTGCGGGCAAGTGAGCCGCGACAACTCTTCACGCACGTAGCGCGCCGTCATTGCCGCATTCTTGTACGATACGACAACGATTCCTATCTTCGTCATTTTCATTTTCTTACGTACTTGACAACAATCATCGCCAATGGCAACGGCAGACGCGCCACAAGCCAGGCACGGAACTTCAAGACGACGTTCCACGACGGATAGCGCCAGATGGCCGATGCCGCCTCGGGGAAGGTCTCACGCCACATCACGATGTTCTCCCGCGACGGGAAACGCATCAGGACCTCCGTGGCATTAAGTTTCAGGAATTCAACGAGTTCCTTGCTTTCCGAGGCGTAGCCATTGGACACAAAAAATTGCTCCAGACGGCGCACAGCCTCGCACGAATCGGTCACTTTCCGCATCAAAAATCGCGTAGTGACGCTGCCTTCATTCACGTAGTAGTTGTAGAGGCAATCGGACAGAAAAACCGTCTTGGCCGACCGCAACCGCATCGGAATGAGCGTGCAGCTGTCCTCCCACATCGACAGACCGTCGCCCAAATGGAGGTTTTCAGTCAAGAAGAACTCGCGTCGGATTATCTTGTTCCACAATGCGCCATATTCGCGGCCAAAGTGGGTGAACGACATGATTGTCGCAAGGTCGTCCGATGCCTTGTCGAACTGGAATTTTGTCACTTTCCGGCCGATTATTTCGTTGTATCCGCAAGCCACGATGTCGGCGTTTTGGCCAATGGCTGCGTCGTACAGCCGTTCGTACATGGTCGGCTCAACCCAATCGTCACTGTCGCAGAAACCGAGATAATCGCCCGTGGCCAATGCGATTCCCCTTGCACGCGCCGCCGACACGCCGCTGTTTTGCGGCATACTGACAATCAGCACGTTACGCTCGGGATATCGGCCAACGACACCGCGCAGCAAATCGACGCTGGCATCGCCGCCGCAGTCATCGACAAAGATGAACTGGATGGCATCGAGCGTCTGCCGCAACAACGAATCGGCGCATTTTTCGATGAACGGCTCAACGCGATAGACGGGCACGATGACCGACACCTTCGGCCGCTGTTCAAGACTCATAGATCAGTATTGCAATTTTCGTGTCCGACCCTTCAACCGAATCCACTTGAAGAGGAAGCGGTAGGCATGAACGTAGAGCCAATAAACCGCGTAGCAGTCGAAGAAACGCAGGTGCTTGGCCTCGGAATATCGGCGCACGGCCGGATGTTCAACGTAGTAGTTGTGTACGATGTCGTATTCGGCGCGCGTGAACGGCACTTCCGGCGCAAAGAAACGGGTCAGTTTGCCGATATACTGCTTCGACTGCGCCATCTGCCAAACCTCATCGTTCCATGGTTTCAGGCAATCTTCGAGCAGCGTTCCGGCCTGTCGGTTCACGCCGTCGGACAAAATTGAATTGCCGACAATCGACGCGGAATTCACGTAGTAAACGTGCGACGGTTCATCGACCACAAGCACGCGCATCACGTTGGGCGCAATCATCATGTTGGCGAACCAGTCTTCACCGAAACTGATGCCGGCCTCGGATATGGAACGGAAGACATCGGCCGTGAAAACCGACTTGCGGTAGATGCCGCTGTGCAGATAGGGATGAATCAGGTTGTAGTTCATCCGCTCGGCATAGGCCACGCTGCCCTCAATCTCGCCCGCATTGGTCGGGTACGATTCGAGCCACTGCGACCGTCCGTCACTGCGGCAGGGGCGCGTCTTCACAATGTCGTAGTCGCCGCCCATCATCGCACGATGCAGCATTGCCAATGCGCCGGGCAACAGCCAGTCGTCAGAATCGAGGAAGACGACAAACTCGCCGCGTGCGACCTCAAATCCGGCCAAACGCGCCGATGGCAGTCCGCCGTTCACCTTGTGGATGACCTTGATGCGCGAATCTTTGGCCGATGCTTCATCGCAGATGGCCGGACAACGGTCGGGCGAGCCGTCATCGACCAAAATCAGCTCATAGTCGGTGAAATCCTGCGACAGGACGGAGTCAATGCATCGCTGCAAATACGGCTCGACGTTGTAGATCGGGACAAGGATGGAGAGTTGAGGCATGACAATCAATGTTTCAAGGCGCGCATTTTCAGCCAGAACCGGTACAGGCGGAAACGGTTCATGTACGGATTCAAATGCCGATGGTTGCGCCGCCAATAGCGCACGAAACGGAACGGGAAACGCTTGCTGTCGGCCTGCACATCGGCCAATTCGGCAAAGATTTCGGGATTCTTCTGCGCCAGAAATTGGTCGAACGAGGCCAATTCGGCATTGTTGTAGAGCGCGAAATCAATCATCGCACGGCGGTAGAAACTGGCGATGCGTGTGCTCACCTTCTGGCAGATATAGACCGCCGCGCGACTTGTGCGCCATTGGCCAACCTCCAGATAATCAAGCATTCCACACGTCACGCGGATTTCATTGCCGATGGCCTTGATCCATTGGCCGGGGTTCATTGTCTGCCCCTCGCGCCCCACGGTGTAGCGGTACAACGCAACGGGCAAGGTGTAAAACTCGCGGACGGCGGCCACGGGATAGAAGCACCATTCCTCGTCGGTGTAGCTGATGCCCTCCGTCTGCCGATAGCCGATTTGCCGCAGGATTTCGGTGCGATAAGTCACGTAGTGAATCCAAAGCGGCTTCAATTCCTCTATCGGCCAATGCCCCTCGCTGTCGTAATCGAACTTCCACTCGCCGTGTGGGGTGCCGTCGGACGTGACATACGAACCGCTCGTGATGACCAGATCGACATCGAGCGTGGCCAACATCTCCAAATACGCGCGGAAGGCCGCCGGATTGAGGCTGTCGTCGGCATCCAGCACCTTCACATACTTGCCCTGCGCCTCCTGCAAACCGCGATTGATGCACGAACCATAGTTGCCGTTCTCCTTGTCAATCACGCGGAACGTCTGCGGATAATCCTCTTGGAAACGATGCGCAATCGCGGAACTGCCATCGGTCGCACCGTCGATGATGACCAACACCTCGACCTGCGTCATCAAGGCAGGTGCATCGGCCAACACCAACGAACCGAGACAGCGCGCCAACAACGCCTCCATGTTGTAGGTCGGCACGATGAGGGTGAGTAATTTTGGCATAGGAAGTTAAGAATCAGTTATTTCCGAAAGAACAGATGGCTGATTCAGGCTGCTACTTGACACGATAGAAAGTATAGTAGGCATAGATGCCCCACGGCTCAAATTGTTCGCTGCCGAAAACTGACGGTTCTTCAAAAAATCTCGGAGAATAAACGACAATGTCTCCAGATGCGTATGATTGAAAATCGACATTTTGAGCGATTTCATAGACATTGTCGTCGGAAAGAAAAGGAATCAAACTCCTCAACTGCCAAATCTGCCGTTGGACGATGCGAATCTGTCCAGTTTTGTCAGCCAGCAACTGTAGTTCATCCGGTTTCCGATACAAATACTCAATATTGCATTCCTGCAAAGACATTGACACGTAAATTGCGACAACAATTACGGCCAACGCGTGCCGAATCCAAAATTGGCGCACCCACGAAAGGACTGCTGGGATGGACAAAAGCAGCAGTGGCGTAACGGCGACAATATAACGGTTGCTCAAATATGGAGCCAAAAGCATTACGACAAATGTATATACGAATGCAGGGAAAACGACGAATGGCAGCCTTTCGGCTCTCCTCCACCCCAACGCGGCGGCGATGACAAGTAGTACAAGGACATATTCGCTCATCGTGTAGTGCAGCAGCAACGATTTCCACGACAGAATGCTGTTCCACATACGGTCAATTGCGCCGTCGGACAACAGCTTGTCGGCAATGCGTCCGTCGCCCTGAAATCCGATGAAGTAGCCACTATAGGCAATCCTACACAATCCTATCGCAGCCAATGCAGCAGCCGAGAAATAGCCGATGCCGGCCTTCAGCTGGCCAACACGCCACAACTTCAGCAACACGAAAAAGCCGAAAATCGCGACCAGAAGCACCATGAAATAACCCGTCCACAGCACGCCGAACAAGGCCAGTGCCGTGACGACAAAGTTGCGCAAGCTCCAGCGCCATGTGCCGGCATCAACCGACAACGATACCTTCGAGAGCCACCACGCAAGCAGCAGTACCGTGAGCATCTGCAATTCGTAGGGGCGGATGAACAACGCATCGGACACCGCGCCTGGCATCAGCGCAAAACAGGCCATCGCAACCAGGATGAGCAACGGACGGGCCGCGTAGTAGAGCGACAGAAGCCTGTAGAAGACGAAAAAACTTGCGGCAAAAAACAGCAGGTTGAGCACGATGCCGCGCGTCATTATGCTCTTCACATCCGTCGTGTCCGTCCCGACGAAAAACACCCGCAGAATCGAATAATAGAAATTCGTATGGTCGTGGACACGCATCCGGCCGTGCATTGTACGCAAGTCATCCAACATGCCCGTCCAACTTGCATCGTGGATGAAATAGTAGCTTTTCAGATCACGACCGGTCATCACCCGGCTCCTTTCTCCTGGCGAATAAAGCGGCTGCGCATAGGCTCCATCGTCGCTCTCGGCTAAACTGAACGACGCGACTTCATCCAAATTCATCCCCTCTTTCTGCTCTGCCCAATACCAACGGATGCCAATGCCAAGCACAAGAATAAGTACAATCAGGAAATTCCACAGCCGACTGCCGCGAGTCACGCTACGCGAGCCGTCAAAACCTCTAAAATTAAACAACATACTTTAAATAGGCAACAAAACAACGCCAACGGCCGACTACATCAAAACCTGTTCGATGTTGTACAACGGCCGGTTTTTAACTTCGACATAAATCTTTCCGATGTACTCGCCAATCACACCCAAGCAGAACAGCACACAGCCAGAACAGAACCAAACCGACAGCATCAGCGACGACCAACCCGGCACTACGCGACCTGTGATGTAACTATATGACACCCAACAAAAAATGGCAAACGAGATTACCAGAAAAGCCACGCCCAAATACAACACAAAATGGAACGGCTTGATCGAGAAACTGGTCACCCCGTCCAACGCCAAAGCCAACATCTTGGCCAATGGATATTTGCTCTCGCCTGCCGTACGGCTCTTGCGCTCATAATAGACGCTCGCCGTCTTGTAGCCCAGCATCGGCACCATGCCGCGCAAGAAAAGATTGCGGTCGTGGAACTGCAACAGATAGAGCACGGCGCGCTTGCTCATCAGACGGAAATCGGCATGATTGAACACCGACTTGACCCCAAACGATCGCATCATGCGGTAGAACATCACTGCTGTGATGCGCTTGAAGCGCGTGTCGGTCTTCCGCGAAGAACGCACTCCATAGACGATGTCGTTGCCCTGCTCGTATAGCCCGACCATACGGACAATGGCATTCTCATCGTCCTGCAAATCGGCATCGATCGAAACCATGATGTCGGCATATTGCACCGCCGTCGAAAGTCCCGCAACCAATGCCTTTTGATGGCCGACGTTGCCCGCCAAGTTCACGCCGCACACCGCAGAATTTTCCGTATGCAGCTTTTTTACGATGCTCCACGTCATGTCCGCACTTCCGTCATTCACATAGAGCAAGAAGCTATTGTCGGCAATGACTTTATCCCGCTTCATTCCATTCAGCACGGCAAGAAGCTTCTTTGTCGTATCCCACAAAACCGCCTCCTCGTTGAAACAGGGGACGATGATTGCAAGCCGTTTCATCAGATCGAATGTTTTTGTGTTTGAAATGTTTTGTTACGCGATTTTCATGGACGAAAACACCTTCATGCCTTCTCCCCAGGCAGACGAAACAAATCCTTCTGTGCGGTGATGTGCGGCAGATAGCGTTTGAAGAGCGGGATGACGACCAGATAGGCCAACATGGTGCATATGAACGTGATTATCAGCATTAGAATGACTGGCAGCCGCAGATAATCGACTGCACGTTGTACGTACGGGAACAAGAACATGTGCGTGACCAATATAATGATGCTGTATCGGCCGAAATAGGATACCAAAGGAATGTGGCGCATCATCTTGGACAACAATAGAATAGCCAATAATCCCGCGAGACATCCGACATATAGCTGCATAATATTCAAACCATTGTACCGATTGCACCAAAATTCTGCATCACCGGTCAAAAGGACAAATGACATGACGGCAAGCGCTGCACAAAAAAAGATGTTATAGCGGTCAAAACGGTTTGGCAAAAGGAACTTCGTATATTTACGGACAATGAACCCCATCGAAAAAAATGGTAAAGCCGTCATAGATGTGTCAATATACATCGGCCAAGAAAGTTTTTGAGCACCAACAATATAACCAACCGCACCTATCAAGAATGTAATCAATAGCAATCCTATGATTCTCACAGACTGTCCAAAACGATTCAGAGCACATATTATTGCGACAAAAATCAGATTCATTTCAAACAAACAGAGCAGAAACCAGATTGGCTGGTTGGTCACCTGCTCTCTATAAGGACCCACGATGAAATTGACCACATAGCCACAACTCGTCTGCAATGCGAAACGATGTGCTAATAAATCGGTCGCAACCATCCATACGACTGCGGTAAGGAAATGAAACGCAACGAACGGTACCAAAAGTTTGTTTATCTTGCGCACCGTGAAATCCCAAAATCCGTCATAGGGCTTGAAAAACAAGCCAGAAAGGAAAAAATACAGCGGCATCCGAATACCATAAAACATATCATGCAACGGCGAATAAACCTCTGGATAATGAAAAACAATATGATTATAGACCACCAAACAAATGCAGATGCCCTTCGCCAAATCAATGAATTCGATGCGTTGTTTTTGCTGTTCCATCAACCGAAATTATTGTTACAATGTATTCTCCAGACTATACTCTCCGACCAGATAAGGTGGCCGACGCTTCGTCTCGTTGAAAATACGGCCGATGTATTCGCCCAGGATGCCGATCGACAGCAACTGGACTCCACCCAAGAAAAGCGTGACCACAATCAACGTAGTGAAACCTTGCACGGGGTCGCCCCAGAGCAACGTCTTCACGCCATAGAACAGCATCAGGCAGAAGGCAACGAACGCGACAATGATGCCGCAGACCGTAGCGAAACGCAACGGCGCTGTCGTGAACGACGTAATCCCCTCAATTGCCAAGTTGAACAACGACCAGAAGCTCCAATTGCTCTCGCCAGCCACACGATCGGCCCGGTTAAAGACAATCTCCTTCTTGTTGAAGCCAATCCAGCAGAACATTCCTTTGGTGTAGCGCTCACTCTCGCGCATCTGCCGGAGGGCTTCGATGCAGCGTCGGTCCAACAGACGGAAGTCACCAACATTCTGCAACACATCAAATCGCGTAGAATGGTCCAGAATCTTGTAGAAAAGCAACGAAAACCGTTTGCGCAGCCACGATTCCCGTCCACGGTCGGCACGTCGGGCATAGACATCGTCGAAACCCTGCTCCCAATAGACCAACATCTGAGGAATCAATGACGGTGGATCCTGCAAATCGGCATCGATTATAACCATGCAATCGCCTGTGGCATAGTCGAATCCGGCCAACATTGCATTCTCCTTGCCGAAGTTGCGCGACAAGTTGACATATTGGATACGGGCATCGGCCACATGGAGTGCCTTGATTACGGCCAACGTGTTGTCGCGGCTGCCGTCGTTCACAAAAAGCACCTCCCATGCGTAGGCACTTTGGCTGTCCATCAGCGACTTCAACTCCGGATATAGCAGCGGCAACGACTTCTCTTCGTTATAACACGGGACGAGTATGGTAATTTTTTTCATCAGTACAAATCTTTGACAAACTGGAATAATTTGAGGTCATCATTTTTGCAAGCCGAAATAGTTGCTGCGAATCATCAAATCGGACATCCGATAGGCTTCTTCTTCCGATATTGGCCGATGCTGGCGAGCAACGGAATCGCGCAAATTGACGCCGAACGACGGATTATGCACCGTGGAATCCAGCATCGCACAAACCGTCGGGAAAATGTCCATCTGATAAACCTCTTCATGCAAATATTCATTCCGCACGATGTCGGGCGAATATATGATGAGCGGCACATAGTTGTGATTGGCCTTGAACGGGATGCCCTTGGCCGATGCGTAACTGTCCAAATCGCCATAACTATTTGACCGGAAAATGGTGTGGTCACCCGTTATGACAATGACGGTACTATCGGCCAGCGGGCTGTTCAAAATCTTCTCAACGCAGACCTGTAGGCAAGAATCTGTATAAGACAAACTATTCAAATAGCGAGACATCAAAGCTGGCATATCTGAATCTTGTGAATATGGCTGAGCCAGTGATGCATTAAATGGCAAGTGAGAACTAATGGTCAGTGACAATGTACAAAATGGCATTTCCGACTCTGAAAGGACATAATCAGAGGTCTGTTGTAGTATCGATTCATCTGTTCCACGATTTTCCGTCTCAATAAGATGGTCGAAGCCATAACTGGGAGTCACGACTGTTTGATTCCACTCACCTTTACTCGGGTTGAAAATGGTTGACTTGACAAAAAAGGATGCGAAATTCGGATAACGGTTACGTCCATATCGAAAGCAAGCGACATCCTTATCTATCGGCAACAACCCTGTCATTGATATCATCTGCCC
Organism: Bacteroidales bacterium UBA3663; assembly: GCA_002373755.1. Taxonomy (GTDB): domain Bacteria; phylum Bacteroidota; class Bacteroidia; order Bacteroidales; family UBA3663; genus Liminaster. Next base: position 12,371 of record DFJU01000002.1, on the reverse strand, counting down.
GTCACCTGACATTCCGTACTTAATCTGACATTTTAATCTATCTGCATAAAAAACATGCTCATTTTGCTTGAATTGAGATAAATATGGCATATAATCAATGCCATTGACTTTTTCCAATGGCCAAGACTCCAAACTCTCAACCAAAATGAACACCAAATTATGAGATGGATAAATGTCCCGACATCCTTTCCAATAAGAAGCTATACGACTACACTCTTCCTCTGACAGACTGGTCCGGCTTGAACTCCAATAGGCATGCATAAACATAGCAGGGAAATAAGACAACACCGATTGATAATACATATAGTCCATCTGATAATACGAGGAATGATTGACTGCGTCTTCATGCAGCAAGCCAAAAGGGTATGCATTTGACAATCTTTGGCCGAGAGTTTGCTTTTCCCACCTATATCCATTATAGGTATAAACGCCATTGCTCACGCAATCCAACAACAAAAAGGAAAGGACCCAGCCAAAAAAACATCGTGTTGAACGCATCTGACATTGCCGGAGTCGAAACCCCAAATAAACAACTACATATGCGATTGTAATAGTCAAAACCAGAAAGACGCTCCAATCCAATAAAGCAAACAGCGAACTCTCAAAACCACGTAAGTTGCCAATCAGGCAGATGGCTTCTGGAGTCAAATACAACCCATTGGCTTTAAAATAGAACAAATTGGAAACAATCCAAACATCAATCAAGAGACAGATGACGATTGTCCACCACTGACAACGACGACATAAATAGACGGTACTCGCAATAATAACAGCAGGAAGCACCTTACCGAACCAAGAGACAAAAAAGAATGTAGGGTACGAAAGTAATTCTTGCCATTTATCAACATGAGCTGTTGCTATATTAAAAATCGTCACTTTAAGAAAGATGGTGAACGCAAAGGCCAAAAACAAGCCATTCTTGCGAAAAAGAGTAGATATCCTATTCATCTCTGTCCATTAATCAAATCGTAATTACTCTTAGCCAAATACTTCCAAAAAAAGGTATCTTGATAATCATGTGCATAGAATTGTTTTTCTCCATATTGCGCAATAAACGCATCATCACAATCAGAGAACAACTTTTCCTCTTTATGCGTTACGGGACCATGATTGAGGATCGTGTATTTGGTTGTATTATGAACAAGTTGCAGGGCACTAAATGAACTTAATGCTGTTACTATCCAAATTATGCGTTTATACTTCTGATAATGCTCGACGCACCAGACTAACCATGATACAAAAATGACAAACAAGGCAGGAATTGATGCTCTCATCAAGAAATCATTCGGTGCTGTCATTTTATAAAATGGAATCAACAACAGCGTTAATAAAGAACCTGCCAGAAGTGCATCTTGGTGAATTCTATTTCTCATGAGCCAAATAAATATGCCCAATTCGACAAGAATAAAAAGAATATACTTTACCAAGAACTCTCCTACACTTATAAAATTCCAGAAAAAACCCTTCTCCTGTAATGAAGTATTGTTTGAAAAATAATATGAGCCTACTATCACACAAATCATCAACGGGAACCCCACATTACTCATACTAATCATTTGAAAGATATTTTTCAAGCCGATCTGATTGAGTTTCCCGACTATTCCAAATAGTAAAATTGGTAACAATCCAATAGCACCCCATGGTGAATACAGCAGTGAAAAGCTATATAAAAAACCGATGACCCTTAAATCGAAAAAAGAAAAAATAACAATGGTAATCAACCATAAAGGAATGCATTGGTTAAAGCTCCAAAATATGGAAGTAAAATGGGATGCATAATAAGTAAAATACGGAGAACACCATCCATCGATCAATGACGTTGGCATTATGTGATGACAATTTTGATACCAAAGGTATATGATTCTCAAGATCTGACCTATTATATCAAAACCACCCCAACAAACAAAAAGCAAAACGGCGAATAATGTATTTCTCCAACTATTTGGTCTTGAAACAAGTCTCAAAAGCCACATTAAAACCAGCGAAAGTCCATATACTGCCCAAAGGAAGATTGAAAAACGGGCAACCAACAGTGATCCGAATACTTTTCCTATGGTTGCAGCAGGCAAATAAAAAAACAAATAATATACAAATCCGGCCCTACCTTCCCCACACAAAGACTTGACTTCTAATGTGGCATTAGAAAAATCAATGATCAAAGGCCATTCCGAAAGAGTCAAATCATTAAGAAGCGGATTCTTTACAAACCAATCGTAACTCTGAGACCAAAAGCCGCCTATACCTAATATGAAACAGCAAAAAAAAGACGCAGAAGCACATAACATCATTTGTTTCAATGAAATACGTTTCAAATCCAATACACTCTCTAACGATTGAACTATTGCCCAACAAGACCAAACTAAAGAAACAACCAATACCGAAGCCCAATACCAATGCAAAAAACCTATACAAAAAATCAAGAATGGCAAGCTAAGATATATGACAGATTGTACAAAAAGAGATTTACTGCTCATAAATAATAAAAATCGAGTGCTTGATTGCCTTCAAAAAACCACTTCACTTCGCCAGATATTTCCAAAAGAATGTATCTTCATAATCATGAGCGAAGAACTGTTGGTCACATAGTTGCGCATTATCTTCTGCAAGCGTGGAGAAACTGTACAGCGAGTCCTTAACACGTTCCGTTCGGCCAGAAATGAAGTGATAATCCTCGGCGATGAGCCATTCCAACGGAGTCAATCCTGTCAGGCAGAGCAATGCGATGATTGCACACGACGTTGAGCGATGCTGTCCGAAATGCGACCTCAACCAATCGAACCAATGCACAGCGATGACAAAAACGGCGGGAATCGAGGCACACATCAAAAGATCATTAGCCGCAGTCATCCGATAGAACGGCAGAAAAAGCAATACGACGAATGAGCCTTGAAGCCATGGGGCTTCGGCCAACGATTTCCTCAAAATTAAAAAGTAGCAACCGATTTCTACAAGAATGAAAATCACGTAGCGCACAAAAAATTCGCTTACTGGCATATATTCCCAGAACCAGCCAGAAAATGATGCAGAATTCTGATTGCTAACATAATATGAGCCGACAATCGCTGCAAGCAGTAGTGGAAAAACGATGCTTTCCACCGACAGATACGACTTTATGCCTCGCCATCCCGACATCAAAAGTTCCCTACCGACAACGTAAAAAATCATTGCACCGACACCCAAGCTTGCCCACGGAGAATAAAGCAAAAGGAAAGCGAAAAAGAATCCAATCAACGACTTTTCTTTAGCCGACAGAATCAACGTCATCGCCACCCAAATGGGAATTGTCTGATTGAAACGGATTTCCATGTCAGAATACAGACTGCCATACATACTGAAATATGGCCAGCACCACATCTCTTTGGCTACCGAAAGCGACTGAATACGAGCACATTGCCCGGCAATCACATCGTTGCCTAGACAAACGTCCAACAAAGGCGCGCCAAGCACTTCCAATCCCGAAAAACAAAAAAACGCCACCAAAATGAAAATGAACCATTTGGCCGATGTCCCACGCGCGCGATGCAAAATGAAATTCAACACAAGGAAAAGCCCGAAAGCTGACCAAAGAAGCAACGCAATTCTGGCAACCAGTTCCGAACCGAATAGCCATCCGCACAATGCAGCCGGCAAATATGTGAAAAGATAATAAACAAACACAACGTGGTCATTTCCAACAAGTTGCTGAACGGCCTCAGACTGCATTGAAAGGTCATAGACCATCGGCCAAGGACGGTTCATTAAGTCGCGTAGCACCGCGTTCTTGACAAAAAAATCTGCGTGCTGCACCCACAGGCCACCGATTCCGGAATGAACGCACCACAAAAATGCGACCACGGCCAATGCGACATTCTGCCAACATGAAAGCACATCTTTTTCCTTCGGCAGGCTTCGGACAACGCGGCAAGTACAATAAAGTGAAAAAATGGCCATCGGCAAGCCTATCGACCAACGCAGAAATCCGACACAGAAAATGACAAAAGGCAACAACAGATAGAGAACGGCCAAACTATTCCGATGCGAAAACAGAGCTATATAATCGACTAATTTACTTACCATTGGCTGCAAAATACGCTTCACGATAATTCCGCTTCTTCACGATGTCCCATGCCGAGAAATGTTCAGCTGCAATCGGACGAATTTCTTCCGATTGCGCATACACGCGACCGCCATAGAACGTGTCAAAATAGCGATAGCCAGCGGACAAAATCCGGGCACGCATTTCCGCCGATTCCGCACCAAAGTCAATCACAAAATCTGCTTTCCCTTGGTCGATGGCCGACATCTGCGACTGCCACATCTGCTCCGTGCGCCCCAGCTGCGTAATCCAATAGCGCGTAGCCGGCAGCGACGTTCCCATGCAAATGCCTCGCTCCTGCCCCACAACGATGATTTTTGGCTGGTCAACCTGCGACATCGCGGCACTCACCGCCATAAATTTGTCGAACCGCTCGTCCGCCTTCGTGCAGAACGTGTCGGTGTAACGTATGCTTCCCAAAACGACATAGGCCATCGCCAAAATGGCGAGAAAAGTCACGTAGCGCAGACGTAACACATTGTGCGACTGCACATAACGCAAAGCGACGACGATTGACAGTATGGCAAATGGCCCTGCCACCGAGATGTAGTGTCCGAAGCTGTCATGCCTGATGCTCAACGCAATGAAAAACAGGCCGCACAAGGCCGGCAATGCTGAAGCGAACCAATTTTTCTTGTTCCACAACGTCAGAACCGGCAAGGTGTAGAGCAGATACAAAAAACGCCGCGTAGTGAACATTCCCGCCCACTCGTCGGCATAGAGAGACACCGTTTCGGCCAATGGCACACTGACCGACGACAACGTATTGACGAAATACTCCCGCCACAAGTCGCTCCAATTTCCCCAACACGAAAATGCGACGACGAACGGAGTGATTGACAGCAAAATACCACAAAAAAATCCGAGCAAATATCTCTTCAGCGAGCCTCCTTGCCATGCCATCCAACCCGCACTGCAAACCAAACTCAACATCATCAGCGCGACGCTCCATTTCAGCATCAGGCACGCCACAAGTCCAACGCCGAGCCAAACGCCATGCCTCCTGTTTATGGCCGATTGACATTGGCCGCGCATCAAAACATAGATGCCCCATGCGACAGCCGGCCAGCAGAAATGTTCAGCCTTTGTTTCTGTATAGAAGTTCCAATAAGTCAGCGGAATAATCAAAAAAATTGCGGCCAATAGCGATGCCCGTCGGTCAAGCCACAGCCGCGCCGTACAATAGGCAATCAGCAGCGTCGCCCACATATTGAGGCACGACAGCCAGAAGACACCGACGTACGAATAATGGTCGAAAAGATAACCCAATCCGTAGATGAACCACAAAAGGACGCCCTTACTGTCGGTAAAATCCGCGTAGGGAACCATGCCGTTCATCATCGCCTTGCCGCACATGAAAAACACCGCCGAATCGAATTGCCCGCACTGTGCATAGAGGTAACTATCTATGTTACATAGCATTTGCATTGCAACAGTCACCAAAGCGAGCACCGTCGCGACGTGCCACGACTTGATTGGCTTTTGTGTCCAATTCATCTTTTGAAGCAGGTATAAATGGCCAACACGGGGTACCACATCGGCCAATTCCACGAGCGGATGACGCGCATATATTTGTTATGCTGCCGAAACGTGCGGCCATAGTCGGCAAAAAGCCACAGCCGATGCCAAGCCTCGCCGTACCGATGCCTCTGGAACGACAGCATCATGTTGCGGAACAGCCCCATCGTATATTTCTGCAACGTGACCGACGGGCAATGGCCAATGAACCTTGACGCATTGGACAACAAGCTGACATACAACAGGAAACCATCTATTTTCCGATACTTTTCACCGAAGTCCGGCATGGCATAATGATAGGCCGCACATGGCACGAACTTCATCCGCCTGACGTGCGTCCAATAGCGGCAGATGAACTCCTCGTCCTCAAGAAATCGGAACCGCTCATCAAACCGCAAACCATGTTCTGCAATGATGTCCGCACGGAAACACTTGTTCCACAGGAATCCGAACGACTCGCGACGGCTCATCTCATCAACGGCCGATGCCACATCCTCCGCGACACCATCGTACGTCTGCGTTTCTTCCTTTTGGCCGATGACATACGTCCACCCCTGCACCACGACATCGTTGTCGGCCATTGCATCGGCAAAAGCCTGCAACCAATCGGACGCTGGACAGTCGTCGGCATCGCAAAAAGTCACGTAGCGGCCGCGCACATGCCTCAATGCCTCATTTCTGGCCGATGCAGCACCGCCATTCTCCTTGCGGAACACCCGGATGCGTGCGTCGTCGGCCGCCAATCTTTCTGCAATCTGCGACGAACCGTCGGTCGAACCGTCATCGACCAAAATCAGTTCAAAGTCGCGTAGCATCTGGCCTTGAAGCGATTCGAGGGTTCGCTCCAGCGTCTGCGCAGCGTTGAATACCGGCAAGATGATGGAAAAGAGGGGACTGACGACGCTCATTGTTGCACGATGTTATTTTCCATAGAGGTCTGCGTATGTACGTTTAGAAATGATGTCACAAACAGTAACCTCTTTAATTTCAGGGATTTTCAAATCATGTCGCGTATATACACTACCTGCGTAGTAATCACTCAGGAAGTGATAACCGCAATCGGTCAACATCCGATCATACTCGTTCACATCGGCACACCATAAAACAATGAAATCAGCAGAACCGTCACGAATCGCCGCCAGTTCATCCTGCCACATCTGTTCCGTACGCCCTTTCTGTAATGTCCAATACTTAGTGCCTGGCAACGCAGTTCCCATGCAAAGACCAGGCTCCATACCGAGAATGATGACCGATGGATGCTCTGAAACTTGGGACATTGCCCAACTCAATGCCATATACCGATTGAACTCTGCAGTATTTTTGGTGCAGAAATTGTTTGAATAATGTATATGTCCCCAAATAACATAAGATGCACTGACAACAAAAAGCAAAGACAGATACCTCAAAGAGATGCGGAGCGAAATGAGCCATCGCAGAACCACGACTATAGTCATAATGGCGAAAGGGCCAGCTATCGTTATATAGTGGACACCATCGCCAGCACGGACACATAATGCAATAAAGAAAAGGCCACACAACGCTGGCAATGACGACGTAAACCATCGTTCCCGTTTCCAAAGAGACAAAACAGGCAATGTGTAAACCAGATAAAGAAAGTTCTTGGTCGTAAACAGATTTTTTCCGCCTTCAATTATATCTACCACGGTTTCATCCATCGGCTTGCTGACAGTCGTCAACGTATTGACGAAATATTCCTGCCACATATCGCGCAAATTACCACAAATAGAGAAATAGACAACAAAAGGCAGAAATGTTCCAATTAATCCGCACAACGAACCAATAAAATATCGGCATATTTCTTTTCTTTGCCAAGCTATCCACCCTAAACTGACGACAAAGCACAACATCATAACCGCCACACTCCACTTGATGAACAGACAGTACACGATACTTGCTCCAATGCTGGCATAATCGACAGACTTCAGGTCATTGCCTTTTAAAGCCTTCATCAAGACGTAAATACCCCAAGCGACAGCAGGCCAACAGAAATGCTCAGACTTGGTTTCAAAATAAAAATTCCAATACATCAAAGGGATCAGAGTCATCAGAGCAGCCAACACTGACGCATTACGATCCAAGAAAAGTCGTGAAGTCCGATAAGCAATGCACAACGTGATAAACACTATGCCACACATCATCCAAAATATACCGACATACGAATAATGGTCAATGAGATAACCGATACCATAAAACAGCCAAAGCAAAATGCCCTTAGAATCTGTAAAATCCTCATAGGGAATCATTCCATTCATCAGGGATTTACCGCACATAAAGAAGACGGCGGAATCGAACTGGCCTATTTGCATATATAGATAACTGTCTATGTTGCAGAACAAAGACATAAGAAAAGTACATATACCCAAGCACAAAACAACTTGCACCTTTGATTTATGCAACAAAGCCACTATGTTCATACGAATAAAAAAGATTCCTAATAGATGTTACTTACCCAACATTATTCGATGTATAGGAGCAATTTTCTCCAACAAAGAATTTACGACTAAACACAATCCAACTATCAAGATTGCTATCCCTATAGAAATAAACGTCAATAGAATCCATTGTCCATTCTCAGTAATACGAACGCCATAGGTGGGAAAATTGATTACGAATAGAAAGAAATAATGAAGCAAATAAATAGGAAGTGTTTTCTCTCCAACGAAAGAAATCATTCGACCAATTTTATTTGTAGAAAAGGCTCTTGAATGTACTGCAAACAAAGCATATACTCCGACACTTCCTAATCCGCTAATTAAAAGGCCAAAATAATAGCCTCCGTTGCGAAAGAGATAAAACAAAATCAAAAAACAGATAAGGCTACAGGTCATTACCCAATAATTTACAACAAAACGATTGAACAATATCCACCAATGCTTGCCTATTACGCCAAGTATATAAATTGGCAAATAATTAACCAAGAGTCTTAGAGAAAACCACTGGCACAGAAAAGCCTCATTGTGAAACCAATCCCAATTCTTCAATGTAATCAAAAGCAACCATCCCCCTGACAACAACAAAACCATCCAACTATCAGAGGAGGTCTTTAAGAGAGAGAAAAGGAAAGACAAAACATAGTGAATAGAGACTATTAAAAAAAGTACAAATGGGAACCAATAACCCGATTTCCACTCACTTTGCAATCCTTGGACAAAATATGACAATAAGGATTGATTGTTACAAATGCTTAAAAAACAACCATACAAAGCAAACATTACCAACGTTGGTAATAAAATAAATCGGAATCTATTAACAAACGACCTCGTATGAACCATTAATGGGGTCAACAATCCTGAAATAAAAAAGAAAAGATGAGAATGAAAAGCTCCTGGAATCCGCAATGGGAAAACAACTTCCTTCAAGTCAAAGCAATAACCCAAAACATGGGTAAAAACCACTAAAAACATGGCAAAACCTCGAAGACAATCAATGTACTCGATTCGTGGATTTACTATCTCTTTACAAGTTTCGTTTGTTAGCATCTTTCTTTTGTTATGGTCTCTTAGAAACAAAGGGTAAGAGATTCACAATTCTTTTAGTAGCATACGCAAGTAAAACGAAGCCGACAACCTCAATTACAAAGAATAGGCCACTCGATTTCACATCAAAGTAATGCTTCAACACAACGTAAACGATACATCGACCAATTAAAATCTCCAGACTATATTTGCCGAAGAAACAGACAAAGCCCTCGATATGAATCTTTTGCGCTAAAACAGCCAATTTACCTAACACATAAATGACCAAAGGCATCGCCAAAATAAACTGGTAATATATTGCTCCATTAAAATAAAAAATAATTCCCAATGCAATCACACCGATCAACGCCCAAGAATAATTCATGTAAAACGAACGTGTTTGGTACCATAGCATTCCTGTCAAAAATGCAGGCAAACGCCCCCAAGTCCAATCTAACGGGTGAAAATCATGAAATAGTGAAGGTGGCAATATAGTAAAGATCAATAGCACTACAAAAAACAGCACATAAGACATGCCGATACGTCGTCCCACATAGAAAAACACAGGTGCCAATAAATAATAAATTACAATTGCTTGAATGAACCAGATATCAAATGAGAATGGACGCCAACACATCACCCGAATGGAACTGGAATACTCTCCCCAACTCAACAGTATTAAAGAATTGATTACCCCCAGAAAGATACAAGTAGGGAATATCCTCACAAGACGGTTATGGAAATAACTCTTCAGGCTATTACTCTCCAATGAACGGGATATGCCATAACCGCTAACCAACAAAAACAGATCAACACCTAAATGGCCGAATCTATGAAAGAAAGAGAAAACTCCAGTATTAAATTGAACTTGGTGGAAAAGGACAATACTTATCATGGCCATCCCCATGATAAACGTTCTATGCTTAGACAAATATTCTCGTAAATCGATTGCGTCCATTTCGCTTTATTTATTTCACTATACAAACTATCTGACTCATATAACATGAATCCAAACAATCAGTTATAAGGTTCCCATTCTCCACCTCATTCGTAAACTTTCCTTTCACGGCAAAACGCTCCGTCTTGCCGGAGAGAAACCACTCATATTCCAAATCCAAATGCCCCAAGTCTATGGCCCAATAGCCCAACTTTGCCAAATCATAAGCCAAGACTGTAGCTGTCATGCCAAGGCTCAACGCCACAAGTTCGTCTTTTGACACATGGGCTACAATGGCATCTAGAATATCCTCATATTTGTCAAAGGCATTTTGTGCTGGTGCTAATATTCGTTTTACAGATACTGCATTATCATACAAATCATTTCCGACGCCAGAACGAGTTTGAGCCCCCTCTACAATAACAATTTTCCGCCCGTTCCAAAGACTTCTTAATCGTTGTAGATGGTCAGCACAATGAGACTTATCTTCATGCTCGAAGTAAAATCGAGTTACCTGTGTATTCAAATATGTCCGACTCGGATCAATGAGAGGACGCAATCTATTGATATAGAATGCAGTAAAACCTGGCCAAAAATTACGAGGTTTATAGAGTCCTTTCCAATTTTTAAGTGGATAAGGAATAGCATTCATGTGGTTAGGGACATCTGTTGCCGAAAGCACTTCTTGAAGTCTTGATGCTAGCTTTTCATCGTATTGCTGAAAGCCGTTGCCCCACCCCCAAATAATACCGAATTCTCCATCTCCGAAACGACTGATGGAGCAATGATGCTGATTGAGGTAATCTAATGTCTCCCAATTATTCAAAATATGCCATTGACTCGTCTCCTTATAAATGAAATGAGCCTTAATGTAGGCATAATAAATATGTCTAAGTTTTTTTCTTACCTCTAGCATACTAAGACACGACTTACTCTATAATATACTTCTCGATGTTCCTTGTCTCACTGTTGAAGTTCATTCCGATGAGGAAAGTCTTCTTGTCATCCATCGCAAATGGTAGACTGTAATCCTTGTCCTTAATCTGCTGGAGTGCCTCCTCAGCCGTACCATCCAACTTGAACTCCATCACATAACGGTAGTCTGATGTTGCAATGACCAAATCTATACGACCCTCGCTGGTATGATATTCTGCCTGTGTATAGAAACCCAACATCTTGAATACCACCCAAACGATGTTCTGATAATGATTCTCCAAGTTCTTGACCAATTCGTACGGAGTATCGGCGAACAATGATTTCAGGCGCTTGCAGAACTGGTCGGGTTTGCCACCTCGCACATCTTCTGCAAACTTTTCTACATCAAACACTGACTTATCTGCAGTCTTCGACAAATAGAACGGAGTCAAATACTGAACGAAACCCTCCTCAACCTCTTCATTCGGGAAACCCAGCACATACTTCTTGAACTCAGGCTTATACCCCTTGATAGTCAGATAGCCACTCTGATAGATGACGGGGATAGGGTCTTTGGATTCGGCATCAACGCAATTCAAGACATCGGCCGTCACTTCGGCATGGGACATCCTATCCAAGTTATAGTCATGACGTTGGAGCAATTCAACCAAATAGGATGGAGTGCCTGTCTCGAACCAATAGCTGCCGAACTTCTCCTTCCAGAAGGCATTCAAGATACTGAATGGGTTATATACACCAGGTGCTTTTTCCTCAAAATGATAGCCGTCATACATCCGACCAAGTTTGGCAACACACTCCTCCCTGATCATGTCGTTCTCTTCGGCCAATGCATCTATGTTGTCCGAAAAATTGTCCAGCAGTTCCTGTTCCGTGATACCACAAATATCATAATAGCGGCGGTCCATGGAAAAATCGTTCAAGTTGTTCAGGTCGCTGAAAACACTCACCTTGCCGAACTTCGTCACTTCCGTCAAGAGGGCAAATTGTATACAGCCATCCATGGACTTCAAGGCGCCATAAAAGCCCTTCAACACGCCTCGATATTCCTCTTGAAGTTCCTTGTTACCAATGGCTTGAAGCATTGGCTTGTCATACTCATCTACAAGGATGACTACTCGCTGTCCTGTCTTTCTATATGCAGCCTCGATGACCTTCTCGAATCGCATTCCTAACGGCAAATCCGTCGATGGACAATCATATTCTTGCTCCCATTGGCTCAAGGAATCTTGCAGTTTCTTCTTCAACACATCCAATTCATTATATTGATTGGTATTCAAATCTAGATACAATACTGGATGTGCTGCCCAATCGACTTCTTTCTGTGCTATGGCAAGACCTTCAAACAATTCGCGCTTCCCTTCGTAGTAGGCCTTGATGGTGGACATCAGGAGGGACTTGCCGAATCGACGGGGACGTGACAGGAAATAAT
>DFJU01000067.1:12626-34322 GCA_002373755.1 Bacteroidales bacterium UBA3663 | reverse complement strand
CCAAGGTGCATAACCTGACGATGCGCGAAATGCCTGGCGGCACGATGTTCCCAGATGTAATGCAACAATACGATGACTATTCAATGCGCGAAGTGCTTCATAACTGCATCGCGCATCAGGACTATACCCTGCAAGAGAGAATCAATCTTGTAGAGAATCCTGGATTCCTGTATTATGCTAATGGTGGCAGCTTTATTCCAGGCTCCCTGCAAAAGGCATTGGCAACACATGGACCACAACGACACTATCGCAATGAGTGTCTATGTAATGCGATGGTGAACTTCAATATGATTGACATTGTTGGCCGTGGCATCCGCAAGATATTCAATGAGCAGTGGAAACGCCATTTCCCCATGCCGGATTATGAGATTGACGCAGCCAACAAGGAAGTTGCCGTCCGTCTGTATGGAAATGCTATCAATGAGAAGTACACCAAACTCCTGAAAGAGAACAAAGACTTGTCGTTGGAGGACTGCATCTTGCTTGATGCTGTGCAGAAAGGACATCGACTGAATGAAACAGATGCCAAGAACCTATTGGAGCGTGGTTTGGTAGAGGGTGAATATCCTGACCTGACCATATCCATGAGCATAGCAAGGCAAACGAAACAATTGCCGGAATATACTAAGGTGAAAGGACTTGAACGCGACAAGTTAAAACAGATGGCTTTACAGTTCATCCAGAATGCTGGAGAGGATGGCGCAAAGAAGAACTCCTTATTAGATTATCTCAAAGATGTACTTCCCCAAAGAAACAGCCAAGAGCAAAACCTTCGTTTACTAGGGAATATCCTTAGTGAAATGAATACAGAAGGCTCTGTCGTTCTTAGAGGAAAGTTATGGTTTGCATGTAAATGACTAGAAAATGACCAAAGAATGACTAGCAAAAGGATAAATGACTAGAAAAAGACTAATAACGACTCGAAAATGACTAATTGAAGGCTTCTAGTCGTAAAAGTAGTTGTTTTTCGATAGTTTACTCAAACTTTTAGTCGAAGTATAAGACGAAAAAATATGATATTTGGAAAGAAAATAAGAGAGCTCAGAGACGAGCAAGGAGTGCTGCAACGACAGTTGGCTGCACTATTAGAGATTGATACACCTATGTTTAGCAAGATAGAGCGAGGTGACAGAGGGGCAAAGCGCGAACATGTAATCAAGCTTGCAGAATATTTGCATCAGGACGAGAAGGAGATGCTGACGTTGTGGTTAGCAGATAAAGTTCTTGATGTTGTAGGCGATGATGAACTTGGCAATGACGCTATCACAGTTGCACAAGAACAGATTCAAAAGTGAAAATAGTAAAACGGCAATTCGATGTGTTAACAACTGCAAATTGCCGTTCCGTCGTAAAAAAATTTCATTGTAGCCTCTTGAACATCAACTACCAAAGGTGTTATAGTTTGGGAAAATTGTGGTATCAGTGCATCAAGCTGTCAATTGTAACGTACTGATAATCAATATCGGCAAAATTTAATTCTGGCTCAAGACGTGGGAGTTCACTTTGTCACTCGTCCCACGTTCTGAGGCTCTGGCATCGCCCAATGTTGAAGAACGAGCAACGCCGAAGCCCACGCCGATATGTATATGTACAACTGCCTTACACGATGGGCCATGAAGGCCACACGATGCAAGACATTGGACAATACACATCCAATGGACGTCTTTGTTGCTTTGATTCTCAACATAGGTCTTGAAACTGCCAGATTTCAGAACAATGAGTTCAAAGCGTAAAGTACGCCTTTTTAATATATAGTTGTTCTTTCCCCTCCTCCCTCCTTAACGGGCTTCGGCCAAAAGAACGCCGCAAATATACATATTTTTTCAAATTTTAACATCGCGCAACTGCTTTTTTCAAATTCGGCCACATTTTCACTATGCAAGCCGCACAAATCAAGACAAAAAGTTCCCAACGACGGAAAAAGCCCACAGGAAGGAATTTTCCCGCAGGCTGGAACATGAGCATTCAATAAACTGTTTTTTTCGTTCAAAAAAACGAAATAAATCTTTATACGACAATTCAGTAACTCGTATTACAACGAAATTTACAAATTTGTAAATTACAAACCTGTAAATTTCTCCCATCCTACAGTTCCACCATCGGCGCCGGCTCGACCATCGGTTCGGGACGGTTGTAGCTGCGCAGCAGGAGGCGGTCATGCTCGGGGTCGGCATGCGGCAGGGCGAAAGCCTTGTGCGCATGACCGTCGGCGTCGAAACGGGCGATGCAGACGCGGCTGTAGTTGCCGTCGTCGCGGCGTGAGGCGAAGATGATCCATCGGCCATTGCTGCTCCACGTCGGGTAGCTCTCGGCACGCGGGGAATTGGCATCGGCCAACGAATCGACCGTCATGGTGCGGAGGTCGAGACAGCGGATGTCGGCGTCGGGATGCCAAATGTGGAAGCAGCCGAACTGGCCGCAGGCAAAAATCACGTAGCGGCCATCGGGCGAGACGCGCGGCAACGTGGCGCTGCGGTTCATGGACTGGAGGTCGAGCAGCAGATGCGGTTCGCCGAGGGTGAGGCGCACGCTGTCGAAGTCGCGGTAGCAGAGATTGTACTGCACCTCCTGATAATGATTGGCCATGTCGCGGTCAATCTGCATCGTGGTGTCGTGCGGCACGTAGTGTGCCGAGGTGTAGTAGAGGCGGCTGCCGTCGGGCGACCAGGTGGGAAAATTGTCCAGACTGTTTTTGGCCGATGGCACCCTCAGCATCGAGTCGCGCTCCACGTCGTAGAGCACAAGTTCGCTGACGGCATCCTGCACCTCGACCTTGGCAATGCTCTGCGTGTGGAAGAACTGGCCGGTGTGGTTGGTCGAAAAGGCGATGAGCGGCCGCGTGGGATGCCACGCCGGATAGACCGGATTGGACAACATGCTGTCGCGGCGCAGGGCGGTCATCAGACGGGCCGGAGCACCGTTGCGGATGAGCATCGTGCCGCCACCAGCCCCGCGCACGTGGAAGAGCATATTCTGCGTGTGGAAATTCTGGTACGAGTGGCAGTTGAGGCATTTCTCCTGTTTGCGGCCGATGTGGTTGCTCACGATGACGCGCTCGTCGAACGACGTGAGGTCGCGCTGCATGATGTCGATAAGCTCGTAGGCGACGTACGACGGCTCGATGAGGCGGTATGAGAGCCACGGGTCGATATCATCGGCCGCTACGTGGATTTTGAACGACGGATGCCTGTGCCATTTGCCGCCACTACGCGAATAAAGCGTCAGCCGAAGGTCGGAGCCACGGCATCGGCCACACATCTCGCGCCATTCGTCGAGGTCGAAAATCACCTTGCGCCCGTCGCCATAGGTCTGGCTGCCGTCGGCATGGTCAACACGGGCGACGACGGCCTCGACCGACGGGTCATCGACCATGAAGTTGAGCGGCGCAATGTTGGCCGGCACGGTGACGTCCACGTAGTCGGGATAGAGCGCGGGCAGGGTGTCATCAGCCACAAAATCAACAGGTTCGGCGGGATGACCGATGCCACAGGCCGACACGAGCAACAAGGCAGAAACAAGGCAGCAAAGTGAATGGATATGGAACATAGATTTACAGATTTTGAGCAAGGCCGTAATTTGTAATTCGTAATTTGTAATTCGTAATTTGTAATTTGAGTGTCTATCAGTATGTCTTCGTGTCGCGGCAGAAGAAATAGAACCAATAGAACGACTGGCCGAACTCGCGCTTCATGGCCTTGGCCAATGCCTCGTCGCGGTAGCCACTTGCCATGAGCTGCTGCGAACGCTGCTGGAACTGCTGGTAGCTCTGGGTGACGGCGGGGGCGAAAGGCAGTTCGGCCTGCGGAGCCGTCTGCGGTTCGAGGCATTTGTAGAGGTAGGCGGCCTCCTGCACGGTGCGCGGCATTTCGGTGCGCGGCACTACGTGGACGTAGAGGTAGAACTGGTTCCAGAAATTGCTGATGACCTGCGACTGCATGGCCAACATGAGCGACATGGTGGCCAATTCGGGGCATCGGTGCGGCTTGACATGGCTCAGCGCGTTGATGAGATAGAGCTCGAGCTTGCCGTCGTCGCCGTCCAGAATGTCGTTCTGCGGCTCACTCAGACGGACGGCAAGGCGATAGTCGGGCGCATCGGCCAACAACTCAGGATGGTGCAGCAGACGGCGTTGCGACTCGGCCCATTCGCGCCAAAAGAGGGTGCGCGACAGGAGGTTGATGTACTTCTCGGCCAAGTTCCACTCGCGGCGCACGATGGCACAGCGCGTCATGAGCCGCAGACGTTGCACCGACGGGCCATATTCGACCATATTCTCCATGTTCCAGCGGTAGCAGAACTGGATGCTGCCGTGCAGGAAATAGACCAGCGGCCCGTGACTTTCGACCATCGGCACGCTGACCGAATCGTTGAAGGCGGGCAACTGCGTCTCGACGCCGTAGTTGAGCCAATCTTCGAGCAGGCGGCCTTCGTTGAGCAGGGCGATGTTCTTCAGCATCCACATGAGGCGCGTGGGCGGCTCTTTGGTGCGACGCATCTCGGCCAGAACGCCATTCCAGTCGGCGGCTTCGGCAGCACGCGCCATGCGTATCTCGGCGTGGAAATTGGCATCGGACAAGGCTCCATGCATCGGCATCCGGCCGGGACGCGGCACTTCGGCATCGGACATGAACCTCTGGCCGCACGCCACAAGGCCGATGAGCACCGCCACGCTCCACACTACGCGGATTTTCGTCGGAAACCATCGGCCGACGAGCATCAAGACGCTGATGAAAAGCACGAAAAGCGTGGGCGTGAAGCACCAGTCGGGCACTTTCGAGACGTAAATCGCGTAGCCCAGCGAGGTGACGCTCCACAGCAGCACGACGGGCACGGCCAATGCCACCCAGCACCACTGCCAGCGCAACCGCCACGCCGCAAGCGTCAGTCCGTAGATGGACAGCCACAGGGCGATGAGCATCGACGCGCCGACGGCCGGAACGTGGAGGAACTGCGTGAGGAACTGGCCTGCCCACGAGAAGGCACCGCCCGGACGTTGCAGCATCTCGCGCCAATATTGGCCGCCCGGCTGCCAGAACGACTGGTCATGCGCCTCGTAGAGATAGTCGCTGTTTTCGACGACGAGCCGCCACCATGCCAGCACGGCAAAGGCGACGGCAGCCACGATGGGCACAAGCCACGAAAGTTGTTTGCTGAGTGTTATTTTCATTTCACGATTGTTTCAGTTCGGGATAGGCAATGCGGGCATGATAGATGGATTCGAGGCCGAGGATGAACGACTCTTTGGCAATCTGGATCTCCTGCAACGTGATGCGCGCATTGTTCAGGCGGCCGGACGCGACAAGGCCATCGACAATGCCGTTGACCAGCTTGCGGAACGCCGCTTCGTTATACTCCTTCAGGCTCTTGGATGCCGCCTCGATGCCGTCGCCCATCATGAGCAGCGCCTCCTCGCGCGACTCGGGGTCGGGGCCGATGTAGGTGAACGCCTCCATGTCGGGTTCCTCGCCCGGATGGGCATTGCACCAAGTCACGTAGAAGTACTTGACCACGCCACGGCCGTGATGCGTGGCGATGAAGCGGCGGATGTCAAGCGGCAGATTGGCCTTTTCGGCCATTTTCAGGCCCTCTGTGACGTGTTTCTTGATGATTTCGACCGATTCCTCAATCGACAGTTTCTCGTGCGGATTGCCGCCCATCTGGTTTTCGGTGAAGTAGAGCGGATTCCACAGTTTGCCGATGTCGTGGTATAGCGCACCGGTACGGACGAGCTGCGACTTGGCTCCGATGGCTTCGGCCGCAGCAGCCGTGAGGTTGGCCACCTGGAGCGAGTGCTGGAACGTGCCGGGTGCCTCTTTCGACAGGCGCAGCAGCAAGCCTTGGCCGAGGTTGCAGAGTTCGACCAACGTGACGCCCGACATGAAGCCGAATGCCCTTTCGAGCGCGAAGATTATCAGATACGAACTCATCAGCAGCAGGGCGTTGCACAGCATCATCACGTAGATGACCCACGGCACGCGCTCCAGAGTGCCCTCGTTGGACAACGTGTAGGCGCAATAGACCAGCGGATAGGTCACGGCGGCGATGATGCAGACGCGCAGCAGCTGGGCGCGGTCGTTCATGCCGTCGTTCAGGCAGAAGATGATCATGATGCCGACGACGCTCTGCACCACAAGATACTCGAAGTGCGACGGCGCGATGAACGAACAGAGCAGGGCCATCACCATGTGGCACCAATAGGCCGTGCGCGAGCCGTGGAACGTGGCCAACACGATGGTCGTCACGCCGATGGGCACCAGATAGACGCCGCCCGTGATGAACAGATGACGCGCCACGGCGGTGAGCAGCACCATCACCGTCACCATGCTCACGGCAATCAGCGTGTAGGCCTGCTTCTCGTGGTGCCACTTGCGGAACAGGAACAGGAAGCCCAACAGACTGCCCAATATGATGCCGATGAGAGCCACTTGGCCGACGTGCATCCAGACGTTCGTCTTGGCCTCGGCATGACGCTCCTGCTGGAACCGCTTGTACGAGTCGAGCACGTCGAGCGTAGCGGCATCGACAATCTGGCCACGGTCGATGATTCGCGTGCCGGCATAGATGACGCGGTAGCTGGTCGAGATGGTCTTGCGCAGCTCGCGGTATTCGCGGTTCATGGCCGATGAGTCAAGCCGCAGGTTGGCCTCGACATAGTCCTGCAACGAGGCGATTTGGCGATAGTCGGTAGCATAGAGCGAATCGTCGGCCAATGCCTCATAGACCTGTTTTTCGCTCCAGATGCTGTCGGCCGCAACGACGTGCAGCGTGTTCTTGTCCGATGCGATGCGCGCCACGGCAAACCCGTCGGCCATAAGCCTGTTCTTGTCGGGATTGGAGATGATGCCATTCGCGTAGTAGCCCATCAGGCGGATGCTGAGGTTGCGGAATGCGGCATCGGACAAGACGGCATGTTCGCGGTTCATGCGGTGCATCACGTCGGTCACCAGAGCGGTGTCGGCCACAAAGATGGGTGCCACCTCGCGGCGCAGGCTGTCCTCCATGCGCTGGATGATGGTGTCGGGATAATAGACCGGGAAGTCGGAATTGGTCGTCAGTTCGCCGTAGCGCCACGGCTTGCCCACTTCATATTCGTAGCGGAAGGCCTCGTGCTGCGGGAAGACATAGTCGATCAGCACCACTGCGCCCAACAGGAAGATGGCGCGCACGACGATCTGCTGGATGGAAAGTTTTCGTCTATTCTGCATAAGTGCGTTTTTTTGCCCAAGAATTATAGAATTTCAGAATCCGTATTGGTAATTCAAATCTCCAATTTTCAAATTCTTGAGAAATTATCTCTTAAAGTCATCATGCCTGTGGCGGAATCTGAGCAGCCTTGGCCGACGGTGATGCGCCTGTTTGCCGATGCTGTCGGCCGTCGTGTCGCAATCGAAGCGCAGGTATTCGATGAGCGATGTCATCAGCCGGATATAGACGTGCGTCGAGATGCCTTCGACGGGCTCTGTCGGATAGTAGGTCGAGGTGTCGAACTCGTCGCCCTCGTTGGTCGATTCGAACGAGCTGTCGTCGCTCTCGGGCTGGTCGTCTGGCATCGGCCTGTAGGGATGACTGATGCGGTCGAGCGGGAAAATCCATGCGCCCGACGGACTCTGTGCGCGGATGATTTCGTCGGCCTCGCGCGGGTAACGCGGATTCATGCGCAACGACCCTGGCCCGTAGTAGAAACGCGGCACTGCGCTGTTGCGCTCTGGATAGAGCAGCGGCGAAAGGTTGGTGAGCTTCTCCTTGGGGGTTGACAGCAGCTCCTCGTAGCGGTCGGACAGCTCGTGCGTATTCACGTAGAGCGCCGAACTGTAGTGTACGATGGTGCGGCTGATGTCCTGATCGGTGTAGTATCGGCCATTGCCCACATTGCTGCCCTTGCGGTGCACGTAGAGCGGCACGCCATCTTCCGGACGCAGGAAACGCGGCACCAGGATGTCCTCCTCACGGCGGCGCGGACGTCCCCATCGCTCCTCGTCTTCGGGCGAAAGGCGCAGCGAGTCAATGAATCTGATGGCCGATGGAACTCCCTCCAGAAAGCGTTCGTCGCCCGTCAGACAATAGTAGTTGCACATTGTCCGGATCATGTTCATGGTCACGCCGGTGTTGATGGAGCGCGGCTCGTAGCTGCGGGCATGTGCGGGCGACAGTTCATTGCTTTCATACTGGTCGGACCAGCCGGCCAAGGGTGCGGGCTGCTGCAGGTCGGCCAGCAGATACATGGCGCGGTGTATCGGCTCCAGCAGGTCGGTGCGACCCAACGCCTGATAGCACTGGATGAGGAAGTCGATGTTGTCGATCATGACGTCGTCGTTCAACGTGACGAACGATGAATAGTCCTTCTTGCCTCGGAACGGATGGTCGAACCGAAGCGGATAGCGTTGCGGCCAACCGCCATTCGGATACTGGCTGTCGAGCATCAGCCGGATGACGCGGTCAACTGCCTTGCCCACCTCGGCATCGCGCTTGTCCAGATACAGGCGGAGCAGGAATTTTGCGGCCAATGAGGTTGCCTCATCATCGAACGTGATGTTGCCATAGTAGTGCTGGAACTCCTCCAGACGCCACGCCTGCCGCCCGATAGTCGCGTAGAAGACCTTCAGCGAGTCCTCGCCGGCCAAATCCTCCACGTAGTTCCATCCGCCCTCGGGATGCTGCACGCGGATCAGCACATCGGCCACACGCCGCGCCTGCTCGTAGTAGTACTCGTCGCCCGTGGCATGATAGGCATCGAGCAGAATCTGGCCCATCGAAGGGGTGCCCGGCGGCTGTATCCACACGGTGGTGCGGTGCAAGGCCTCGATTTCGCCCCAAAAGCGTGACAGGTCGGGCAAGTAGCTCCACACAAATGCGCCTTGATAGCTGATTGAGTCCATCATAAACCGCGTAGCGCGCAACATACAAGCCTTAACCTCCTCGCCCGACGTCGGCGATGGCTCTGGCTGCGCCGCGACGGGCAGCTTCAATCCGCTGTAAATCAGCAAAAAGGATGTGAGCAAGCGCGATATTTTCATGTATATCTTTAAATTTTCGCGCAAATATAATTTTTTTTGGCCAATGTTGGAAAATGCGGAACGCGGATAGAACGCGGATAACACCGATTGAACGGATAAAAACGGATTTATTTCATGTCCGACAAACGAAAATCTTTGCATAACGCCTTGATTCAACCAAAAATCCAATCAGTCCAAATCCGTTCCATCCGCGTCATCAGCGTTCAGAAAAAGGCAAAAACTCCATTCCACTAACTTACACTCTGCGAGAGGCACAAAAAAAGTCCAAGGCGAAACACCTTGAACTCCCTCGCGGAAAGACAGGGATTCGCTCCGAGCAACAGCTCGCGTGGAGCGAAAGCGGAACAACCCTCCAGGGTGAGAATCCTGTCTGAAAACGAAAACGCCCAAAGTTTTCACTTTGAGCGTTTGAAGCGGAAAGACAGGGATTCGAACCCTGGAAGCAGTGTGACCCGCTTGCCGCATTTCGAGTGCGGTCCATTCGACCACTCTGGCATCTTTCCTCGATTTTTGCGGGTGCGAAGATAGTGAATAAAACTTTCGGGCGCACAAAGTGAAAGCTATTTTTTGGAAAAATTATTTATTGACACAAAAATTCCGTAATTTTGCAGTCGCTTTTTTCGGCCGATGCCGCCGCGACCTTATTGTACAGGGCCTACATCGAGGCTTATTGTACAGAAAACGGCGAATAAAGCCATCGGCCACGTCACCGATTCATCAACCTAAAACAACTAAATCGATATGCACCACTTGATCAGCTTCCTGCTGCGCGTCGCCTATGCCGCCGGCTTCGGATTCGTCCTCATGTTCCATCCCGAGGATATCATCAACTACATCCCGCAACTGCTTGGCGGCCTGCTTATGCTCGAAGCCATCGCCCAGATGCTCGAACTGCTCATGCTCAAAGTGAAGACGCACGTGAACTGGTGGTTCTTCGCCGCACCGGGCGTCGTCCTGCTCTACAGCCTGTTCCTCATCCTGTTCTGCACGTCGCAGATCAACGACATGACCACCGTGCGCGAGGCATTTGCTCCGGTCAACGGCACGAGCTGGACTACGGTCGAACTGCGCATCGGCGGCCTCTGTTTCCTGGCCTTCCTCATCTCGGAGTTCGTCATCTCCATCCGCTTCATGAAGCCGCTCTACCGTCCCGAGGCATTCGCCGAGGAGGAGCGCATCCGCAAGCAGGCCGAAAAGGTCGCAGCCGAAAAGGCGTTGGCCGATGCCTCTGCCCCACAAGCCGAAAGCGCGAAGTAATCAAGACGAAATCCGCGTAGCAAACCGAAAAACGGACGATGACCGATGCAAGGTCGCCGTCCGTTGTTTGTTGTTTATTCCTTCACGCTCTCCTTCATGCGGTCAAAATTGGATTGGAAATAATTGCCAGACATATTCAACTGCAAGTCGTCGCGCACACGGCGGCCGCTTGGTGTGATGGTCTCGTAGTGTGGAATGCCGTTGAAGCGGAACAGCTCACGCAAGCGGGAAAACTCGTCGGAGGAAAGAGTGACGGTTTCCTCGTCGGCCAACCATTTTTCGACGTATTTCTTATAGGCATCGCTGCCGCCCGGGGTGCGCTCTTCAGCCACGAAAACGAGTTTCACATCATCGCGCTTGGCAATCTCGGCTCGGTTCGACTTACTCCGCTCAATGGCTCCACGGCATGGAGCGCAGCCCATTCCCCAGAAGTCGAAAACAAGGTATCGGCCTGGATATTTCGCGTTGTAGGCACGGACGAAATCTGCCGCCCAATTCTTGTCGGGCAACGGGGTCGTCATTTCCTGATGCGCCATCTTTTCGGCATAGAATTGCTCCATTTTCTCCCGCACATACGGATGCTTGAACAAGGGCAGGACGTCGGGCATCATGTTGCTGATGCACACCAGACTGTCAATACGTGCTTTCCGCGCATCTTCGGTCAGCGTGGTGTCGGCCAAAATCTCATTCTTGCGGTCTTCATGCTGCTGCCAAACTTGATTGGCTGAATATTTTATCCTTCTACAGACGCAAATCTGCGTCAATAGATTATCATACTCACAACCCATCAATTCTCGATAGCCACGAGCAAAATTCTTCAGTTTTTGCTTCTCATTAAAGCGTGACGACTCATAATATGTCTTGCCCCGATATTCAATTTTTCTTCCGGTCAAAGAATCATTTTCGTAGTTCCGATAGGGTCTGGCATATTCTACGCGGTTTTCCATGCCACTGAATCGGTTTGTGGCTAACAGCAGCGGATTGTCGAAATCAACACGATGCAAAGGCTCATAATATTTCATGTCGCGCAAAGCAAGCCACTCAGTGCTGTCGATAATATCGTCGCCATGATAAACGCCCCTTTCGTCCTTCCTCATACAAGACGTTTCATCGTGCATGGCAAAAGTCAAAACACCATAGGCAAAGGTACTTTGGGCTTCGGCCAATGCCATCTGCACCTCTTGCGGCGTAAACTTTTCCCGTCGGGCAACCGTCTGGGCGCGCCACAACAGGTTGTTCCAAACAGAATCGGCCAACGGGGCAATCTCGGCAATCTTGCCCTTGAATTTGATTAACGGCGAAACGACATCATACAGGTACAGCTTCGATTTCAGCAGACGCTCCACATCCTTGCTGCTGCCATCGCCATAGAAACACTCGTACTTCCCCTTGTCGTTCTTGCGCACAGTGACATCGACCGTCTCGCCCGGACGCACAAAGAATTGAATTTCGCGGAATCCGACCTTTGTCTTGTCGGCACGGAAAGATGCCCAAACAGGATAATCGGCCGCAAACTTCTTTTCAAACGAGCCATCGGCCGCAATCTCGATTACCTGCACATTGCTGTTCATTTCAAAGACATTATCGCAAGAACATTGCATCGTGCTGAACCCGAACTTTTCGGCGTCGTAGCCCTCGATGCGGCCCCGCACGGTGACGGTGTCGCGCCGAAACCAGTCATCGGGCACGGTGTAGGGATTGGCCGATAAGACTTCCTGCAAGGTCGGGATTTCGTGCTTCGATTTCTTGTCGCGGATGCCCAACAATCCGAAGGCGCGCTCCACATCTCCCTCGACGAAGTCAAAGACCTTAACGTCCTTGGCCAATGGCTCAAAGTGCATCGTGAAGTTCACGACACTGCTGTCGGCCTTGACCCACTTGTCCAGTTCAATGCCATCGGCCGAAATCAAGGCATAACGCCGACCGACCTCGTCAATCAGGTAGCTGTCCGAACCGTAACGGAATTTCTCTTTCGGCCGATAGTTCATCGTGAAGTGGATGACGGTCTCCTTGCTGTTGCGGACGACCTCATTGGCCGTCAAACCTTCGTCTGAACCGAAGTTCACGCAGGCGACAGATTCGGGATTCATGATGTGAGTCGTGGCACAACCCACCAGCGACACCGCGCAAAGCAGCATCAATGCGTTGAGGATTTTCTTCATAAAATTATGTGTATTAGTTTGTTAAAGTGTATTTTCATTCTTTTAGCCGTTCTTTCAACTGCTCGAACTTGCTCAAAAAGAAGATGTCATTGTATATTGGCACCAACTCCGGATTCACGCGGCGGTAGGCGGGCGTGATGAGCTCGTAGTGCGGAATGCCGTCGAAGCGAAAGAGCTCCTGCAACTTGTCAAACTGCTCTTCCGTGACGAAGACGACCTCCTCGCCGTCCAGCATCCATTTTTCCACGTAGTCGCGATATGCCTGGCTGCCGCCCTTCTCGCCCGACGGCGCGACGAAGATGAGCGTAACGTCCTCGCGGGCGGCAATCTGCGCACGCATGGCCTGACCATGTTCAATGTCCGCACGGCATGGGCCGCAACTCAATGCCCAGAAGTCGAACAGGAGGAATTGGCCGGGAAATTTCACATTGAAGTCGGTAATGAAATCGGCCGCCTTGTTCACGCCTGGCAGTGGTGAGGTGAGCTGGCTTTTGGCCAATGCCTCGTCGAAGGCCGATTCCGCCATCTCGTGTACGTACGGATGCTTGAACGTGGGCATCAGGTGCGGCCTTATGCTGGAGATGGAAACCTCATCGGCCAACTTGTCGGTCCGTTCCCGTTCGGTGAGGGTCGTATCGGCCATGATGTCGCTCCGCATGGCCTCGCCGTCGCGCCACATATTCTTGGACTTGAACAGCATGTCGCGGTACACGCATATCTGCGCCAACATGTTGTCCTGTTCGCTGCCCATCATCTGGCGCAGAATCTTGTAAAAATTTCTGTACGACTGCATTTCCTGCCCTACTGGCGTGCGCTTGAACACCTTGCCCGTCGAACCGATGCCGGTTGCTACGGAGTCGCCCCTATGACGCCGGACGGGGAACGCATGTTGCATATGCCTCATAAGCCCGTGATAATTCTGGCAGAAAAGCTGCAACGGGTTGTCAAAACCGACGCGCTGCAAGACCGGCGTATAGGCTTCCGCATCATAGATGGCACTGTCATTGTTTGCGACTTCATCAAAATACGAGCCGTCGCGCCGTCCCATCTTCAAACTGCCCTTCGTCTTGTCAAAGACATTGTCCATAAAGGCATAGGCATAGTTCACTTGGGCGTCGGCCAATGCCAGCTGGATCTCCATCGGCGTGAACTTTTCGCGGGCAGCCACCATCTGAACGCGCCACAGCAGGTTGTTCCATGTGCGGTCGGCCAACGGAGCCACATCGGCCATGCTGCCATCGTATTTTTTGAGCGGCGATGAGACATTGGCCAACGATATTCCCGACTTCAACAGACGTTCAACCAGCAGGCTCGAACCGCGGTTGTAGATGCACTCATATCGACCATTCTCATTCCGACGCAGGGTGACATCGGTCGTCTCGCCCGGCCGCGCAAGTATCTGAATCGGGAAATAAAGTTTGTCGGACTTCCTATCGGTCGGCCAAAATTCCAGTATCATCGGGTAGTCGATAACGAAACGGCGCTCAAAGGAGCCATCGGCCGCGATGTCGAAGGTCAACGCCCCCGACTGAAGTTCAAACACGCTGCTCGGATAGCAGTGCATCGACCTGTAGCCGAACGTCTCGGCATCGTAGCCCTCAATGCGCCCGCGTAGCGTGACGGTGTCACGTCGGAGCCAATCGTCGGACAGGCGGAACTTATCGGCCGATGAGATTTCCTGCAAGGTCGGGGCTTCGAGTTTCGTCTTCCGGCTGTGGATGCCGAGCAGTTTGAACGGAAGGGAGTCTTCTCCCTCGATGAAATCGAAGACCTTGACATCCTTGGCCAATGGCTCGAAGTGCATCACAAAACGGACGATACCGCTATCGGGCGCAAACCGCCACTTGTCCAGCTCAATGCCATCGGCCGAAATCAAAGCATAACGCCGACCCAACTCGTCAAGCAGATAGCCGTCCGAACCGTATCGGAATTTCTCTTTCGGCTGATAGTTCATCGTGAAGTGGATGACGGTCTCCTCGCTGTTGCGGATAACCTTGTCGGCCGTCAGACTGCCCCCACGGCCGAGATTAGCACAAGCCATGGATTCGGGCGCAATCATGGTAGTCTTACAACTCTGGATGCCCACCGCACAGGCGAGCAGCAATGTAAAAAGAAATGTCTTTTTCATTGGTTTTTCAAGGGGTTAATTGTTTTGTGTATGTGTTTGTATGTCGTGTTTTTCACGTGGAACGGATTGGAAATACTATTTGTTGTGGAATTTTATGCCAATGACATAGTAATGCGGACTCTTCTTTTCATGTGTAAGGTGGCCGTCCGAATCCATGCCGCCACAAAAACGATAGCTCTGAATTTTCTCATCCCACCAGGACGAGCCATACATTACGAGAGGGATGAATGTTTCGGGTTGATAATTGAACTCGCTATAAGCCACCGCACGATACCGAAATTCAGGCTCACGACGCCACTTGTCGCACAGATATTTCATCTTCAGAGGCACTTTGTAGTTACATGCCATATCCGTAATGATGTTTATCCTTTCCACGGAATCCGTCGCAGGGGTAAAACCAATCGTAACCATCTTGACGGACTTATAAATGCCACGCTCCATATCTTCCCCACTCTTTTGTTCCAGAATTTCCAGCTGATCCTCCTCCGGAAAATCTGAAATCATGCTTTTGAGCTGGTAACGGTTCTGAATTCGTTCATCCACAAGACTGTCACGTACATATTCACGTAAAACGATGTCGAAACCTTGGGCTGAGTCTCGCAAGGAAGAAATGTCGAAAGACAAAGTTTCATATCCACAAAACTCCATGTGTTTAATGAAAGCCTCGGTTGGCGTCTCTTCGATGTAAGAAATGTTTTGAGCTTGTCCTGCCATAGTAGCGAGAACAAGCGCGACGGTAATGATAAGGTTTTTCATAATGATTGTTTATTGGTTAAATTGTTGCAATGTCTGGAGCAAAGAAACGGAAAAAACCTAAATCGGGCAAATAAAATCTGTGACAAAAATAGGACATTGGACACAAATATCACGACTTTTCACGTGAAACATCGAAATAATCCGCCAATATCTTGGCCTTGGCCACGCCGACAACCGCTGCAAGTTCATCGGCCGATGCCTCACGAATGCGCTTCACGCTCTTGAATTCGCGTAGCAAATCCTGTTTTGTCTTGGGGCCGATGCCCTTGATGTCGTCCAGCTCGGAATGAACCTGCGACTTGCTTCTCTTCTGCCGATGGAAGGTGATTGCGAAACGGTGCACTTCGTCCTGAATGCGTTCCAACAGATGGAAAAGGTTAGATCCGACCTTCACATCGACCGCATTCGGTGGGTCGCCGAAAAGCATCTGCCGCGTACGGTGATGGCCGTCCTTGACCAATCCGCCCACAGGAATCTGTAACAGTTCGTGAATCTCGTGCATTCTGTCGGCCGAAATCTCACCACGGATATGCTGTTGGAGGAACGAGCCTTCGAGGTCGCTCAACGCCTGTCTGATGACGCCCATCTGCCCCACTCCACCATCGGCCAAAATCAAATCCGGGACTTCCTGATGCTCCTCAACCACGCGGCGATAGCGACGCATGACCACCTCATGCATCGAGGCATAATCGTCTGGTCCAGACACCGACTGGATGTTGAACTTGCGATACTCTTTCTTTTCAGGTTTCGCATTTTTGAACACGACGCACGAGGCGACGGCATCCGAACCGGAGATGTTCGAGTTGTCGAAACTCTCGATGTGGCGCGGCAATTTCGGCAGTCCAAGCTGCTTCTGAATCTCCGTCATCAATCGCATCTGACGCTGTTCCGGATTCAGTTTTTCCGATTGTTTGATCTGGTCAATGCGATACTGCCGGCAATTCTTCTCGGCCAATTCCAACAATTTCCGCTTGTCGCCTCGCTGTGGAATATGGACCGAATAGCCATCGGGAACCATCGACGGCTCAAACGGCACAATCAGTTCTACGGTTTTGGCCAATGGATTTTCATCGGCAGACGAATCCTCGTCGTCGCGGAAACGCTCCAGCAGCTCCTCAATTCCAAGGGCGAGGACGTCCTCTTTCGGCTCATCAATCTGTTTCCGATATTCGATGGTATAACTGCGGATAATGGCACCCTGCACGATATGGAAGTACGACACGATGGCCGATGTCTCTTCCTCGTCGTAGGCGAACACTTCCACATCGCTGATGACTGACGGGACGATATTGCTACGCACGCGATAGCCCTCTATCCTGTCGTATCTATCTTTGATTTTCTGTGCCTCCTCGAACTTCATTTCGGCCGATCTCTCCAACATCAAGTCGTACAGTTTCCGACAAAGTTCGGCCGTATGTCCGCGCAAAATCTGCTTTATTTCATCGATTCCCTCCTGATAAGTTTCACGTGAAACAGCACCGACACATGGGCCCAAACACTTTCCAATGTGATATTTCAAACAGACTTTATAGCCCTTATCAATCATCGCCTGCTGCAAATTCAGACTACAAGTGCGGACGTGGTACAGCTGTTCAAAAAGCTCAATCATGGTCTTGGCCACCGTCAGATTCGTGTAAGGTCCGAAATAGTCCGAACCATCCTTCACCACAGTTCGCGTCAGGAAAACGCGCGGGAAAGCCTCGTTCCGCACACAAATCCACGGATAAGTTTTGCCGTCTTTCAGCAGGACATTATACTTCGGCTGATGCGCCTTGATCATTCGGTTCTCCAGATTCAGTGCATCGTTTTCCGTATTGACGACAATATATTTCAGGTCGTAAATCTGTCGGACAAGCATCGCTGTACGTCTGCTTTCGTGCTCCTTTGTGAAGTAGCTCGACACGCGTCGTTTCAAGTTCTTCGCCTTGCCGACATAAATAATTGTACCCTCGGCATCCAGATAACGATAGACGCCGGGGCAGTCGGGCAGGTTGCTCACGATGCCCATCAGATATTCGTAGCGCGGATTGCTTTTTGCCTGAACCATAAAAAAAGACCCCCTCCTAACCTCCCCAAGGGGAGAAAAATTCAGAGAAGGAGGAAAAAAAAGAGCGTAAAAAACAACAAAGAGAATATGAGCGGTCACATCCGTTTCACGTGGAGCGATCCCCTCCCCACCAAGGAGGCAGGAAGAGGGTCGTCAATCATTCATTTACTCGCCTTCGTAAACGACCGGGCAATAGATGTCCGTTCCTTCCGGGAATACTTCGCGACCCTTCAAATCAACCAGCTCGATGATGCAGTTGATATAGACCTTCTTCACACCGAATTTCTGGCAAAGGTCGTACGCAGCTTTCATCGTGCCGCCCGTCGCCATCAGATCATCGTGGATAAGGACAATGTCATCGGCCGACAAAGCATCCTTGTGAATCTCGATCTTATCGGTGCCATACTCGAGCGAATACTCCTGCGAAATGGTTTCGGCCGGCAACTTTCCGGACTTTCGAATCGTGACGAAACCGGCGTTGATGTTGTTGGCCACAATCGGTCCCAAGATGAAGCCGCGGCTCTCGATGCCGAGCACCTTTGTGATTCCGCGACCTGTGTAATAGCCCGTCAGACCATTGGCCAACTCTCGCAAACATGCCGGATTTTTCAAGACCGTCGTGATGTCGCGAAACATGATTCCCTTCTTTGGAAAATCAGGAATGGTTCGAAGATTTTCCTTAATCAAATCTATATTCATATAATTATAATTGAAAGTTTATCTTCCCAACAACACAAGCAGGATGTTTATGTCGGCCGGCGAAACGCCAGGAATTCTTGAAGCCTGCCCGACTGTTTCCGGACGGATGCGCGACAATTTCTGACGTGCCTCGATGGTCAGCTGGTGCAAAGAATCGTAGTCAAAATCGGGCCGCAAACGGATATCCTCCAGACGGGCAATCTTATCGGCCACGAGACGTTCGCGCTCAATATAGCCGGCGTACTTAATCTTGATCTCGGCTGCCTCAACGATCTCCTCCATCCTATTCGGAATCGAATCGAGCAGCTCCTTGAGTTCGGGGATGTATTCAGACAAAAGCCAGATGTTGAGTTCCGGCCGACCGACCAACGAAATCAGACGAGAACCCTCTTTCAGTTCTGTCGAGTTCAACGACTGAAGAACCGCATTGAACGACATTTTAACGTGATATTCCTGACAGAACGAAATGATCTTGTCAATCCACGCCATCTTTTCACAATAGGCATCGTAACGCTCTTTCGTAGCCAGCCCCAAACGATATCCCTTTTCCGTCAAGCGAGCATCAGCATCGTCCTCGCGCAACAGGATTCGATACTCTGCTCGTGAGGTAAACATTCGATAAGGCTCATCAACGCCCTTCGTAACCAAATCGTCAATCAAGACGCCAATATACGCCTCGTCGCGCGACAAAGTGAACTCACCTCGGTCCATCGCCGAAAGAGCCGCATTGACACCAGCAATGAGACCCTGACCAGCCGCCTCTTCGTAGCCCGTAGTTCCATTCACCTGTCCGGCCAAGAACAAACCGTTCACAACCTTACTTTCCAACGTATGCCGCAACTGTGTCGGGTCGAAAAAGTCATATTCAATCGCGTAGCCCGGACGGTAAGCCTTCACATTGGCCAATGCCGGAATCTTATGCAATGCCTCCAGCTGGACATCAATCGGCAACGAGCTTGAAAATCCGTTCAAGTAATATTCTTGCGTATCCGTACCTTCAGGCTCGATGAAAAGCAAGTGATGATCCTTGTCGGCAAAAGTGACGATCTTCGTCTCGATGCTCGGACAATAGCGCGGACCGATACTCTTGATCTGTCCATTGTACAAAGGCGAATCGGCCAAACCGCTACGTAAGATTTCATGAACCTCCTCGTTGGTCTGAATCGTCCAGCACGGCAGCTGTTTCAACTTCTCGGTCGAAACTTCCGACTTCTGCAAAAATGAGAATTTATGGAAGTCATCATCACCTTCCTGACGTTCCGCCAAACTGAAGTCTATTGTCCGGCCATCCAAGCGCACCGGTGTTCCCGTCTTCATGCGCGCCGTCGAAATTCCGGCCGCCTTCAACTGTTCGGTCAGGCCATAACTTGCCTCCTCTCCTACGCGACCTCCAGGAATCATTGTACGTCCGATGTGCATCAGTCCATTCAAGAACGTGCCGGCAGTGAGCACGACGGTCTTCGCCTCAAATCGGACGCCCATACGAGTCACGACACCGCCCACAGTTTCACGTGAAACAAAAATAAGTTCCTTGACCGTATCCTGCCAAATGGACAGATTCGGAGTATTTTCCGACACTCGACGCCAAGTCCAAATGAATTTCCCGCGATCGACCTGACTTCTTGGGCTCCACATGGCCGGACCTTTCGAACGGTTCAACATTCGGAACTGAATCGAGCACGCATCCGTCACTTCACCCATCTTTCCTCCCAAAGCATCAATTTCGCGCACAATCTGGCCCTTTGCAATTCCGCCAACGGCAGGATTGCAAGACAACTGGCCAATTTTGTTCATGTCCATAGTAATCAGACACGTACGCGCGCCAAGACGCGCCGCAGCATGGGCGGCCTCACAGCCAGCATGACCTGCGCCGACGACTACTACATCATATTGAAAAGTCATAACACATTATAAATTAAGACATTGATGAGAGAATTTCAAGGGCTTCATTCTCATTCTTTTCCATAATTTCCCGTTCTCCAGGGCCCTTATCGTTGATTCCACACAGATGCAGAACTCCGTGAATGATGACACGATGCAGCTCATCGTCATAACTCTGCTTGAACAACTCTGCGTTCGATCTTACTGTATCGAGGCTGATAAATAAATCACCCGAGATCTTGTCACCGACCGTATAATCGAATGTGATAATGTCGGTGTAGTAGTCATGCTGCAGATACTGGCGATTGACTTCAAGGATTTTCTCATCATCGCAAAAAATGTAAGAAATCTCCCCAAGCCGCTTTCCGTGCGCTGCCACGACACGTTTAATCCAATCACGCATCAACGTCTTCTTGATTGAAGGCATATAAACCTGTTCATTGTAAAACGAAATAGCCATATAAAAAATAATTATTTCTGCAAAGATAGAGATAAATAAATTCGGAAAGAGTAAAACTTGTCAACTTTTTTCCACAGCAACATGTCAAATCACATTTTACATATTTCCACACGTCAAAAAAGAAAAAATTGACATTTTTCTAAAAAGAGGTAAAAAAAAAACAAAATAATTTTTGCCGAATGAAATAAATCGTATATTTGCCACACCAAAAAACTACAATACTGCAATCATAAACAAAATAAATACAGTACAACTATGTCGGAGAATGTAGGACATATTTCACAGGTTATTGGCCCTGTTGTGGATGTGGCTTTCGAAGCTGCCGGTAGTGAGGCAAATCTTCCAGCCATCAATGAAGCACTCACCGTTACACGCCCTGACGGCCGAGAACTGATTATAGAAGTTCAGCAGCACATTGGTGAAAATTCCGTACGTTGCGTTGCTATGGATTCAACCGACGGTCTTCGTCGCGGTCTGGAGGCAAAAGCAAGCGGCGCTCCTATCACTATGCCTGTGGGCGATCAGGTAAAGGGACGTCTGCTCAACGTAGTCGGCGAAACGGTCGATGGCATGAAGCCCCTCAGCAAGGAAGGCTCATTCCCTATCCACCGCGAACCACCAAAGTTTGAAGAACTGAAGACTTCTCAGGAAGTGCTCTATACCGGCATCAAGGTCATCGACCTGCTCGAACCATATTTGAAAGGCGGTAAGATTGGTCTGTTCGGTGGTGCCGGTGT
The DNA here is from genome assembly GCA_002373755.1 of Bacteroidales bacterium UBA3663. Taxonomy (GTDB): domain Bacteria; phylum Bacteroidota; class Bacteroidia; order Bacteroidales; family UBA3663; genus Liminaster. Next base: position 13,181 of record DFJU01000067.1, on the reverse strand, counting down.
AGGCAAGACCGTGCTTATCATGGAGTTGATCAACAATATCGCCAAGAAGCACAACGGCTTCTCGGTCTTCACCGGTGTAGGCGAACGTACCCGTGAGGGTAATGACCTGCTGCGCGAGATGATCGAGTCAGGCGTTATCCGCTATGGCGAGAAATTCAAGGAGGGACTGGAAGAAGGCAAGTGGGACCTCTCGACCATCGACTACGAGGAGGTGGCCAAGAGCCAGGCAACCTTGGTGTACGGACAGATGTCCGAGCCACCTGGAGCACGTGCTTCGGTCGCCCTGTCCGGTCTGACCGTGGCCGAGTCGTTCCGTGACTCCGACCAGGTTGGTACGTCGAAGGATATTCTGCTCTTCATCGATAACATCTTCCGTTTCACCCAGGCAGGATCGGAGGTATCGGCTCTGTTGGGTCGAATGCCATCGGCCGTAGGTTATCAGCCAACGCTTTCTACCGACATGGGTAAGATGCAGGAGCGAATCACTTCGACCAAGAAGGGATCCATCACCTCCGTCCAGGCGGTCTATGTGCCCGCCGACGACCTGACGGACCC
>DFJU01000067.1:12356-12495 GCA_002373755.1 Bacteroidales bacterium UBA3663 | reverse complement strand
GGGTATCTATCCTGCCGTCGATCCGTTGGACTCAACATCCCGAATCCTGGACCCGAACATCATTGGCGAGGAACACTACAACTGCGCCCAGCGTGTCAAGCAGATCTTGCAGCGTAACAAGGAGTTGCAGGACATCATC
>DFJU01000067.1:0-12313 GCA_002373755.1 Bacteroidales bacterium UBA3663 | reverse complement strand
TCGCCATCCTCGGCATGGACGAACTCTCGGACGAGGACAAGCAGACCGTCAACCGCGCCCGTCGCGTACAGCGTTTCCTCTCGCAGCCATTCACTGTGGCCGAGCAGTTCACCGGTGTGAAGGGCGTCATGGTCAACATCGAAGACACTATCAAGGGCTTCAACATGATCCTGGACGGCGAGGTGGATTACCTGCCAGAGCAGGCATTCCTCAACGTCGGTACAATCGAAGAGGCCATCGAGAAGGGTAAGAAACTCATCGAGGCAGCCAAAGGCTAATGCAGTCAAATCTTCAGAATAAAAGCGTGTAAACCTTTAAAGCAGAACAGGATGAAACTCATAATTTTCAGCCCAGAGAAAACCATTTTTGATGGAGAAGTATCGCTGGTTGAGGTGCCAGGTTCTAAAGGACGATTCGAAATCCTTGAAAACCACGACGCCATCATCACAACCCTGCAACCGGGTGAGATACGTTTTATTCGTGACGGTGAAGAAGTCAGACAGCCAGTCACTTCGGGATACGTTGAAGTTCATAAAAACAAGATTTCAGCCTGCATACAGATATGACAAATTGGCAGGTGACTCTCGTCGCTGTTTTGGCTCTGCTGGAACTTGCCATCGTCTGGCTACAACGATGGATGACAAGCAACCAACCGGAATACACCGTATGGGTGGTGCTGGGTGCAAAAGTGTTCAAACTGCTTTTCGCCGCCATATCAATCATCTTTGTTCGATATTTTACTGAAATACCGTTAAAAGAATTCTGTATCTGGCTGATAGCTTGCTACATACTGACGATAGTCGTCGAGTCTATACTATTCCTAAAAAAGAAGAAGTAACGTCTATGACAAGAAAAAATAAGGCTTGGAAGCTGATGCAGTATCTGCTGCTCGCAACCCTAATGCTCCTGCCATGGTCTGGCTATGCAGCAAATGAAAATGCGGCAGAAACTGGCCAAAAGGAGAAGATTGATATGACATCACTGATTTTGGGTCATATCAGCGATTCCTATGAGTGGCACTTCTGGGGCGAAGGTGAAAACGCAGTTGCAATCCCGTTACCGATTTTGGTCTATTCGAACGTAAGAAGCGAATGGTTCTTCTTCAGTTTCGCCCATCTGGAGGAAGCAGAAGAAGAAGGAACGACCTACGAAGGATTCAAATTGGCCGAAGCTGGCGAAGAAAATGCAGGCAAGGTCGTTGAATACAACAACGCGACAGGAAAGTGGGAACGCCCGTTGGATTTGTCCCTGACAAAGAACGCTATCGGACTGATGATTAACAGTTTGCTGCTGATTTGCATCGTGTTGGGATGCGCTCGATGGTACAAAGGTCGCAAGCCGTCAGACCCAGCACCACGCGGTTTTGTCGGGCTCATGGAAATGATGATTTCGATGGTTTACAACGACATCATCAAGGCAAACATTCCACAGCACGTGCAACGCTATTCCGGATATCTGCTCTGTGCCTTCTTTTTCATCTTCTTCACGAACTTGATCGGCCTCATACCAGGTTCCGCAAACATCACAGGCAACATCGCTGTAACATTTGTGCTGGCCTGCTGCACGTTCCTGTTTGTCAACATCGGCGCAAACGGCGAATACTGGAAGGAAATTTTCTGGGCCGACGTGCCAGGATGGTTGAAACCGATTATGGCCGTCATCGAATTTTTCGGCATTTTCACGAAGCCCGTGGCTCTGATGATTCGTCTATTTGCCAACATTATGGCCGGACATGCCGCATTGCTCGCATTGATTGGCGTAATATTCATCACAGCGACAATCAGTCCCGTAATTAATGGCATCATGACACCGCTGTCACTGCTTTTCGCCATCTTCCTGGATTGCCTGGAATGTCTTGTTGCCTTCATTCAGGCATACGTCTTCACGATGCTTTCTGCAGTCTTCATCGGCTTGTCGGTTCCACAACATCATCACAAAGCATAACTACGTGATTTTTATCGCATAATCAAACATAAAAATATCATTAACAACCTAAATTCTTACTATTATGTTTACTACTATTCTTCTCGAAGCAATTTCTACACAAGGCGCTGCTGCTATCGGCGCAGGTATCGTTGCAATTGGTGCAGGTCTCGGCCTTGGCAAGATCGGTTCATCGGCCATGGATGCAATGGCTCGTCAACCAGAAGCAATCAGCAAGATTCAGACCCCAATGATCATTATCGGCGCTCTCGTGGAAGGTGTCAGCCTTATCGGTGTTGTAGCTTGTCTGCTCGGCGTACTCAGCTAAAAACTAAAAGCCTATGTCATTGTTAACGCCTGAAATAGGACTTATCTTCTGGATGCTCATAGCATTCGGCGTGGTATTCTTTGTCCTGCTTAAATTCGGATGGCCAATCATCACAAAGATGGTTGACGACCGCAAGCAGTACATCGACAACGCGCTGGATTCTGCTCGTGAGGCCAATGAAAAACTGGCAAAGATCCAAGAAGAAAGTGCCCTTATGCTGAAGCAGGCCCGTGAGCAGCAAAGCCAGATTCTGGCCGATGCCATGGAGCAGCGCAAGCAGATAGTTGAAAAGGCGCAGACGGAAGCAACAACGGCCGGCCAGAAGATTCTGGAAGAGGCCAAACAACAGATTGAGGTAGAGAAGGAAGATGCCATACGCGACATTCGACGTCAGGTGGGCTTGCTCTCTGTCGAAATCGCAGAGAAAGTACTTCGTCAAAGCCTGAAGACCGACAAGGAACAGATGGCCATGATCGATCGTTTACTGGATGAGATGAATAACAAGAAGTAATTATGGACATTGGAATTATCGCCAAACGTTATGCCAAGGCATTGTTGGACTTTGCCTTAATCTCGAAAACTGAAGATCAGGTGTATGCCGAGGTTCTGCAGTTTATCGAGTCGTGGGGCTCTGTCCCTCTCTTAGCGCAGGTCTTGGGCAACCCTCTCCTGCCTAGCAGTCAAAAGGAGATGGTAATATGCCAAGCAGCATCGACCACGGTGAGCCCGACGTTCCAGAAATTCACTGCCTTGGTAGTTGCTCATCGACGCGAGTCGTTCATGCTCTTCATCGCACATAGCTATGTGACGCTTTACCGTAAGCTGAAGCACATTTCGATCGGCAAACTAATCACGGCAGTACCAGTCAACCAAGAGGTTTCTTCTCGTCTGGAAAAGATGGTCAAGGAACAGTCGCAAGGTGCAGTTGACGTATTGCTCGATGCAAAAGTTGACCCTTCGATTATGGGCGGTTTTATCTTCCAGATCGACGACCTGCGATTGGACGCATCCGTTCGCTCTCAGTTTGAACAGATCAAAAAACAATTCGTTGAAAAAAACAAACGAATCATTTGATAGGATATTGACAATTGCATGTCTGCGCATCCAATGACAGCACAGATGCAGCAAGAGTCAAAATGTAAAATATCTAATTGTCTTATTTCCCTATGAGTAATATAAAAGCCAGCGAAGTCAGCGAAGTACTCTTGCAGCAACTGCAAGGCATTGACACTCAGGCCAAATATGACGAGGTTGGCACCGTGCTGACCGTAGGCGACGGCGTAGCTCGAATCTATGGTTTGCGCAATGCCGAAGCCAACGAGTTGCTGGAATTTGAAAACGGAGTCATGGCCGTAGTCATGAATCTGGAGGAAGACAATGTCGGTGCTGTGATCTTCGGCGGTGCCGAGAAGGTGCGCGAAGGCATGATTGTGAAACGCACCAACCGTATTGCCTCAATTCAGGTCAACGAAAACCTCTTCGGCCGTGTCATAAACCCACTTGGCGAACCGCTCGACGGTATGGGTCCAATCGAAGGTGTCAAGTTCGAGATGCCTCTTGAACGCAAAGCGCCTGGTGTCGTCTTCCGTCAGCCTGTAAAACGCCCTCTCCAGACAGGCTTGAAGGCTGTCGATGCAATGATTCCTATCGGCCGTGGTCAGCGTGAGCTTATCATCGGTGACCGACAGACTGGTAAGACCGCCATCGCCATCGATACCATCATCAACCAAAAGGAGAACTACGAAAAGGGCGATCCCGTATATTGCATCTACGTAGCTATCGGCCAGAAAGGTTCGACCGTTGCTTCGCTCGTACAGACATTGCGCGAAAAGGGCGCCATGCCATATACCTGCGTAGTAGCTGCTACCGCAGCCGACTCGGCCGCCTTGCAGTATTTTGCTCCTTTTGCCGGTGCTGCCATCGGTGAGTTCATCCGCGATACTGGACGCCACGCATTGGCTGTATACGATGACCTGTCGAAACAGGCCGTCGCCTACCGCGAGGTATCATTGATTTTGCGTCGTCCTTCTGGCCGTGAAGCATATCCTGGCGATGTCTTCTATCTGCACAGCCGTTTGCTTGAACGTGCTGCCAAGATTATTGAGCAGCAGGAAGTCGCCGAGCAGATGAACGATCTGCCGCCATCACTCAAGGGTCACGTCAAGGCTGGTGGTTCTCTCACCGCCCTGCCAATCATCGAGACTCAGGCTGGCGACGTTTCGGCCTACATCCCTACCAACGTGATTTCCATCACCGATGGTCAGATCTTCCTCGAGACCGACCTCTTCAATCAGGGCTTCCGTCCAGCCATCAACGTAGGTATTTCGGTATCTCGTGTAGGTGGTTCGGCTCAGATCAAGTCTATGAAAAAGGTTGCAGGTACACTCAAGATCGACCAGGCACAATACCGCGAACTTGAGTCGTTTGCCAAGTTCTCAAGCGACATGGATGCCGTCACTGCGATGGCCATTGACCGTGGTCGTAAGAACAACAAACTGCTCATCCAGCCTCAGTACAGCCCTATGCCTGTAGGCGAGCAGATTGCCATCCTCTATTGCGGCACAAAGGGTCTGATGGCCAAGATTGCAGTCGATCAGGTTCCTGCATTCCAGGATAAATTCCTCGAGCGTCTGCGTGCCACACATCAGGACGATGTTCTCAAACCTCTTTCTGAGGGCAAGATCGACGATGACATCATCAAGATTATCACCGAAACAGCTGCAAGCATCTGCACAGAGTTGGCATAAGAGAATGAGGTCTTTAGGTTATGAGGTTGTAAGGTTGTTGCCGACAGGGAACAACAGATTGTAACTAACCTCAAAACCTGACAACCTTATAACCTTACAACCTAAATTGAACTATGGCTTCATTAAAAGAAATAAAAGGACGCATCGGCTCAGTAGAGGGAACACTCAAAATCACCTCTGCCATGAAGATGGTTGCCTCCGCCAAGTTACACAAGGCGCAAGGTGCCATCGAGAGCATGTTGCCGTACGACCGTCAACTGCATAAGATTATGGTTTCGCTCTTGTCGGGCGACACCAAAATCTCCTCGCCTTTCTGCCAACCGCACGACAAGGTGAAGCGTGTGGCAGTGGTAGCCATTGCAAGCAATTCGAGCCTGTGCGGTGGCTACAACAGCAACGTGCTACGTCACACAACAGCCGTACTACGTGAATATGCGGACAAAGGACTTGGACAAGACGATATCGATTGCTACGTCATCGGACGCAAACTCGACCAAAGTCTCGGCAAGATGAAAGGTTTCCGCCTTATCCGTAACTACGTGGATAAAGGTGACAATCCGGCATTTGCCAATGCACGCAGTCTGGCAGAACAGTTGATGGATGACTACCGCAACGGCCGTATTGACCGCGTAGAACTCGTCTATATGCACTTCAAGAACACGGCCACACAAATCCCCACCGGAGAGGTTTATCTGCCCGTAGAGCTCAATTCTGAAGGTCAGGAAGAAGCATCCTCCGGATACATCATCGAACCAGATCCGGCATCGGTGCTGAATGCCCTGATTCCAGATGCTCTCTGCATGAAGATCTTCACGATAATGCTCGACGCACAGGCTGCCGAACACGCCGCAAGAACTGTTGCAATGCAGACGGCAACCGACAATGCCAACGATTTGCTGAACGAACTCCGCATTCAGTACAACAAGGGTCGTCAGGCCGCTATCACAGCCGAATTGCTCGACATTGTGGGCGGTTCAATGCAGTAATGCAGACAAGAAAATTATTAGGGGCGTGCCATTGCCGACACGTCCCAATTTTTTAGTTATTCAAACTATTGAAAATGCAAAGAAACGAGGAAGAGACACTCACGCTGTTGGGCAACAAAAAGACCTTCTACAAACAGGACTATGCCCCAGAAGTGCTTGAAACATTCATAAACAAACATCCGGAAAACGACTATTGGGTCAAGTTCAACTGCCCGGAATTTACAAGCCTGTGCCCAATCACCGGACAACCCGACTTCGCAAACATCGTCATCAGCTACATACCCGACGAACGGATGGTCGAAAGCAAAAGTCTGAAGCTGTATCTGTTTTCATTCCGCAACCACGGAGATTTTCACGAGGACTGCGTAAACATAATCATGAAAGACTTGATTAAACTTATGAACCCCCGCTACATCGAAGTAACAGGTCTGTTCACTCCACGTGGCGGAATAGCAATACATCCCTACGCGAACTATGGTCGTCCAGGCACGAAATTTGAACAGCTCGCATGGGAACGTCTCAGCCGACACGAATGAAACAAAAATATCAAATGCTAAAACATTAACGTAACATGAAAAAGATCTATGTATTTGCAATTGTAACCGCACTCGCAGGTTCTTTGCAGGCGCAGACATTGGCCGACTATGCCAATGCAGGCGACGCAGCAATGGCTAACCAAAAGTACGAAGAAGCCATTACAAACTATTTGAAAGCACAGGAATTGGACAAAGACAATACGGACTATATGACCGCATTCCAGTTGGCCACGGCATATCTGCAGACTGGAAACAACGAAAAGGCCGGTGATGCGTTCAAGGCAAGCCTTCTGAAAGGCAACTACGACCAAGGTGTCATCACAAACATGAAGAATGCCTACGAGGCAGCCGGAAAACCCGAACTTGTCAAGCAGGCATACATCGACATCAAGACGGCCAATCAGGCACAGACATTGGCAATGGACACAAAACTCTATTTCATCTACTCAAAAGAGAAGGATTGGGCAAACGCTCTGCCATGCTGCATGACGATCTTGAACGATCCGGACATTGACGATGAGAAGAAAAAGAAGTTCTACATGAACGCAGCCCAACTCTATCTGAACCTCGAAAAGGCAGACTCGGCCGAGGTTTACTACGACAAGGTGCTCGCAATCGACCCGACCAACGCCAATGTGCACAAAGCACTCGGTTACGGACTTTACAACACCATACAGAAGACCAAGAAGAGCGCAGAGGCAAACTACAACGCAAAGAAAAGCGACGCTAAAAAAGCATCTCACTACTACGCTGAAATGCAGACAACAACGAAACGCGCTTGGCTGAAATATGGTCCGAAGGCCGTCGAACACCTTAAAGTGGCCAACAAGACGTTGAACGATTCGCAAATCACGCAAATCATCCAACAAATAGAACAGAACGTGTCTGCTTATTCCAAATAATTGAGCAGCTCCTTCATACCTTCACTCGCCCCTTTGGTAATCTGTACGAATTGCCGATAGGGCGAGTGAATCGGTTTGGGGTCGATGACGTAGATTTTTGCCGACGATGGCGCATAGTCGAGCAGGCCAGCCGCAGGATATACGTTCAACGATGTGCCAATCACGACTAGAATATCGGCCGTAGAAACGATTTTCGCCGCCTTTTCAAGATTCGGAACAGCCTCGCCAAAAAAGACGATGTGCGGGCGCAATTGAACACCGTCGGCATCCTTGTCACCCAGGTGAATATCCGGATTCTTGGGGTCAAGCGGATAATAAACTCCACGGTCAACGCCATCCGGACGGGCCTTCATCATCTCACCATGCAGATGCAAAACGTGCTTCGAACCACCTTGTTCATGCAAGTTGTCAAGATTTTGCGTAATGACCTGAACGTCAAACCTATCCTCCAAAGAACCAATCAGACGATGGCCTTCATTCGGCTTGCAATCCATATACTTGCGACGTAGCATGTTGTAGAAATCGAGCAATTTGCCAGGAGTCATCAGCCATGCATCGTGAGTGCAAATCTCCTCGACGCTGTAATGTTCCCACAATCCGTCACTGTCGCGGAACGTGGAAATGCCACTTTCAGCACTCATTCCGGCACCAGTAAGAAAAACGATTCTCTTCATTTGAAAAAAGATTATTGGTTTGCGCGAATATACGAAAGAAAACAACGAAATAATTAAAATTCATTAAATTTTGACACAATTATCGTTCAAAATCACTAACTTTGCGACCGCTCAAAAAAACAGACAACCTAAAACTTAATAAATCATACTAAAAATCATGAAGAAATTCTTTATCAGCGTATTCGTTGCTGCCGCCGCCTTGGTTGGCGTATCTTCTTGCAACGATGTAACCAGTGTTTCCCTTTCATCTGATTTGGACTCAGTAGGTTATGCTTATGGTGTCGTCTTCGGCAACCAGTATGCAAACTTCCAGGACAGCGGTGTTGTCGTACCTGAAGTTACCATGGATCTCGACAACTTCATCGCAGGTTTCGTCAGCGCAATACGTCGCGATTCCAACAACTTGAAAATCAGCGTAGCCGATGCAGACATGCTGTTACGCGGATTTCAGGAGAAGCTCCGCAAGCAGATGGAAGAAAAGCACCAGAAAGAAGTTGCCGAGAATAAGGAAAAAGGCATGCAGTTCATGGCCGAGAACGCAAAGCGCGAAGGCGTTGTGACTCTGGAGTCAGGCTTGCAGATTGAAACAATCGTAGCCGGCACAGGCAAGCAGCCACAGGAAGGCGACAAGGTTGTCGTAAACTACAAGGGTTCGCTTGTTGACGGCACCGTATTCGACCAGAACGACAGCACTTCATTCAACGTAAACGGCGTTGTAAAGGGCTTCAAAGAGGGCTTGATGAACATGAAGGTCGGCGGCAAGGCAATCGTCACAATGCCAAGCGAACTTGGCTATGGCGACCGTGGTGCCGGTCAGAACATCCCTGGCGGTTCAACCCTTCAGTTTGAAATTGAACTGCGCGAAGTCATTCCAGCAGCCAAGAAGAAGTAAATCACATAGATTTCCATCAACAACTTACAAACGGTGCATTTGCAATCAAATGCATCGTTTTTTTGTACAATATCAACCATTTGATAGCATTTTGTCAAATATTTCTACAAAATCGGGAAAATACGAGAAAAATGCTGTAAATTTGCAACGAATGTATCGTCCACAACAGAGAAAAACGGACATGATGCAAACTAAAAAGAAAGACTAAAAGAAATGGAAAAAATTGATGCACTTGACAAAAAAATCCTGGACATCATAACCCGCAATGCACGTATCCCGTCGAAGAACGTGGCTGTGGAATGTGGTGTCTCGCGCGCAGCCATACACCAACGCATTCAACGCCTCATCGAACTTAAAGTGATTGTCGGTTCTGGCTACAACATCGACCCACGTGCCCTCGGTTTCCAGACCTGCACATATATAGGAATCCGTCTTGAACGCGGCAACATGTACCGCGAGGTCGTCAAATGCCTGGAGGCTATTCCGGAAATCATCGAATGTCACTTCACAACAGGCCCATACACCATGCTTTGCAAGCTCTATGCACGCGACAACGAGCATCTGATGGACTTGCTGAACAACAAGATTCAAGGCATCGAAGGTGTCGTATCGACCGAAACACTTATCTCACTTGAAGAGAGCATCAACCGCGAAATAAGCATCTGTGGCGGCGTTCTGCCCAACATTGACGGCCTGATTGGCGCTACGGAAGACTGGGATTAAATCTCGCAGCTCAGAAACGAAAAAAAGGGAGTGAAACAAAAATTTCACTCCTTTTTCATATCTACTTGCCCCAGAATGCGGCGTGCCTTGTCAACATCACCCGATTTCAAAGCCCTTCGCACTTCGCTCGAAGAAAAATGCAGACCTGAATCGTCGGTAAAAACCGGTTCCTGAATGACCTCCATGCCACATTCCTTGCCATATCGCACATAATCTTCAAACGAATCACTGCGATCATGGCCGAAACGATGGTCGTAGCCAATTATCAACAATCGGACGTGCATCTGCTTCGACAATACATCCTGAATGAATTCCCGTGCCGAAAGCTGACGGATTTCTTCCGTAAAATCCAACAGGAAACAGGCATCTATGCCCGTCGCAGCCAACTTTTCAAGTCGTTGTTCAAGGGTGTCGATCAACAGCAGGTCGTAATCCGGCTGAATCAACTTGCGCGGATGGTTGGCAAATGTGACAACAGCAGACTTCAAACCTCTGCGTCTCGCCTCTTCCTGCAAATGGCGAAGCAGAAACTGATGTCCACGATGCACACCATCGAAGAAACCTATGCACGCAGCGAATTCAAAAGGCACATTTCCGCAATTCTTGTATATAGTCATTTTTGAAACAAAAAATTTGCTATATTAAGAAACAAACGCTATCTTTGCGACCGATTTTTTAGAAGGGAAGCCCTGCTAAACAATCACAAACCAACACAAAAACGGTCCTATAGCTCAGTTGGTCAGAGCAGCGGACTCATAATCCGTTGGTCCTAGGTTCAAGCCCTAGTGGGACCACTTTTATACTGGTTTGAAAATTTTCCGTTTGAAGAGAGCAAAACGAAGAGATTTCGGTTTGCTCTCGCATTTTAATTTAAACTGAAAAACAAACGCAAACGCAAAGATAATCGAACGGAAGCGAAAGTCAAAATTTCAAATGATAAATTTGCGCAGTAATCCAAATATACGTAAATTTGCAACTTAATTCACGTAGCGAAAAGACGTTTCCAAATGATTGAAATCCGCAATATCCACAAGAACTTCGGTCCGATTGAGGTGCTCAAGGGCATCAGCCTCGACATTCAGGATGGCGAAGTGGTATCCATTGTGGGCAAATCCGGCGCAGGAAAAACCACCCTGCTGCAAATCATGGGAACGCTCGACAAACCTACTTTTCCGGCCGATGCAACCGTCTTGCAGCCCAAAATCAACATCAACGGCAACGAAATTCTGGCACTACGCGAATCGGAACTGGCCCAATTCCGCAACAGGCACATCGGCTTCGTGTTCCAATTCCATCAATTGCTGCCGGAATTCAGTGCGCTCGAAAACGTCATGATGCCAGCGATGATTGCCGGAATAAGGAATTCAAAAGCACGATGTCGCGCCTGCGACTTGCTCGATTTTTTGGGACTGAAAGACCGCATGGAACATCGTCCCGCCGAATTGTCGGGTGGCGAAAAACAACGCGTAGCAGTGGCTCGTGCCCTTATGAACCAGCCCGATGTCGTGTTTGCCGACGAACCTTCGGGATCGCTCGACAGCCAGAACAAGCAGGAACTTCACCAGCTCTTCTTCGACCTGCGCAAGGAATTCAACCAGACGTTCGTCATCGTCACTCACGACGAGAGCCTTGCCCAGATGTCCGACCGCGTCATCCACATGGCCGACGGAAGAATCATATGAAGTTAGAGATAAGAATTAAGAAATAAGAGTTAGGTTCGATCCATTGGCCAAAACATCATAACGGCCAATGCCACAAATTAACAAGACAATGATTTCACAGCAACTTTACATCTACAACACTTTGGCTCGCACAAAGCAGCCATTCAAGTCAATCGTTCCCGAACGCGTCGGCATGTACGTGTGCGGCCCAACCGTCTATGGTGACGGACATCTGGGTCATGCACGTCCGGCAATCACCTTCGATGTGCTTTTCCGCTATCTGACCCACATCGGCTATAAAGTGCGCTACGTGCGCAACATCACCGATGTCGGCCACCTCGAACACGACGCTGACGAGGGCGAGGACAAGATTGCCAAGAAGGCCCGTCTGGAGCAGAAGGAACCGATGGAGGTGGTGCAGTACTACCTGAACCGCTATCATAAGGCTATGGACGCTCTGAACGTCCTGCCGCCAAGCATCGAACCTCACGCCAGCGGCCACATCATCGAGCAGATTGCCTACGTGCAGAAGATTCTCGATGCGGGCTATGCCTATGTGAGCGAGGGAAGCGTCTATTTCGACGTGAAGAAATATGCCGAGAAGTTCAACTACGGCATCCTGTCAGGCCGCAACATCAACGAATTGATGGACACTACGCGAGATTTGGACGGCCAATCGGAGAAGCGCAACGCCTGCGACTTCGCCTTGTGGAAAAAGGCTGCTCCGGAGCACATCATGCATTGGCCATCACCCTGGAGCGAAGGTTTCCCGGGCTGGCATCTGGAGTGCTCGACGATGAGCGAGAAGTACCTCGGCGAAGAGTTTGACATCCACGGCGGAGGCTTGGACCTGCTCTTCCCTCACCATGAATGCGAGATTGCTCAGAGCTGCGCTGCCAAGGGCAAACCGACGGTACACTACTGGATGCACAACAACATGA
>DFJU01000159.1 GCA_002373755.1 Bacteroidales bacterium UBA3663 | reverse complement strand
TCGGCGAAATGCGTCGCTCCATGTTCGAGCAGGAAATCGCGGTCACGGAAGCCCCAAAGCACCGAGATGCAGGGCAGTCCGGCATTGCGTGCCGTGGCCAGATCGACATCCGAATCGCCGACATAGACCGCCTCGTCGCGGCTGGCCGACAAAGCTTCGAGCGCAGCAAAGACCATGTCAGGCGCTGGTTTGCGGGCAACTTCCGGCCGTTCGCCGATGGCAACATCCATAGTGTCGCGGAAATATTCGGCATAAAGTTCATCGACGCCAGACTGTAGCTTATTGCTGACAACGGCCATACGGTAGCCGCGCCGCTTCAATTCGACCAGCGTGGCGGCAATGCCGTCGTAGAGGCGTGTGTTGTCCTTGCAATGATCCACGTAGTATGCCTTGAACTCGGCGAAAACGGCCTCGAACTGCGGATTTCTGTCGCCATCGGGCACGGACAGAACCATAAGCCTGCGCACTCCGTTGCCGACATATTGACGGACTTGGTCGATGGTCAACGTGGGCATTCCGAACTGCCCGAGGGCATGATTGACGGCTGCGGCAAGATCCTGCAAAGTGTCAAGCAGCGTGCCATCCAGATCCCAAATTATAGTGTTGATTTTCCGATTATTCATTCTTTATTGTTGCGATGTCGCATTGGACGGAAAAAAATCGCGTAGCAAACAGACACATACCGTTATTCACAAAATGAAATTACATCCAATGTTTTTGTTTTTTTCTGAGGCACAAATATCGTCTGTTTTGGGTGCTTGTGCAAATATTTGGGTTACTTTCGATAACCTTGGCGCGGATTTCAACGGCATCGGACAAAAAATGACCCGACAAAAAGCGCTTTTCCGCCGGTGCTACGCGAATTTCACATCGGCAAAAGCCGCAAGGACTGTTGTCGCATTACGAATAATTCGCTACATTTGCGTCCCCGAAAAAAAACATCGCACAGGAAGGCGATGGCATCGGACAGGAAAACAATGGAGACAAACTCAAAAAATCGCATAACAAGACGCCTGCAGAAGGGGTCGCCGCTGCTCAAGGGAATGCGCGACGCCATCCCGATCGGAATGGGCTACTACGCCGTTTCATTCTCGTTGGGCATCATTGCCGGCGCGTTGGACATACCCGCGCTGATGGGCTTCACGAGCAGCCTGTTCACGCGCGCATCGGCCGGCGAATATGGTGCCTACACGCTGATTGCGGCCCACGCAACATGCCTCGAAGTGATTGGCATGGGCATCGTCACCAACCTCCGCTACTTGCTGATGAGCACCGCCTTGACGCAGAAATTTGAACGTCGCACGCCGCTCTGGAAGCGCATGCTCGCTGGCTGCTGCATGACCGACGAGGTGTTCGGCATCTCAATCGCCTATCCGGGCCGTATGCCTGCGTCGTATCCCATCGGAGCAACCATGCTGTCGGGCACAATGTGGGCAGCGGGAACGGCAAGCGGCATCCTGGCCGGCGACATCCTGCCCGCGCACGTTGTCTCGGCCCTCAGCGTCGCCCTCTACGGCATGTTCATCGCCATCATCATTCCGCCGGCACGCAAAAACCGCGTAGTTGCCGTCACCGTGGCGGCAAGCTTCGCCCTTAGCGGACTGTGCAGCGTTGCGCCGTGGGTGAGCCAATTGAGCGGCGGCATGCGCACCATACTGCTCACCGTCGTGATTGCAGCCGTTGCGGCTTTCATCAAACCCATCGAACAAGACCCAGAAACAGATGAACAACTCTGAACTCGCTCTATATCTGGCGCTTACAGCCATCACTGCCAATTTGGTGAGGATTTTGCCGATGTGGCTCATCAGGGGCCGCATCCGCAACGTCTTCGTGCGCAGTTTCCTCTATTATGTTCCGTACGTCACATTGGCCGTAATGACCTTCCCTGCCATCGTGCAGGCCACACAGGAAGCTTGGGTCGGACTGGCGACTCTGGTGTTGGGCATCGCAGCTGCGTGGCGCGGATGGAACCTTTTTGCTGTGGCAACGCTGTGCTGCGTCACGGTGTTCGTACTTGAATTTATTTGCCGAATTTAGGATTTGGCGACCTTAGACCTGGTGCTCAACCGTCGAACATACGAACAGATACAATAACCCCTCGCATCCAAAGGTATCAACGGATGCGAGGGGAAAATGTTTTTCTTGCGTTATGATGTGATACTAGATTAATCTTCTTCCATGCTTGTCTTATGCTTGTCGTCCAAGTTGATTTCCGGCTTCACGTTGTAGGTCGGAGCTGCCTGTGCGACATTCGGCTTGTCGGCCGGAGCACCTTGAGCGTGTACTTCGTTGTAGAACTTCGTGCCCTTGTTGGTGTTCTTGACAGTCGTCTGCTTGGTGATCTGGCCTGCGGCATCGTACTCGCGGGTGACGCTGCTGACCTCATACCAATCGGATGCACCGTTGTTCCACTTCTGCTCGAAGATGAGGGTCAACTGACCTGCGGCATTGTACTCGTAAGTGAAACGACGTGACTTGATTTCGTCGCGCTTCTTGTTGGCCTTGTGACGATAGACGAGTGCAGTCTTGACACGACCATCGGCATCGTAGTTATATTCCGTCTTGCTGTCGTGCTTCAGCTTACCCAGCTTGAGGTCGTAGGTGAAATAGTCGAGCTGCTTGATTTTGTTGCTGCCGTCTTCATATACCCAACTATACATACAACCCTGCTTGCGCTCCTTGCCGTCGCCTGTAAAGTCGGCGCGGCCGGTCAAACGGCCCTGTGCATCGTAGCTGTAGGTCCACTCATATTCGGTTGCCCAGCCCTTTGGCATGGCTTTCTGCTCCTTGATGCTGGTGACATCACCATTCTCGTTGTATTCGTAAACGTAGCGCATCGATGGGGCTACACGCTTCAAGCCTTCGCTATAGGTTTCGATGACTTCTTCCTGCAACAGGCCTTTCTCATTGTAGGTGAAGAGATCGCGGCCATCGACTGTGCCGTCTGGACGGAACGACTTGCCGAACGATGGCTTGCCGTTGGCGTAGATGATGTAGTCGGTCTGAACCTTCTTCTTGTCGGCCTTATCGACCGTGAACTTGTCAACGGATACGACCTTGCCGTCCTGACCGTAATTAAACACCTCCGAGCCTGTTGCCTCGCCATTGGTGTCGAAAGCAACGATGTCCGACCATGCGGTTGCCTCTTCAACTGGTTCAACCGGCTCATTCTTGGCCTCGCCTCCGCAGCTGCTGACAGCCACAAGAGTTGCGCACATAGCGCTCAACGTAATGATTTTTTTCATTTCTAAAGTTTTTACGTTATTCTGTGTATTCTGTTTTCAATGGTTAAGTTTAGCCGACGGCGAAGGTAGGCATTTTTGACCAATTGCCACATTTTTCGTCTTAAAAATACGCAAAAACGGTCATAAAATGCCTCCCCGCCGCAGTTTATCATTCAAAATACTCGATTTTGACTACAATCTTGCGCACAGTTTCCGGTTTGCGTGCGATGCCACAGCATTCGTGGATGTCGCTCGGGAAGAAGAGGTAGAACTGCTTCGGATCGCTGTCGAGCAGAATGTACTGGTCGGATGTCGGAGCGTCCTTGAAGCGGAAATTCTGCACGTCCTTCTTCTCGCTGTAAGCATTCTTGGCGACGAGGGCCGAGGTGTCGCGCGTCACGGCCATACGTTCAGAACCGCGAACTACCCACTGCAGGTCGATGTGCTTGTGATGCTGCTCCCACTGCGTGTTTTCCGGAGTGCGAAGTGCCAGATCCTGGCAATGTGCCGTGGCATGGCTCCATGTCATCACGTCCTTGGCAGGCTCCATCTTGATCGGATTGATGGTTAGCAGCCACTGGAAGATGCTGTCGTACATTGCGGCATTCTTCTGATACTGCTGGTAGAAGGTCTCGACGTCCATCTCCTGATACGGCTTTACCGTCCAGCCCTGGCGCCATCGGGCCTGCTTGTACCACTGTAATGCCTCTGGAGAAGGCTTCTGCTGGGCGAAACCAGCAACTGCAAATGCTCCACAAAGGAGCAACAAACATAACTTTTTCATATCACTAAATTTTTAAATGTGAAAAAATAATTTTTATTTTGTTCCTCGCCGAAATTGGTCTATATTTGCGGCGTTTTAAACATTTCAACCTATGATTATCAACCAACTCACCATCCACATTGAAGACCGTTGCGGCGCATCATGGCAGGTTTTCCAGACTTTGGCCGACAAGGGAATCAACATCCTTTCATACAGCATCAACGACGAGCCTGAATACGGAGTGTTGCGCCTCATTGTCGATAATGTGAAACGCGCCGAAGAGGCCTTGAAGCAGCAGGCTGTCCATCTGGAACTTACTCCTGTCTATTCCCTCAACGTACCCAACGAGCCGGGTTCGATGAGCCGTGTGCTGCAAGAGTTGGCCGAAAACCACATTTCCCTCGATTTTCTCTACGCTTTCCAATACCGTGGCATCTCGCAGGCCATCCTGCACTCACCGAATATGGAAAAACTGACCAAATGCCTGACCGACTACGAACGGGCAAAGGTCTTGGGCTGAAGGCCGATTCTCACTTCCTCATACTAAATTCGCAACCGCAATACAACTGGTTGTAAAAGCCATTTTCCTTCAGCAGCTCATTGCGACGTTGCTGAAGGCCGCCTTTGCGCCAATTGCGGTCGTCAAATCGGACAAGTTGCTCCGCATTGCCGCCTTGATTGACCTGTTCGGCAGCCCAAGCTCCTGCGGCATTGATTTGGTCAAGATTCTTCCAACGGCTCGATGCCAAAGTGGTGGTGAATTCGCCGATGCCAAGTTCCGCGGCCTTTTGTGCCGCGCGCAACAGACGAATGCGGAAACATTGCAGACAACGCGCGCCGCGTTCCGGCTCATCTTCCAGCCCCTTCACGCCACGCAGCCAAGCCTCATGGTCGTAATCGTCTTCTATGATCTCGATGCCCAACTTTTCCGCGTAGCGAGTGATTTCATTCTTGCGAATCTGATATTCCTCGGCCGGAAAAATGTTCGGATTGCAATAAAAAATCACAGGCTGGACACCGTTGGCCGACATCCATTCAAGAATGGCGCTGGAACAAGGTGCACAGCAACAATGCAGCAAAACTCTTTTCTTCTGACACATAAACGACAGAAAATTTATGAATAACATCAAACGAATCGTCCTGACAGGCGGCCCTTGCGCTGGCAAGACAACAGCGCTGGTACGCATCAATTCGCATTTTTCGGCTCTTGGCTACAAGGTCTTCATGATGCCCGAGGTGCCGACGATGATCACGCAGGCCGGCTGGAACTATCTGACCGACAACCACGACTTCTACTACGAAGGCGAAAAAGTGATTCTCGAGACGCAGCTCGAACTGGAAGACAAAGTGATGCGCATGGCGCAGACCTGCAAAGAACCGTGTGTCGTGGTGTGCGACCGTGGCGCAATGGACATTTCGGCCTACATTTCGCCCGAGATGTGGAACGAACTGACCCGTTCGTGTGGCACATCGACCGAAGAACTCCGCACAGGTGGCCGATATGACGCGGTGCTTCACTTGGTTAGTGCGGCCGACGGCGCCGAAAAATTCTATACGACGGCCAACAATGCCCAACGCTATGAAAAGGCCGACGAAGCTGGCCTGCGCATCGCCCGCGAACTCGACAAGAAGGTGATTCAGGCCTGGACCGGGCATCCACACCTGCGCGTCATCAACAACGGCGAAGACTTTGAACGCAAGATGAACCGCGTGCTACGCGAAATTTCGGCCGTGCTCGAATTGCCGTTGGCCATCGAAGAGGAGCGCAAATACCGTGTCAAGGTGACCGGCCAACTGCCCGACTGCACCGAAAGCGAAATCACGCAAACATACCTCACGGCCGAGCCAGATTGCGAAATCCGCCTACGTCGCCGCAGCGCGAACGGCTACGTGACCAACATCCACACTACGCGCAAACGCCTCTCTCCCACCGAAGAGCTTGTCACCGAACGACAGGTGTCGAACGCGCTCTACGAATCGCTGCTCCAGCAGGCCGACCCTTATCGCCGCACCATCCACAAGAGCCGCCGCAGCTTCATCTATCAAGGCCAATTCTTCGAACTGGACAGCTACGCGGCTGAATTGGACGGGCTTGTAATCCTCGAGACGAAAGGAATCGGCAAACACGAAGAGATGAAACTTCCGCCATTCCTCGAAATTGTGGACGACATCACCGGCAACACCGCCTTCCTGAACTACAATCTGGCTTTGCGGCGATGAATTGACATTGTCAGGCAATCAGCAAGTTTTCCGACTTGCTGATTTTATTTTGTCTCAACCTCGATATTGCCGCAGACGAGCTTGTAGCCGCGTCCGTGGATGTTGATGATTTCGAGCGTCGGGTCGCTCTTCAGATGCTTGCGGAGCTTGGTGATATAGACATCCATTGAACGCGCATTGAAGTAGTTGTCGTCGGCCCAGATGGTCTTGAGGGCGAAATTGCGTTCCAGAATGTCGTTGGCGTGCGAGCAGAGCAGACGGAGCAGGTCATTCTCTTTGGTGGTGAGCTTGATGACCTCATCGCCACGCGACAATTGCTGCGTCTTTACATCGAACACAAAACTGCCGAAACGATAGACACTGACGTCCTTGCCGTTATTGCCCTTCACGCGACGCAGAATGGCCTCGATGCGCAACAGGAGCTCCTCCATCGAAAATGGCTTGGTGATGTAGTCGTCACCGCCAATCTTGAAGCCTTCGAGCACGTCCTCCTTCAGACTTTTGGCTGTGAGGAAAATGATCGGAATGTCCTGATTGATGCTGCGAATGTCCGATGCGAGAGTGAAACCGTCCTTCTTCGGCATCATGACGTCGAGGATACAGAAATCGTAGCGTCCCTTCAGGAATGCCTTGTAGCCGGCCTCGCCGTCGCCATACAGATCGCACGAAAAACCCTTTGCCTGCACGTACTCACGCAGCAGCATTCCGAGATTCTCATCGTCTTCGCACAAGAGGATGTTCAATTTCACATTGTTGTTGACTGGAAGTGCCATAAAAAAATTGATTTTTAAGGTTATTATTGTTTATTTTCCGTATTTATCCGACTGAAAATCAGCTCATCAACGGCACGCGGATGATGAACGTCGTGCCTTGTCCGAACTCCGACTCGGCCTTGATCTGACCGCCGTGGTCGTGAACGATTTTCCAGACGTAGGCCAATCCGAGGCCAAAGCCCTTCACGTTGTGCAGATTGCCGGTCGGCACGCGGTAGAACTTCTCGAAGATGCGTTTTAGATTCTCCTTTTCGATGCCTATTCCATTGTCCGCTACGCGAATTTCCAGGCTCTTTTCATCCGGATTGGATGTCGTGACCTTGAGGTGCAGCGGCACATCTTCGCGAGCGTACTTGTAGGCATTGTCCAACAGGTTGAAAATCACGTTGGTGAAGTGCATTTCATCCACGTAGCAGACATCGTCTTCGGCATTAAGTTCGGCTTCGATGTGGCCTCCTGCCCTTTCGACCTTGATGGTGAAGGTGTTGACCACGCTGTCGATCAATGCGTTGATGCAAAGTTCCTTCTGCTTCAAGTTGGTTCGCTGCTTCTCGAACATCGACATCTGCAGCACCTTTTCGACCAGGAAACGCAGACGTTTCGTTTCGTCGTCGATGACACCCGTCAGGCGCTTTACCCTGTCGGACGAAATGCTGATTGTCGGATCGTTCAACATCTGGGCGGCCAACGAAATGCTCGAGATCGGCGTCTTGAACTCATGCGTCATGTTGTTCACGAAGTCGTTCTTCATCTCGCTCAGCTTCTTGCTGCGGAAAACAACAACGATGACAAAGATAAAGAGAAAAAGAACTACCGCAGTGAAAAAAAACGACGGAAGCATAAAATTAAGGCTCGAACTGAGCAAAAATCGCTGCGAACTGGGAAAATAGACCTCAACATAGTTGTAGCGGTCCTGCATTCCGGGGGCATCGGTGCCCTGGCTGTCGAACAGAATCTGCATGAAGCTGCCGGCCTTTTCAGCGACTGAAGCCTTGTATCCCGGCGACTGGTAGGCATTGCGGCCATCCTTATCGACCACGCAAAATTCGAATGGCAGGTCGTAGCCGTCGTGGCTCAAATTGTCGGCAATCATCTTCTTGAGCTGTTCGATGTCGATGCGCTCCATGATCGGACGGTCGTTGTTCTTGACCATGAGGCGGAAGAAAACGTCGTCGAACACATCCCTCTTGTGCATATACTGCCGGAACAGCATATCCTGACGCGTCTTCTGACGGCTCTGGATATTGTTCTTGCCACGCGGGCCGACAGTGAAATGCGTCATTGTGTCGATGCCATTGTATTCAAAGGTCTGCACCGACCCGTCGGGATTCGTGAGCGTGACTTTGCTGTGCGTGCGGCTCCATGTTTTGGAATGTGCGCGCGGCATGACATCCTCGTCGTCGTGGAACATCTGTTCGAGCACGGCGCGCGTCTCGTCGTCGAAATTTGCGTCAAGATAAGCGCGCGTCTCCTGTCTCTCCAACTGTCGGCTGACCATTGTGAGCGCACGGTTCACGGCATGATTGAACTGCTCCCGCCGGCTCGCAAGAATCTCATCCAAATAAGAGAACTGGATGGCAATCAAGCCGACAAGTGCGATGAAAAGGGCAATTGATATGTACCAAATGGTGGATTTTCGCATAATGCTTACGGACTAACCGCGTTTTTAACTTTCGGCTGCAAGTTTAACTTAAATAATTAACACTTGAAAGAAAAAAGTCGAAAAAAAGATTGGCTTTATACTTAATTAACAGCCGACGTTTCGTTTGGCAATAAAATGTGAAAAGATTTTGGATTTCAAAGTTTTTATTTGGAGTTTTTCCGAAAGCTCAGTACCTTTGCCGCCATGAAATCGAACCTTCGAACACTCATTATATATATAGCATTAACAATTGCAGGCGCGCTCTCGACCAACTTGAACGCGCAGCAGAAGCCCGAAGGGAATTCCCCACAAAAAGATGACCGACAGGCCGCCGACACCGTCAAAGAAGATCCATGCATACCTCTGCAAGACGGCCGACGCTGCTGGACAATGAACGCGCTGACGGGTCTGACCTCGCCGGCTCGTCCCGACACGTCGTTCCTCAACCTGGGCAACCGGCAGAGCATGGAGAGCAAGGCATTGGCCCTCGTCCACACAGGCAACCTCTACAGCCCGCACCTCGTGCAAGCTTACTTCGACCGACACATCGGCCACGACTTCATCTTCGCCAATGCCTACAACCTGTTCCGCATCGACCCGTCGCAACAGCTATACTACAACAGCAAGCTGCCATGCACCGTGTTGAGCTACTCGAAGGAGGGCGGCGGACTTCAGACCAACGACCATCTGAAAATCAACTTCTTCGGCAATTTCAACCGGCAAGTCGGCATCGGCACAAGCCTCGACTATGTGTATGCCCGCGGTGAATATGCCGAAAGCGCGACAAAGCCGCTCAAATGGAACAGCTACGCCTACTACGAGGGTGACCAATACAAGTGCTACGCGAATTTTGCGCTCAGCAAGCTGGCCAATCAGGAAAACGGCGGCATCGCCGACCGAGGCTACGTGCTTTATCCGGACAACTACGCGGACAATTTCACCGACCCTAAGAACATGCCGACAAATCTGGTCGAGACTTGGAACGACACCGACCAGCGCCAGTTCCACTTCCAGCACAGCTTCGACCTCGGCACATGGGAGGAGCGTTCGGAGCCGGGCGACACCGCCGTCTGGGACGAATTTGTGCCAGTCGCAACCATATTCCACAACATCGACTTCGAGCATCTGCACCACAATTTCCGCATGGACAATGGAGCTGACGCATCGGCCGACGGAATGTATGCCAACAACTTCTACGACTCCAGCCTGACGCACGACTCGACATCCTACCGCAACTTCTCGACCTACGCCGGAATCCGTCTGAACGAAGGCTTCAGCCGCTTTTCGCAGTTCTCGCTCGGCGCATTCATCGGCTATGAGCGGCAACACTACACCATGCTGCAAGACACTCTCGAGCTGAGCTACATCGGCCGCAACCACTATTCCAACAACGTCTGGGCCGGCGGTCAGCTGAGCCGGCATCTGTCGTCGCTCTTTACGGTCGATGCAACTGCGCGCACTGCCATTTCTGGCGACAAAGTAGGCGATATCGACATTGCAGGCAAGGTGCAGATGGTCATTCCGTTCGGTACGGCCGATGCGGAGAGTGGCACGCGGTCGGACAGCATTATCATCGAGGCCGATGCTGCATTGCGCAACAGCCGCGTCTCCTACCTGATGGATCACTACTTCAGCAACCACTTCCGCTGGAGCAACGATTTCGACCGCGAACAACAAGTCCGCATTGAAGGCCGCCTCTCCTATCCGCGCACACGGTCAAGCGTACGCGTCGGCATCGAACACATCAACAATTTCCACTATTTCGGTGCCGATGGTCTGCCACACCAATTCGACAAACAAATGGACGTCTTCGCTCTGGAGATGCGTCAAGGACTTTGGGCCGGCAAGTGGCTCCAGTGGGACAATGCCGTGCTCATACAGACATCGACCGACGACGAGGTGCTTGCCTTGCCCAACGTCAGCGTCGAGAGCGACCTTTCGTTCCATTTTCGCATTGCACGGACGCTGTCGGTTCAGGCCGGAGTTGCCGCATACTACAACACGGCATACTATGCGCCTAATTATCAGCCCGCTACGCAGCAATTCTGCACACAACACTCCATCAAGTGCGGCAACTATCCGCTACTGAACGGCTACGTGAATTGCAACTTGAAGCGCATCAAATTCTTCCTCACCGTACACAACATGCTGGAAGATGCCGTGACCAACGACATGTTCCTCATGCCCTACTATCCGCACCAGAGCCGCCGCATCGAATATGGCATGATTCTGGATTTGCAGAATTGAACAACGCCAACAGAACAAATCCCTGCGGCACAAAAATCCGCGTAGTGAGACACAAAAAAAGGAACGCACCGATGTACGTTCCTTCTTTTTGTGTTCTTATCTGCGATATTACAGCACCTTCTTGTAGAGGGCGACGATGTCGGCACGAGTGACCTTGCGCGGGTTGCCCGGAGTGCAGACGTCGGCAATTGCCTGATCTGCCAAAGCGTCGATGTCCTTCTCGAAGATTCCGATTTCTGACAAATGCTGTGGAATGCCGACCTCGACTGCCAACTGACGGACAGCATCGCAAGCAGCCTGAGCAGCCTCAATCTTGGTCATGCCCTCCTTGTAGGCACCCATTGCCTTGGCGATTTCGACATACTTGTCGCGGCAAACCGGAGCGTTGAACTCCATGATGGTTGGCAACAACAAAGCGTTGGCCACACCGTGAGGAATGTTGTGCAACGATCCCATCGGATGTGCCATGCCATGAACGACACCCAGACCCACATTCGAGAATGCCATACCGGCAACATACTGAGCCAAAGCCATTCCTTCGCGGCCAACTGGATTAGATGGATCGAACACAGCCAAGCGCAAGTATTTGTTGATGAGGCGGATGGCCTCGATTTCAAACATATCTGACAGCTCCCAAGCGGCCTTTGTGATATAGCCTTCGATGGCGTGTGTCAAAGCATCGAGACCCGTTGCTGCGGTTGTTCCCTTTGGCAGAGAATACATCAGCTCGGCGTCGATGATTGCGCAATAAGGGATGTCGTTCGGATCAACACAGACCATCTTCTTGTGCTTCTCCTCGTCGATGATGACGTAGTTGATAGTCGTCTCGGCTGCGGTGCCCGCGGTGGTCGGGAAACAGATGATCGGCACAGTCTTCTTCTTGGTTGGAGCAACGCCCTCCAGGCTTACGACGTCCGAAAATTCAGGGTTGTTGGTCACAATGCCGATGCCCTTGGCCGTGTCAATGCTCGAACCGCCACCGATTGCAACGAGGAAGTCTGCGCCGCTCTTGGCCAACGCAGCCACGCCGTTCTTCACATTGGTTACTGTCGGGTTTGGCACAACTTCGCTATAGATTTCGTATGGAATGCCAGCCTCGTCCATCACGTCGGTGACCATCTTGCACACGCCGAACTTGACCAGATCCTTGTCGGTCACGACGAGAGCCTTCTTGTAGCCCAAGCGGTTAACAACTCCAGGCAACTCCTTACGGCTACCTGCTCCGAAATAACTCAGTTCGTTAAGAATAAAACGATTGACCATGATTGTGTTATGGTTAAAAGGTTAAAAGGTTAATAATTATGTTGATACTAAAACATATCGGCAAAGACTTATGGTTATTTTCGCGACAAATCCGTCATGCTTCAAAAAACCGCTGGCAAAGATATAGAAAAAACGTATGCCCGCAAATCTTTTCCGAGAAAAAATTCTTGCCTTTATTTCGGCCGATAAAATTTGCTCCCAGTCCAATTATCACGACAAAGAAATCAAGAAGCATCTACGCATGAGCGATAAATTTTAGTATCTTTGCCAACCGAAAATCAACAACAAAGCATACAATGAAGAAAATCATCTACTTTCACGGCTTCTCGTCAGCCGGGTCAACCGGCACAGCCACCAATCTGCGAAACTATCTGTATGACAAGGATGTACGCGTGCTTAGTCCCGACATTCCAGTCAGTCCTGCCGAGGCAGTCACCTTCTTGAAAGACTTCGTTGCCGCCGAACAGCCAGACCTCATCATCGGCACAAGTATGGGCGGCTTTTATGCAGAAATGCAGCATGGCTATAAGCGCATTCTGGTCAACCCATCGTTCCACATGGCCAAACTGCTAACCTTCAGAGGACTTGGAAACGTCGAGTTCCAGAACAAACGTGCCGACGGCGCTACGCACTTTAAGGTGGACAAACAGATGATTGAAGAGTTCCGTACCGCAGAGAAACTCTCCTTTCAAGGCATAACAGCCGAAGACCGCGACCTTGTCTATGGTCTGTTTGGGAAAAATGACAAGACAGTCAATACCCAGGGGGATTTCACCAAGCACTACGGCAAAGAGCATTTTGTCATCTTCGATGGAGAACATCGTCTGAACGACAAGATTGTCAAATCTACCGTCGTTCCACTGATACACCAGCTTCTGGAACTGTAACCGAAGCTGCAATCGTAGAAATATGGAAGGGACACGTTACGAAAACGTATCCCTTATTTTAATGTCCGCTACTTTGCGACCAAAATTGTACTTTCTATTATTGCTGGCCTATTAGACTAAAATCTCACACAATAACAAAAAAAGGCTGATTCCTCGCAGGAGTCAGCCCTATGGTTTATTAATCGGGAATAAGTCTACATCCCATATTTTTTCTAAACAGTTGGCAATAATATTTCTCTTACCTCCATCAGAATGAAACCAAGTCGGTTCTCTCCTTTCCAGAAATGAGGAATGTTAATATCTGCCTCATCTTCACCTTTACCTACGCCCCAGATCTTATCGTATGGACTTGCCTCGACTAAGGTTGAGTTGCCCGTAGATAGCAGAAAATCTTTCAGTTTCTTGTTTTGACTAAACTTGTGTAGATTACCATTATAGACGACCTCAATACTTTTTTCATTCCAGACTTCAGCGTCAAAATTGGGAACCAATCGCCCTAGTTTCTTAATGACTGAAGGATCTGAAGATTCAAGAATTTTTGACCTAATCGCTTCGTCACCAAAAATCCTGGCCTTCTCTGCCATCATATACTGTTCGGCACAATTATATGTGATGCCGTCAACGACAAATGTCGATGAATACCACTGGCTAAGACATGCTTTTGTGATTTTACCTTTTTTTTCTTCATGTTTCCAAAAATAGACAAAATCGTCATAGAAGAATGAATCAACGGCAAGCATTAGTCCGCTACGAGTATATTTCAAGTCCTCCATCCTCATATGCTTCAGTTTATATATTGATTGATGTTAATGTTTCCAACTTCACTTTAAATATTCGGGTCAAAGGAGCAGTTTTTCCTCCCCACGATAGAATTTACATATACTTAACACGTTTTTTCCCATACTCAAAAATCAAATGAACGTCATAAGGCATCCACTTCTCCAGCATAGCCTCGGCGAACATGACAAACCCTTTATTCTCGATAGGCACATCGGGGTCGGTCATATAGTTCTTTTTATCTGGATTGTTTTTAACATAGTTGCGGGCTTGGACCTCCCATTCACTGCTATCAAAATCTTTTAGATATTGAAACTCCAACTCCCAAAAAAGAGCGTCAGTCCAACCGTGTTCAAATGGGTTTTCGCTTTCGCCCTTATAATAAAGGCAGAACTCACGAAATTTATTATTACGAAAAAAATCCATGATGTTAAAGGTTTGGGATTATAGATCTGTGTATATTGACTTGTTTTCAACCTGTAGGCCGTGAACAATTGGCACAAATATACTTATTACGACAATCATTCACAAAAAAAGAGAAATTATTTTAAAAATCGGGGTATAATTCCATTATTTTACAAAACTTACCACAAAAATAGAAATAAACCATAGTGTCTGTTCATACAAAAAAAGAGGAGTCCTCTAAGTGAGAACTCCTCTCGTAAGGTGGCCGCTTCCTACTCTCCCGCGTTGGCAGTACCATCGGCGTTGCAAGGTTTAACTTCTCTGTTCGGAATGGTAAGAGGTGGAGCCCTTGCGCTATAACGGCCTTGATTTTATCC
>DFJU01000046.1 GCA_002373755.1 Bacteroidales bacterium UBA3663 | reverse complement strand
GCTCGTTCCACTTGTGGTGGCTCTGCATCGGCGTGTGGATGTCGTAGTGCTGCATCAGGACGCTGCTCGTGCGGGTATCCTCGGCCAGGATGAGGTCAGCCTCCTTCAGCACGCGGATTGCGCGGAAGGTCATATCTTCCAAATTTCCTACGGGAGTGGGGACGACAAAAAGTTTCATTGCTCAAGTGTTTGTTCTGGTCGCTTCTTGAGTGACGGCCGACGGTTCATTCATGACGAAAATGCGGCTTCAAATGCCTCCATGTGCCATTTTCGCCCGCAAATATAGTTAAAAATCACGTAATGCGAACAATTCGTAATCAGGGAATAAGCAAATTAAACATTTTTTCAATATTCCTCCGCATATCTGTTAAAGGAGCAGTTGCGCTGTTAACAATAAGCACGATGCTGTACGTGTGTCCGTCGCTGCCATCGACATATCCGGCATAGGCCACGACCGACTTCGTTGTACCGGTTTTCAGACGCGCCTTGCCGCACAACCGCGATGCCTTCAGGAAGTAGTTGACTGTGCCCGACACGCCAGCCACAGCCAACGAATTGCAGAAATCCTCGTCGTGCTGCATCTCGGCCAACAGCTGCGTCATCAGATGCGCCGTGATGCGGTCGGCCGGAGCAAGTCCGCAGCCATCGTACATGACCAGAGCCTCGGTCTCGATGCCGCAGCTGTCCAGATAGTGGCGTATGGTGTCCAATCCGGCAGCAAGCGTTCGCTCGGGCGACAGCAGATAGACGAGCGCCTCGGCATGGACGTTCAGGCTCTTCTCGTTGGTCCGCTTCACATATTCGCGTAGTTCGATGCCGGCGTCGGGAATCTCCTCCAATGCCTCAGCATACGACGACGCGACATCCTCGATCATCCAGTCGGGATTGTAGCCGATGAGTTCCGGCAGGGGCGACTTGGTCGTGTCGGTCGGACAGATTGTGTCGGGCAACAGATAGTCGCCGCCCAACATGCGCAAGGCGGTCGCCGTGGTTACGAGTTTCAGCAGCGATGCCGGCTGCATGGCACGTTGCACGTCAATCGCGTAGCAGGTTTCGCCGGTTGTCAAATCGACCATTTCGAGTGCGACGGATGCGTGCCTCATGCCTGGCGATTCGAGCCATTGTTCAAATTTGTCGGGCAATTTACGCGATTGTGCATCGCAAACGGTGGCAGACACCGTGAGCAATGCACAAAGAAACAGACATTTGCTTGTCATCTTATTTCGTTGTTGTTATTCCTTTTTCTTCGGATGAATTCGTATCAGTTGCAGACTATCGACCACACACGGCAGCAATCTGCTTTCGAGCTGCGATGTACGCATCAGATGGAGTGCGACATTTACATGCGTGAACGGCTTGTCCGATGGTCCGGCACAGCACAGCGTCAATGTGGTATCGGCCATGAGCAATGCTGTCGATGTGCCGACGTGGACGTCGTAGTTGCCCTTTCGTTCGTCGTGCGACAGCAAGGCCAACGATGCCACAAGCCCCTCCCCTTCAGGCAGCGAGGCCACGTGCAACGTCCAACGAATCGTGTCGCCCGCCATGAAGTTGCTGTCGGCCGGCACCGTCCACGTGCGGAAATGCGTCATACGCGCCTCGTCCATCACGACATACGGCGGCTGTCGCCATAGGTTCACGCTGTCGCCCGCCAGACTCTTGCCGAAGTCGTCCGATGCCTCGGCCAACGCAATCCAGTGGCGTTCGTTAGCCTTCAGGTTCTCGTTGACGTGCTTGTAGATGCGTATCAGCGTGTTCAGATGCTGCGAATACCACACAAGCGAGGTGTCGTAGCTGGCCTTGCTCACGTTGTGTTTCATAAATACGGCCGCCATGACGCGCTGCCCGTACTCGTTGTCCTTGCGGTTGTGCCGCTCCTGGACGTCAATCAAGCCCTCGGCCATGTGGACGTCGGTCAGCAGCTCCGTCATGGTGTCTTCGTCGATGACATAGTCGGGCCGCGACTGGCAGGCAACCAGCAGCACCGCCATCAGGCTTACGGCCAACATCTCAATCTTTCGCATCGGACACCGCATTTTTTGTTGTTTGGCGACTGGAAACCACGTAGAGAATAAGCAGCATGAACACGCCGACCGAAATTGCGGCATCGGCGAAGTTGAATACCGGCTTGAAGAACATGAACGGCTCGTCGCTGCACGGCATCCACTCGGGCCAGTTGAAAGTCGAGCCAAGCATCTTGACAGCATCGCCCGCCGCCGGGACCCATTCCGGCCAGTCGAACCGGATGAGCGGGAAGTAGAACATATCGACCACGCGGCCCTGAAACCATTCGCCCGACGGCATCAGCCCCGAAGCCTCGTCGGCCCACTGCGCTACGCGACCCACGCTGCTTGTGAACCATCGGCCGTAGAACACACAATCGATGATATTGCCGATTGCTCCCGACACGACCAGCGACATCGTCACTACGAACGACCAAGCGGCCTCGCTACGCGAAATCCTGCGGAACAGGTACCACCCGAACGCAGCTACGGCCACGATGCGGAACAGCGTCAGCACGAGTTTGCTGCCTATCTCCATACCGTAGGCCATGCCGTTGTTTTCGATGAACGACAGGTAAAACCAAGAGGCCACTTTGTAGCTCTCGTGGAGCACAAAGTGGGTCTTGATGTAGATTTTAATCAGCTGGTCGATGATGATGACGGCCAACATGATTGTTATGGCAGTGATTGTCTGCTTCTTTTTCATCGGCAATTGCGCACTGCAACGTGCTTTGATGAGGTTTTAACGGCGCTTCTCCTTGGCCTCGACGCTCAGGGTTGCGTGAGGCACGGCTCGCAGTCGCTCCTTCGGAATCAGTTTACCGGTCGCGCGGCAGATGCCGTAGGTCTTGTTTTCGATGCGGACCAGTGCGCCCTGCAAACCCTTGATGAACTTCTCAAGACGCGATGCCTGCAAGCCAAGTTCCTCGCGGTTGAGGGTTTCGGCACCGTCTTCCATATTCTTGAAGATCGGAGCCGTGTCGCGGTCGGAGTTGTCGCCGAAACGCAACGCAGCACGCAGTTCTGCATACTCTTTGTTGGCCTTGTCCAATTTCTCTTGAATCAAAACCTTGAACTCAGCCAATTCCTCATCGGAATAGCGGTCTTTAATCTTTTCGTCTGCCATGGTATACAATGTATTATTTAGTGATTGATAAAGAATGTCATCTTGCTTATCGTCTGATCGAGGCGCGCAGCTTGTAGTCGTCCATGTCAAGCTCGACGGCATCGGCCAACGAACCTGCGGGCACGACCTCGATGCTTGTGGCCAACACCTGACTGCCGATGTAATCCGCGTAGCGCTTGACGGCCTCGTCGGTCTCGGCGTTGCTCTCGATGCCGACCTTGATGCGGTCGGTCACCTCGAAGCCTGCGGTCTTGCGGTAGTTCTGGATGCGCTTGATAAGCTCGCGGGCAACACCTTCGCACTTCAGTTCGTCGGTGATGGTCACGTCCAATGCGACCGTTACGCGTCCCTCCGAAGCAACATTCCAACCTGGCATATCCTCCGAGATAATCTCCACATCGTTGGTTGTCACCTCGACATTTTCACCCTCTACGGTGAGTGCCAAGGTGCCTGCCTGTTCGAGAGCAGCAATCTTGTCTTGCTCCAACTCGTTCAAAGCAGCTGCCAAGCTCTTCATCAACTTGCCATAGCGCTTACCCAACTCGCGGAAGTTCGGTTTGACGCGCTTCACGAGCACATGATCCTCGCCACCGGCAATCTTCAGTTCCTTGACATTGACCTCGTTCAAGATCAAATCCTTCACCGAAAGGATATCCTGCTCCTGCTCGGCATCGACAGCCGGGAAGATGATGGTCTGCAATGGCTGGCGCACATTGATCTTGGCGGTCTTGCGGATAGAGAGCACCAACGAGGTAACGGTCTGAGCCAGAGACATTTTGCGCTCCAGAGCAGCGTCGGTTGCACCTGCCTTCGGGAAGTCGGCCAAGTGGACGCTCACGTTCTTGTCGCGACAGCTTACAGCGTTCAAGTCGCAAAACAACTTGTCGGCATAGAATGGTGCGATTGGTGCCATCAACTTAGCTACGTTCTCCAGACAGGTATAAAGGGTCTGGTAAGCAGCCAGTTTATCCTCGTTCATCTCGCCGCCCCAATAGCGTTTGCGGTTCAGGCGCACGTACCAGTTGGAGAGGTTGTCGCACACGAAAGTCTCGATGAGGCGGCCTGCCTGCGTCGGCTCGTAGGTCTCGTAGTTCTTCTCGACCTCGGTGATGAGAGTTGAGAGTGAAGAAAGAATCCAGCGGTCAATCTCTGGACGCTTCTCCAACGCTACTTCTGCCTCCTGACCCGTAAAGCCGTCGATGTTGGCATAGAGGGCGAAGAGCTTGTAGGTGTTGAACAGCGTGCCGAAGAACTTGCGGCTAACCTCGCTCACACCTTCCGGGTCGAACTTTAGGTTGTCCCAAGGCGAGGCATTGGTAATCATGTACCAGCGCAACGGGTCGGAACCATACTTCTCGATTGCGCCGAACGGATCGACAGCATTGCCCAGACGCTTGGACATCTTTTGACCATCCTTGGCCAATACCAGACCGTTCGAAACGACTGTCTTGTAGGCCACGCTGTCGAAGATCATAGTACCCAATGCGTGCAGCGTGAAGAACCATCCACGGGTCTGATCCACACCCTCGGCAATGAAGTCGGCCGGATAGATGGTGCGGTTGTCGAAAGCCTCCTTGTTCTCAAACGGATAGTGAATCTGGGCGTAAGGCATGGCACCGCTGTCGAACCAGACGTCAATCAGATCGAGTTCGCGCTTCATCGGCTTGCCCGACGGCGATACAAGGATGATGTCGTCCACGTATGGTCGGTGCAGGTCAATCTTGTCGTAGTTGGCCTTGTCCATCAAGCCCGGCACGAAACCCTTCTCCTTGTATGGGTTGCTCTTCATGAAACCGGCGGCAACAGCCTTCTCGATTTCGTTGTAGAGTTCCTCGACACTGCCGATGCACATCTCCTCGCGGGTGTCGCGGTTGCGCCAGATTGGCAATGGAGTACCCCAGTAACGTGAACGGGAGAGGTTCCAGTCGTTGAGGTTCTCCAGCCACATGCCGAATCGGCCAGTACCGGTCGATTTTGGCTTCCAGTTGATGGTCTTGTTGAGTTCAATCATGCGCTCGCGGCAAGCGGTCGAACGGATGAACCAGCTGTCCAAAGGATAGTAGAGCACCGGCTTGTCGGTACGCCAGCAGTGCGGATAGTTGTGCACGTGCTTCTCAATCTTGAAAGCCTGACGGGCAGACTTCATCTCCAGACAGATACGCACATTGAGGTCGTCGGCCTTGGCAGCCGCCTCGGCATCGTATTTGCCATCCTGATTGAACTCTGGGGCATAAGCATTCTTGACGAACTCGCCTGCATGAACGGCATAAGCAGCCTTGTCGATGCACTTCTCCACGAATGGAGCAGCCAACTCGCTCTCCACATAGTACTTACCGGTCATATCGACCATCGGACGGGTCTCGCCCAACTGGTTGATCATATAGAGCCCTGGCACATCGGCAGCCTTGGCTACCTTGGCATCGTCTGCACCGAAAGTCGGAGCAATGTGTACGATGCCAGTACCGTCTTCGGTAGTTACATAGTCGCCGAGGATGACGCGGAAGGCCTGAGCCTCCATCTCGACGAACTTATCCTGTCCGAATGCGAAGACCTTGTCTGGATGTTCCTGTGCGTACTTATTTATAAATGGAGCGCTGAGGTCAGAAACCTTCTCGCAAGGCTTCACCCAAGGCATCAGCTGGGCATATTTCATTCCGACGAGGTCAGTTCCCTTATATCGGCCGACGATACGGTAAGGCAACTTCTTGCCATCCACCTTGTTGATGTCCAATGCCTCCATCTCGGCCAATGTCTTCAGCTCCTCGCCTGCACAATACGCCTTCAGACGAGCCTCGGCCAACACGATGGTCAACTTCTCGCCATTGTATGGATTGAACGTCTGCACAGCCACGTAGTCGATGTTCGGGCCGACGCAGAGTGCCGTGTTCGATGGCAAAGTCCACGGCGTGGTTGTCCAAGCAACGAAAGCTGCTGTGCCCCACTCCTGCATTTCGGGACGAGGGTCGAGCATACGAAAGATTCCCGTCACGGTGGTATCCTTCACGTCGCGGTAGCAACCTGGCTGGTTGAGTTCGTGGCTTGACAGACCTGTACCTGCGGCAGGAGAATATGGCTGGATGGTGTAGCCCTTATAGAGCAAGCCCTTGTTGTAGAGCTGCTTGAGCATCCACCAAAGGGTCTCGATGTAACGGTTGTCGTATGTGATGTACGGATTCTCCAGATCGACCCAGTAACCCATCTTGTGGGTCAAGTCGGTCCACTCCTTGGTGTACTTCATGACCTCCTTGCGGCAGGTGGCGTTGTAGTCATCGACCGAAATCTTGGTACCGATGTCCTCCTTGGTGATGCCGAGCGCTTTCTCTACGCCCAACTCTACAGGCAGACCGTGGGTATCCCAACCGGCCTTACGCTTCACCTGATAACCCTTCATGGTCTTGAAGCGGCAGAATATATCCTTAATGGAACGTGCCATGACGTGGTGAATGCCTGGCATACCGTTGGCCGACGGAGGGCCTTCATAGAACACAAATGACGGATGACCCTCGCGTGTGGTCATCGACTTCTCGAACACTTGGTTCTCATCCCATTTCTTGAGGACTTCCTTGTTGATGTCCGACAGATTAAACTGGTTATATTCTGCGAATTTCATAAGCTTTGAACTGTATATACGCTAAAATTTTGCGCGCAAAGGTAGCACTTTCCGTCCAATAAAGCAAATTTTGCCCTCTTTTTTACCAGCACATCAGCCACCATCGCCCCACGCCACAAGTCGCAGGTTGCAAACGAGACGGCCGACTTCATGTTTTTGGGGAACGCCGCTGACGCGGATTCGACGGATTGGAACGGATTTTGAACGATGTTTAAATGGCGTTTAAACGACGTTTTTGTCCGATGGGTCGTAGGGACGTGGCGCGCCGCGTCCACCAGTTACAGACGCAATGTCGAAGTAAAAAATGCCCAAAAGAGATTTCTAAACCTATCTCTTTCGGGCAAAAATTATCTGAGCGGATTGGGAGTCAATGTTTCATGATTGACAATCTTCGTTTTCCATTCTCTATCAAAAAAGATGTTATTGTTATAATAGTAGAACAAGGAATTCAAGTCTTCTACAAACGACAACATGTCGTCCGACAAATATTGGTAATCAGGGCCATAAAAAACCATTGTGTCCAAAATTAGAACACTGTTTTTATATAGTTTGATTTCATAATCTTCCCCATATTGCCCCAACAATGGCTCCCTGAATTTTTTTAATTTTTCGCGTTTTATCCCTTTACGGAGCATATCAAAGAGTCCATTCTGTTTTTTCTGCAAATCCTCATCCAGAGTTATGTATTGAGAAATCTCCATAGAATCAGAATAGGCTAAAATGGTATCTTCATTCATACAAAAATGTAAGTCAGGATACATATAGCACACACTTGGGATATTATCACTTTGCTCAACGTCAAAGACCACAGCACTATCACATTGATTTAACTCTATTTTCGGTGTATTGTTAGTCTGCTTTGTCACTTGCGACAACGTGGTCTGTTGCTTCTTGCATGCAAGAAACAAAATTAGCATCATGAAGACAGGCAGTATTCCTTTAACGAATTTACAAAGTTCCATTATTTTTCAGAATTTTTATATCGTTTATACTGCTTTTCGCAAAATCATTAAAAAAATGTTATGACCAAATTGGTTTTCGAAAGAATTCCATTGTCTTCCATCAATTAAAATGCATCCAACGGATACATCGCAAATGTCTGTGTGAAACATTTGATTTCCAATGAATCTCGGTTTTGAATGTATAGATTCAGGTTGAACAAGATTTTGGCCGCGAATATACAATAATCCTGGGGAAACGATGCAAATATTTCCGCATTTTTTGCGGAAGATGTAGAGACGATGTGCACATCGTCTCTATGGGCTACATTTGAAAATCGGGACATTGTTGCCATAGAATTGCGTAAAAGACTGTTTTTGGAGTTAAGAGATAATCATTCAACTCATGTCGGAGTTAAACCCCAAAGCACTCAACTAAGGCTGGAGTTAACGTCTAATCCATTCAACTTTTTTTGGAGGAAGACAGACAAATAAAAATGAGATTTCGTTGATTCGGTTGTTGTATAGGAAAAACGCATCGGCCAAAAAAATATTTTGGCCAATGGCGCAGTTATCCACAACGATGTTGATAACTCTGTTGATAACCTTGTGGACAAGTACGTTGATAAGGACATTGGCCAACATCACAAAAAAAAAGAACGAGTCGCCTGCAAGGGGATGCAAGCGGCTCGTTTTCGCGATGTCAGCGATTCCTTTTACTTGATTTCAATCTGCCGAGACGTGTCGACCACGGGAGCAGATTCGACCTTTGGAATCTCGATGGTTAGGATGCCGTCGGTCATGTGGGCAGCAATCTTGGCCTTATCGACATTGTCGGGCAGTGTGAAGGCCTGCTGGTATTTCGAGTAGCTGAACTCGCGACGCAGGTACTTGTGGTTCTTCTTGTTGGCGGCCTCCTTGTCGCCGGCCTCCTTGTCGCCAGCCGTGTCGCTCCTCTTCTCCAGAGCGATGACGAGATTGTTGTCGTTATCGACCTTGACCTGGAAGTCCTGCTTGGTCATGCCAGGGGCAGCGACCTCGACCCTGTACTGTTTGTCTTCGTCAATCACGTTGACGGCCGGAGCGGTCACGTTGTTCTTGCGGTTGGCTGTCATCCAGTAATCGTCGCCGAAGAAGTCATTGAACAACGACGGGAACCAGTTCTGATCATTGAATCTTGAAATCATTGGTAACATAGTTGTACCTCCTTTTAATTAAATGGTTAAACAATTATCTGGACGTCTTGGAAGTTCGCCGCCTCCCGCCGTTCTGCGGGGAGGTTCGTCGCTTTGAACGTTCGCCTCTACGTACTACAAACTCCGTGCCAAAAGGGACATTGGCCATAAAAACGGACAAAATGTCCATTAGGCCAAAAATTACAAATTACGAATTACAAGCGAGGCCCCCAAAAAAATTGACAGCAGCGGTAATCACGTATGGCTGCTGTCTTCTGTTTTCGCAGTGATGAATCTCACTTGATTAAAAACCTTTGCTATTATCTGATGTTTTGGGGGGAGAGAAAGGCTACTTTTCCACAAAAAACCTTTCCCCGTTAATGATGTAGATGCCAGTGCGGGTGATTTTCTGAACCCGCCGGCCCGACAAATCATAGACCGTATTTTTTCTATTTTGGCCAATTGTTGTCACTTGCTTGATGCCGGTCAGGTCGGGCACAAGGCGCACGATGCCGTCCTCGGCGAGCGTCGTGGCGTCCCACAGCCAGCCCTCCTTTGGCACAGCCGGCTCGAAGGTTATGTCGCCCGTCACGGTGATGCTGGTCGCGCCTGTAAAGAGCTTCAGTTCGACGTTATCGACCAACTCGTTGTTCTGGTTCAGGGCCGAGAAGTGGAAGACAGGGCTCGTCAACCGCACAGCACCGCTCACGGTGTAGGAATCGCAGACAGACTTGGTGGCAGATGACCTGGTACGGAAGCGCACGTTGCCGCCCGCGCTGACCGTGAGGTTGCCCTTGACCGTCAGTTTGGAGATGGTTGTGGCCGATGCCTTTCCCGCACCAAGCGTACCGCCCGCCTGCACCGTGACATTCTGCACCTGGCCGTCACCGTCGAGCAGGGCGCCGCTGCGCACCGTGATGGCGCCCGTCGTGATAGGGGCCGATGTATTCTGCGCCAGGATTTCGCCCGCATAGATATTGATGGGGCTGGCCGATGCGCCTGTCAGCGTCAGCGTGCCGTCGCCGTATTTGTTGACCGAGGCCGATGAGCCGAACGTGCCGGCAAAGGTCTCGTCCGTGCCCAGATAGCCGATGTTCCAGATGCCCGTGCCGAACGAGCAGTCGGTGGCCGATGAACGCAGCGCGCCGATGCGTGCCGTACGGGTCGTCTCACTGCCGCTCTGGCTCGTGACATTGGCCACATAAACCCCTGCACCCGGCTGCAACGTACCATTGGCCAAATCCAAGGCCGTCGTCACGCGGAACTGGCCGCTCGTCACGCTCAATACGCCCGTGAAGGCCGAGCAGTCGCTCTCGAAGTCGCCGCGCACGTAGGGAAAGTTGATGGCCAATGTGCCTGCGCCCGTCAGTTTGCCCTGCACCTTGCAGCGCTGGCCGCCGTTGACCGTCAGCGTCTTGCCCTCGCGCACGTTGATGACATTGGTGATGACCGGCACGGCGCTCGTCGAGTTGTTGTTGAAGATGGTGAGCGCAGCATTGCCCGTCACGTCGATGGTCGAGCCCGCACGGCCCAGGGTGGCATTCCATGCGCCCTGAGAGAGCGTACCGGCCGCGAGTATCGTGCCGCTGTAGCCGTTCGTGCCGCCATAGTTGAGGTTCAGCTGGCCGGCGCCACGCTTGACGAGGACACCCGTACCCGTGAGGGCCGACTTGAGCGAGGTCGAACCGCTCGGGATGTTGAGCGTGGCCGTATCGGTGAGGACGAAACTGCGGTCGGTCGCAGCGTTTGTGTTGTTGACGATGAGCGTCGCGCGGCCTATCTGGACCGTCGTTCCGGCGCCGAGACAGCTCTCCGTGCCGCGGTTTTCAAGGTTCTTGACCGATGTCGTTCCGCCGTTCAGGATGGTCTTGCCGGTATAGTCGCTGCGTGTCGCATTGAGCACGAGGCTGCCCGTGCCCTCCATCACCAGGTCGCCCGAACCGCCGATGCCACCCTCGCCCGTGAAGGTGTAGGTGCCGCTCGTGTGGGTCAGACGGATGCCATTGGCCACCATCTTATCACTCAGATTGACAGTGCGTTGCGTGGACTCTTCGGGGAAGATGACCGCATCGCCTGCGACGAACGAGGTTGCAGTGCCTGCCACGGTGAAGTTGTCGCTCTGGTAATCCCAGTCGGCCGACTGCGCACCGCTCCAGGTGACGTCGATGGCGGCCTCGCGGGTGGCGCGGATGACGAGCACGATGTCCCGTTCGCGCACCTCGATGACGTAGTTCAGACCCACCAGACCGCGCACCTTGATGTCAGCGGCATTGGCCGTCAAAGTCCCAGAACATGAGAGCAGTATGTATTCGCCCTCGCGCGGAGTGGCCTCGGCCGGAACGATGGTGAGCGTGTTGGTGTTGGCCAATGCCAAGTCGCCGTTGACCACGATACGGTCGTTGCGCACCTCGCCATCGGTCTGGAGGTCGAGTTCGACATAGACGCCGCCCGTGAGGGTCAGGTCGCCGCCCGTCGTGATGGTTCCGAAAGGCGCATCGGCCGCGCCCGGAGCGAGTCGGCAGCCCTCGTAGTTCAGTCCGCCCTCGAAGGTGACCGCGCCGTTCAGGACTGCGTTGCCGGCCAGGGTGCCGCGGGCGCGCAGTTCAAGGGCATTGGCCAATGTTCCGTTCAAGGTCAACGTTCCCTCGCTGACGATGGTCTTGGCCGATGTCGCAATCGCACCGTTCAAGGTGAAGTTGCCCGGCTGCGACTTGATGATTTCGCCCGAGCCCGCGATAGTTCCATTGGCCACAAAATCATGCCCCTTGGGGTTCATCATGTAGGTGGCCGAGGGCTTGACCTCGCCCGTAATCTGGATGGCCGACGAGTTGTCGCCCGAGATGTCAAAGATGACACTCTGCCCGTCGCTGTAGGCCAATGCCTGCGTCTGGTCGAAGCTGGTGAAACTCTCTTGGCCAATGCCCCACGCGCCGGAACGGTAGCGTGCCTCGGCCGTCAGTGTGGGCGGCAACGGAGGCAACGGCATCTGGTCGCCCAGATAGAAGCCCGTGTTGGGATGCTGGTAGTAGCCGCGCGTGGTGCAGTCGCCGCGATAGTGTGGGTCCTGCTGGAGGCAGTAGATGCTGCGCGAAGTGGCGAGATTGGAGGTGTAGCCCACGAGTCCCGTGCTCTGCGAGTCATTCTGCTTGGCCAGGATGACCTCCTCGCGCCAGTCGCCCGTAATGTCGCCCATGAAGGCCGGACGCGTGCCTGTGCCGCCGTGGGTCGCCCAGCTGGACTCCTGCGAGAACTCGACGAGACGGCTTTTGCCGCGCACGGTCGTGACCATCAGGTTCGTGCCGTAGTTGCTGCCGCCCGGCGAAGAGAGTTCCTCGCGCAGGAGGTCGCCGTTCCACCACAGGCCCTCGAAACAGGTCGTGATGCCCCACTGCGAACGGGTCTCGCCCGTCGCGTCGCCCTTGCTGTTGTAGATGTAATCGTCTGTGAAACTGTAGATTTCGTAGCCCTTGTGATTCGGATCGACATCCATGCACGAGCCGCGTGCCACGTCGTAGATGGATGGCAGATACCACTCCTTGATGCGCTCACCGGTGGCCGCGTCATAAAGGCATTGGCCCAACAAGGCCGACTGCTGGATGGCATATCCCTCCAGGCCCGGACGGTCGGGGTCGATGTCGCTGATGATGAAACGGTCGCCGTGGGCCAGGCCGGTCGAGGTGTAGCGGTTCTGGGCCGGATTCACGCCGTAGCCGCCCGCCCACATCTCGTCGCAGCCGTCGCCGTCGCTGTCCAGGATGCGTATCTGGTGGAACTCGGCGCAGCCCGGACGGATAGGATTACGCACCCACGTGTGGCTGTGATGCCAGTTGGATGCAACGCCATTGGCCCAATCGAAATCCCACGTCAGGATGTAGCCGTGGTGCAGCTTGGTGTTGTCGCGGTCCTCACACTCCATGATGAGCGAGGGATGCACGCCGTCGAGATAG
>DFJU01000147.1:12585-12826 GCA_002373755.1 Bacteroidales bacterium UBA3663 | reverse complement strand
GTTCCTGCCCACGATAGCCGCGACTGGGCATTCGCCAAGCACTTCAACTTGCCTATCATCCCACTCATCGAGGGCGACTACGACCTCAACGAAGGTTCGTTCGACGCCAAGGAGGGCGTGATGAAGAACTCGGCCAACAGCGAAATCAACCTCAACGGCCTCTGCGTTAAGGACAGCATCGCCGCAATGAAGAAATATGTGACCGAGAAGCACCTCGGCCGCGTCAAGGTCAACTACCGTC
>DFJU01000147.1:0-12530 GCA_002373755.1 Bacteroidales bacterium UBA3663 | reverse complement strand
CGTCTGCGCGACGCCATCTTCTCGCGCCAGCGCTATTGGGGCGAGCCATTCCCTATTTATTATAAGGATGGTATGCCATACACCCTGCCCGAAGAGTGTCTGCCTCTCCAGTTGCCCGAAGTCAGCGACTTCAAGCCAACCTCGACAGGCGAACCACCGTTGGGTCATGCCACCAAGTGGGCTTGGGACGAGAAGAACCGTCAGGTTGTCGATAAGGCTCTCATTGACCAGAAGACCGTCTTCCCCTTGGAACTCTGCACGATGCCGGGCTTTGCCGGTTCGTCGGCCTACTATACCCGTTACACCGACCCACACAACGACCAGGCATTGGTTTCCAAAGAGGCCAACGACTATTGGGACAACGTCGATCTCTACCTCGGCGGCAGCGAACACGCCACCGGCCACCTCATCTACAGCCGTTTCTGGAACAAGTTCCTGAAGGACATCAACGTCGTGAAGAGCGAAGAGCCTTTCAAGAAACTCATCAACCAGGGTATGATTCAAGGCAGCAGCCGATTCGCTGCCCGCGTCAGTGGCACCAACAAATTCGTCAGTGCTGACCTGCTGGATGCCAACGGTTGCTACGAGGGCGCATCGACCGACCCTATCCATGTCGATGTGAACTTTGTGAACAACCTCGACATGGACGTGGAGGCCTTCCGCAAGTGGCGACCTGAGTTTGCCGATGCCGAAGTGGTCTGCAACAAGGAGGGTAAGTTCCTCACTACCGCTGCAGTCGAGAAGATGTCGAAGTCGAAGTACAATGTGGTCAACCCGGACGACATCTGCGAGAAGTATGGTGCCGACACTCTCCGCATCTACGAGATGTTCCTCGGTCCTATCGAGCAGTCCAAACCTTGGGACACCGCTGGCATCGACGGTTCGTTCCGCTTCCTGAAGAAGTTCTGGGCATTGTTCAACGATGCCAATGCCGAGGGCAATCCGTGCTGCAAGGTGAACGACGCTGAGCCATCGGCCGACAACCTCAAGAGCCTCCACAAGCTCATCAAGAAGGTGACGGGCGACATTGAGCAATTCTCGTACAACACCGCAATTTCGGCCTTCATGGTTGCCGTCAACGAACTCTCGCAGCAGAAGTGTTCGAGCCGCGCCATCCTGAGTCAGTTGGTGGTACTGATTGCTCCATTTGCACCTCACATCGCCGAGGAACTCTGGCACCAGTTGGGCAACAGCGGTTCTGTCTGCGACGCCGAGTGGCCGAAGTTCGACGAGAAATATCTGGTCGAAAGCACCGTGAAATATCCTGTCCAGATTGGTGGCAAGATGCGTTTCACCATCGACCTCCCTGCCGACGCCGATGCCGACGCTGTCAAGGCAGCCGTGCTCGCCACCGACGATGCCAAGCACTGGATTGGCGACAAGGAAATCGTGAAGTTCATCTTCGTGCCGAAGAAGATTCTGAACATCGTCGTCAAAGGCTAAGCACTACGCGATTTTTCATTACACAGAGTTTCTAAAAATTATTTTTGCAGGAAGTCTATAATTCTCAACAATTCTTGTTTTTAGAACTTGCGTAAAAGAGACAAAAAAACCGACTCATTGAGCCGGTTTTTTGTTTGCTAACAGTAGCTTGTCACTCCGATTTCTTTCCGTTGAAGGTGATGTCGTAGGTTGTCGTGTTGAAGCCCTTGCGAATCTTCAGCTGGAACGACGTTTCAAGCTCCTTGTCGCTGGCGATGTGCCCCGTGATGGCTGCGCCGGTGGGGTTGTTGGTGCTGAAGTTGGAGAACTGGCATCCGGCATTGGCGAATGAGATGTTGACCGGAATCTTGGCGGTCGCGATGCCAA
Organism: Bacteroidales bacterium UBA3663; assembly: GCA_002373755.1. Taxonomy (GTDB): domain Bacteria; phylum Bacteroidota; class Bacteroidia; order Bacteroidales; family UBA3663; genus Liminaster. The sequence goes on along the minus strand of DFJU01000147.1, from coordinate 10,721 downwards.
GTTCATCGCACGTGAAGGTCAGGTTGACGACGTGTGACACGCTGTCGGCAATGACCAAAGTGCCTTCGGCCGACTCCTCTACAGCGGTTGACGAATTGGCGCGGATGCGTGTGAACGTGCCGACGTATGTGCCGGCAGCCTCCACCTCGGCAGCCTGTGAGTGGCTGTAGGTCGGGTCGTCGTCATCGTCGTTGCATGCGGCGAACCCGCAGCAGATGATGCCTGCCAAGAGCCAATATTTTATTGATGTGATATTCATAATTTTAATATTTGTTATTTAATATTTCGCATTTGCGTTTAATATTTCGCATTTGCGTTAATATCCCTCGTTCTGGTCGTCCGATGAGATTGCCGTGTTGGTTTCGATTTCGGATGCCGGAATCGGCCGATACCACTTCACTTCACCCTTGCTGTTGCTCATGTCGGCCATCGAGGAGACATAGGGGTTGAACTCGACGTTGTAGCGCACAAGCTGGCGTGTGCGGCGCAGGTCCATCCATCGGGTGCGTTCGGCATAGAGTTCGCGCGCGCGTTCGTCGAGCACAAGGTCAATCGGACGGATGGTGAAGTCTTCGCTGGTCGCGTAGTCGGGCTTGTAGCTGTCGAACGATGGGATGGCTGATGCTCTGGCGCGTGTGCGTACGGCGTTGATGTAGTTTATGGCCGATGATTCATCGCCCGCCATCAGATACGCCTCGGCCGCGGTGAGGTAGAGGTCGCTCAGGTGGAAAAGCACGATGTCGCGGTAGCCTGTGGCGTTGTTGGCCTGTGGCGTTTCGGGGTCGTCGAACTTCTTCACGCAATGGGTCACGGCGGTCATGCCCTCGCCCTTCAGGTGTGTCGCATAGTCTTTGGTCACCTTTGTCTGGTTGGCAATGGAGTCGAACTTGTAGGCTACGGCTGGGTCGGCCATGATGACAACGTAGCATGAAGCCTTGCAAGAACCCTGCTTGAACTGGTCGCGGTGAGCGTCGATGTATGCTTCGGCCTCGGTTGTTGTGGTGTACCACGGGAAGTAGCGTCCGGCAATCACGTTCTTGGACTTCTGTTCGTCCGTGGCGTTGTAGTAGGCGTAGTAGCCCGATGTTCCCCACGTGCCCATGCCGTTGTAGATGGTGGTCATGAAGGTGGCATCGTAGCGTTCGTCGCCCTTTGCCCACAGGTAGATGCTTTTGGCCGATGGAACCAACTTGCCGCTGCAAGACTTCAGACCGTTGTCAACGGGGCTGCCGTATTGGCTGCCGTAGGTGTTCTGCAAGGTGTGTCCGCCCTTCAGTTCGTCGCCCGGAAAGCCGCTACGCGAATATTGGACGGCGAAAATCTCCTCGTCATTGCCCTCGTGGGCGGGCGACCACTTGTCCTCGAACGACATGCTGAGCGATTGTCCGTCAATGGCCTCGACCGCCATCTGTGCGGCCTTGTCGAAGTAGGCGTGCGTCGTGGTGGTGCAGGTGCCTTGTGCGGCATCGGTCAACGTGGTCTCGAGGTCCCAGCCTGCGGCGAGATAGACCTTGGCCAACAGCGTCTTGGCGGCGCGCTGGCTGATGTAGCCTGCGTGGGTGGCATCGGTGGCGGGAAGTGCGGCATCGGCCACAATCGACTCCAGTTCGGCGATGATGTCGGCATAGAGGGTGGCCAACGGTGTGCGCGGGTAGTTCTTGTCGGCCGACTGGATGTAGTGGTCGATGTAGGGCACGGCGCCGAAGTGCTGCGAGAGCAGGAAATGGCCGTAGGCGCGCATGAACTTGGCTTCGGCCACGTATTGCGGCACGTCGGCAGCATATTCGAGGACGGCGTTGGCCTTCATTATCATCGCGTAGAGGTTCTGATAGTAGCTGGTCACGTCTTTGTCTTCGGGCGTGAGGATGAAGCTTTGATAGACGGACGGCTGTGCGCCACGGGTCACGTCATAGAGGTCGGTGCCCCATTCCTGCAAGTCGATGTTGGTGGCAATCTCCTTCATGCTGTAGTAGAGGTTCGTGCGGAGTTCGGCCTTGGCCTCGTCGGTCACGTAGTAGGTGTCGGCATCGAGGTTGGCCTTGTTTTCCGGTTCCAGGAAGTCGCTGCATCCGGTCCACGCGGTTGCGCCGAGCATGGCCGCAAGCAGATATTTTATATTGTTGTTTGTCATTTTGTTATTGTTTATAGGTTAGAACTTGATGCTTGCGCCGAACTGCACAGTCACCGTGCTCGGTCCGTCGTTCTTTAGTTCGGCATCGGCCCATTCGGGGTCGTAACCCTTGTAGCTCGTGAATACGAACGGGTTGGTCACGGTGCTGTAGAGGCGCAGGTGCGAGCAGCCGGCCTTGGCAATCCACTTCTGCGGCACGGTGTAGCCCAACGTGATGTGTTTCACCTTGACGAACGATGCGTCGGTGTAGGTGTTGGTCTTGCCGAGCCAATAGTCGCTGCCCAAACCGTCGTAGAGTGCGCCGTAGTTGGGGAACGGATAGTCGCCGTAGTGCGTCTGTTCCTGATACTGCGGGTTGATGTAGGTGCCGTCGGGGTTGACGCCATCGCAGTCGATGAGTGTGCCGGCCGGGATGTACCAGTCCATGTCGAGCTTCATGCGGCCACGGTCGGCCAGATTGAGATATTCGCCGTAGAAGCTGGACTTGACGGTGTAGTTCTGCTTGAAGTAGATGGAGAACGAGAAATCCCAGTCGCGCCACGAGAGGTTGGATGAGATGCTGCCCGTCCACTTCGGGTCGCTTTTGTAGATTTTCTTGTCGTCGTCGTTGAATGTGCCGTCGCCGTTGCGGTCCACGATGATCGGGTTGCCCTCCACCAGACCGTAGCAGGCATTGTAGTAGGCGGCCTCCTTGACTTGGTCGCCAGGCGTGAAGCCCTTCAGACGTGCGATGTCGTTGTCGGGCACGGTCATTTCGCGGTCGCTCACGATGCCGTTCCACTCGTAGCCATAGACGTTGTTGATCATCTCGCCGATGAAGAGGTTGCCCAAGTCCGAACCCGTCAGCACGTTGCCCGTTCCGTTGATTTCAAGCACTTTGTTCTTGTTGCGGGCGAAGGTGAAGGTGGTTGACCAGAGCCAGTCGCGCGTCTGCACATTGGCCGTGGTGAGGCTGATTTCGATGCCACGGTTGCGTACCGAGCCGATGTTGGTCGTGACCGATGTGCCACCTGCCTCAAGTGGCAGTTTGACGTCGTAGAGCAGGTCTTCCGACTTCTTGTTGTACCAGTCCACCGAACCGCGCACGCGGTCGTTCAGGAAGCCGAAGTCGAGGCCGAAGTTCAGCTCGTGGGCGATTTCCCATTGCAGGTTGCGGTCAACGATGCCGCTGGGCATGGTGCCTTGGCTATAGGTGCTGCCGAAGGGGTAATAGACGGGGCTGCTGATGACGTTCTGAGTCGCGTAGTTGCCCACGTTGTTGTTGCCCGTCGTGCCGTAGCTTACACGCAGCTTAAGGTTCGAGAGCCAGTCTTCGGCATAGTCTTTCACGAACGACTCTTCGCTCACGCGCCATGCAGCTGCGGCCGATGGGAAAGAGCCCCAACGGTTGCCGTCGGCGAAACGGGAACTGCCGTCCCAGCGGACGGTGCCGGTGAGCATATAGCGTCCCTTGAAACTGTAGTTTGCACGCAGGGCGTACGAGAGCAACCTGTGTTCGCTGTAGCCCGATTTGCTCTTGTCGTAGTTGTAGCCCTGGTTGCTTGTGCTGATGTTCCACCAGTAGGTTCCGTCGGCCACATCCTTATAATAAAGTTCTTCCGACTCGCTGCTGCCGAAGGTCGATGAGAAAAGACCCATCACATTCACGTGGTGGTCGTCGGCCAATGTCGCATCGTAGGTAATCATGTTGTCCCACGTCCACGAGAAGCTTTGCGACGACTGCCGCTGTGCCTCCTTGACGTCGTAGCCGTTTGAGTCGGTGCTCTGGTAGAAGCCGTAGCGCTGGTAGCTGAATGTCGGCATGAATGTCGTTTTCAGACTCAGCCCCCTGAGTGGCCTGACTTCCAGATAGAGGTTGCCCAGTGCCGTCCACGACAGCCGGTTCGATGTCTCGTCGTCCATGAAGACCAGCGGACTGATGGCGTCGGTGAACTGATACATGTCGGTGCCCAGCACGTCGCGGTGGCCGGGTTTGTAGGTCACGCTGCCGTCGGCATTGTAAGGCTGCATGAACGGGTTCGAGCGGAAGGCATAGCTCACGGCGTCGGTGCTCGCGTAGTCGTGGTTTTGCCGCGCCAGGTTGATGCTGAATCCGGCGGTGACGTATTTGCTCACCTTGGCATCGAGGCTGCCCTTCACGGTGAACTTGTTCTGTTCGTCGCCCTTGTACTGACCCTCTTCCTGCAAGTAGCCGATGCCGATGTGGTAGTGCGTGTCGCTGTTGCCGCCGTTGATGGCCACGTAGTGGTTCTGCTGGTGGCCGTCCTGCAACACGAGGTCAGGCCAATCGTAGGTCTTGCCGCTGGCCAGCAGTTCCTTCATCACGTAGCCGCTGTTCGGGTCGGTCTGGTTGCGCAGCAGCAGGCAGCGGTCGATGTCGGTGTTGACCCAGAGTGGCTGTCCGTTGTTGGTGTTACTGCCCGCCATGGTCAGGAACTTCATGAAGCGGTATTGGTAGAATTCGTCGGCGTTCTGGAAGTCGGGCATACGTGCGACCTTGGCCACACCGTAGTAGCCGTCGTAGCTGATGGTCGGCTTGTGCGTCTTCTGGCCGATGTTGGCGCCGCTTTTGGTCGTCACCATCACGACGCCTGCCGTGGCGCGCGAACCATAGATGGCGGTCGATGAGGCATCTTTCAGCACGTCGATTCGGTCGATGTCCTGCGGATTGAGGAAGTCGATGTCCGGGCAGATGACGCCATCCACCACGTAGAGCGGTTTCTGGTCACTTGCGATGGAGTTTTTGCCACGGATTTCGATGTTCATCGATGCGCCTGTGCGTCCAGCCGACTGCGTGATGTTGACGCCCGGCACCGAGCCTTGCAGGTTCTGTAGGATGGATGGCGCGCCCTTTTCGTTCAGCTTCTCGTTGCCGATGCTCGCCACGGCACCCGTCAGGTCGTTTTTCTTCATCACGCCGTAGCCCACCACGACCACTTCGTTGAGCAGCTGCTGGTCGTCGCGTAGCACGATGTTGAGCGTCGTTTGGTCGCCGACAGTGACGGTCTGCGGTTCATAGCCGATGTAGGTTATCTGCACCTTGCTTTTGGGTGTGGCCGATGTCAGCGTGAACTGTCCGTCGGCATCGGTCGTGGTTGTGGGCTTGCCGTCAACGACCACCGTCACGCCGATGATTGGCTCGCCTTGCGCATCGGTCACGACGCCTTTCACCTGTTGCTGTGCATAGCCGGCCACGCAGCAAAGCGTGAGCATGGCCGCTGTAATACTTGTTTTTTTATGGATTTGCATAATCTGTCAGTAATTTTTGGCGGGTTATGCCAAAGGGACGGGCCGCATGACAGCCCGCCCCTTTGGTATGCGATTTTTCGATTTCTTATTTCAAAAGAGCCTTGCGGCCGTTCACGATGACGAAGCCTCTGTAGCCCTTGCCGACTTTCTGACCCAGCAGGTTGTAGATTTCGGTGTCGGCCGATGCCTTTGCTGCAACGTCGTTCAGGCTGGCGGCTGCTGCGTCGATGAAGATTGTCTGGCTGTTGGCCTTGCCCAAACGAGGTGCCTCGGCAGCCGGAGCCGCAGCGGCCGATGCCTTGTCGGTATAGACAACCATCCATGCACGCTCCTGATTGGCACCGCTGAACTGGAAGCAGAACTGTCCGCTCATGCCGTCGTAGTCGGGGTCGTCGCTGGTGAGGTCAATCGAGGCGAAGCAGTATCCGGCATTGTGGAAACAGGTCTTCTCGCTGTCCTTGACATTGTCTTCAACGACGACGCACGGATCCAATGGATAAACTGCCTGGTCGATGATTTTCGTGTTGTCGCCGTTGACTCCGGTGCCGATCGGGTCTGTCCAATACCAAGGTTCTGCGTCCGAGCCGATGACGGGGCCGAAGGCATAGAGGTAGCACCAGTTGTCGCCCGACGACCACCCGTAGAAGTTGATTTTGTAGATTTTCTGGCCTTCGGGGATGATGAGCGTCTGGCTCGTGTTGTTCTTGAAGTTGAGAGCCATGCCCGAGCATGATTCCCTTTCCATCGGTCCGGCCTGAGTGCGTCCGCCGGTCGGTTGCAGGATGAAGCCGGTTTCTGCACCTGTAGAATCGAGGAACTTGATTGCGTTCTGGTCGGCTGCATTGTCGCCTGTCTCGTTCTTCTGCATCGTTGCCCACGAGAGTTCAACTTGTGCGTTGGCTGAGAGTGCCACAAGAGCTGTGGCTACAAGTGTAAAGATTTTCTTCATAGTAAAGAGGTATTAAAAGTTAATAATGAGAGATTCTTTCTTTGAGAGAGAGAAATCTTGTTAAGTGTCGTGTTTTCGTTTGTCGTCGCCAAAGGTAACGCTTTTTCAGTCAGAATCGGATTGCATTGCTGAAAAAATGTTAAAAAACTTCTTGACGGCCTTCTGCCATCGTTTGCATCCGTCAAAAAAGGCGCGTATAGTGCCGCTACGCGATTTTTTTCGCCTTTTTTCGGCCTTTTTCCGTCATTTTTTGAGGATTGTGCGGCCGTTCTGCACCACAAAGCCCTTGTAGCTGCATTTGACGCGCTGTCCGAGCAGGTTGCGGGCAACGTCGTCGTGCCGTGTGTCGGCAAAAGCTGTCGTTTCGATGCCGAGAGCGATGCCGCCGAGAGCGATGCGGGTGTATTGCACGGCCTCCTTATTTGTCGAATAGCCCACGTAGAGGTATCCGTCGTGTGTCATCGACTTCGGATAGCTGTAGCCAAGTGTCTTGGCCTTGCCGGTGTATTGCAGTTCCGGATAGTCGTCCGGCTGGCCTGAGCGCAGCATATAGGCATGGTCGAATGTCTTTCCGTCGGCACTCAGCGTTATGGCCAGTGGCACACGCCAAGTCTTGTTGTTGCTGTTGGTCACGCGACCCGGATTGTTTACGATGTAGGCCGTGCCGTCGGCCAAGTTGCCTGCACTCTGCTTGGCTCGCGAGTCTGGCATATTGGTCTTGACCGAATTCGTCCACGTTGCGCCGTTGTCGTTGCTTGTTGCGGCCAATACGGTGTAACTGCCTTTCTGGTCGCGCATGGTCATCACCCAAGTGCCGTCGTTCTGACGGAAGAAACTCGGTTCAAGTTCGACCGACTGTGCGCCGTTGGCCGTAAATTCGAATGAGGCTTTTTTCCAGCCGGTACGTCCTGTGGCATCGTCAGTATAGATTGGATTTAACAACAGGCCGGGCTGGAAGTGCGCTGCACCTATGACGCGGCCGTTTTCTGCTTTGTGCGGATCTTGCTCGAAGATGCCGTTCAGTGCATTGCCGTCGGACATGAGCACATCTTTCGGTGCCGACCAAGTCTGTCCGTCCGCACTTTCAACATATTGGGTGTAGCCGCCGCTGTTGGCGATTTCGTCGGTACGCACGTTGATGAAGCCGACCAGAAGGTCGTCGGTCGAAATCCAGCCGCCCGAGGCGCAATATCCGTTGTCGATTGTGGCACAGAGCGTCATCGGGGCGCTCCAGGTCTGACCGCCGTCGGTGCTACGCGAGTAGGCGACATAGGTGTCGGCTGCATCCTCGTCGGTGGCCGATGTCTGCCACATGCAATACAGGTTGCCCTTGAACGATGTCAGTACGACACCGTTGGCATAATGGTTGCCCGATTCGGCTGCCTTCCAGATGGTGAAGGTTTCGGCTTCTGGAGCATAGTTGAGCCCCATTGTTTCTTTTTGAGTTGCATCGAACAAGCCGTCGGTGATTTTGAACGGCGCGTCCTGAGCTTGTGCAGAAACGTAGGGGCTCGTAACGCAAATAATGGAGAGAAAGGTAGGGATGACTCTTGTCTTGTGCTTCATAGCATCGGTCGTTTTTTTCGACGCTGCAAAAGTATGACTTTTATGGATAGCGGAGGGGATAGTTTTCATTCAAATGAGGTGCAAATTTCTTGCATGAGATAAAAAAGCCTGCATTTCGGACATTTTGTATCATTTCGCACTTTTTTGTGTCCTATGTGCCAAGGGTGGAAAATCGTCTCTTTTTTGGTCGAAAAATGCACTTTGCAGCCTTGTGCCAGTCGGTCGGGCGTATTTGTGCTTGCAGTCAATACCTTTCTACGCGAAAAAAAATAGAGACGTCACATTGTGGCGCCTCTACCTCATACATTCTATTTATTTGTCATCATAATGGCCGTAGGCTGCAATCACAATGACGATGATTTCAGTGTCCAGAATGCGATAGACCAGACGATGCTTCTTTGTGATTTCACGACTCCATCGGCCTGTCGGTTTCCCCTTTAGTGGTTCGGGATGACCCGTCCCCGTTTTCGGGTGATCCTTCAGCTCTTCGATGAAACGCAGAGCTTTCAGAAAGGCTTTCGGCTCCGATTTCGCCAATCGTACCAAATCCTGTTCCGCCTGCTCCTTGATTTCAATCTTATATCTCATAGCCACGACGTTTCAGGAAGTCCGACAGATTTTCGTCGTCGCGCATGGCGTGTGACTGTCCTTGCTCGGCCTTGTCCAGTCGTGCGAAAAACTCCTCTTTGCTCATGCAGGTCTGATCCGTGCCATCTTTTTTTTCTGCATCAAGCAGTTTTTCGGCCAACCATTTCCGGTTGCGCTGTGAAAGTGAGAGGCTTTGAAGGAACTCCCACAATGATTTCATTGCTATTGTTGTCATATCCTTATTTCGTTATTTTGCGTGCAAATTTAGGCATATTTTCTGAATTTCAAGACTTTACCTGTAACATTTCTTTTTTACGTCCATAACTGCAACTTTTTTCGGATTTCCTGAAAAACGCGTAGAGACGTCACATTGTGGCGCCTCTACCTATTTTATCCGTTTTATGGCCAATGGAACTATTCCGCTGGATGGACAGCACGGACGGGCATTCCGATGTAACGTGAAGAAATACTGTAATTATTGGCGGAAGCATTCCAAAAAGAGAAAAAATTGGCCTCTTTAGTATCGGCTGAAGCCAAAGAACTTGTCCAAGAATCTCCATCTGTTCCCAACAAACGGAAATAGGTTCCCTCTATGCTTCCTGCGAATGGGAAGAAAATACTATTACCGTTTGATACACTTGTGAACTTACGACCAGAAACGCCATTTACGGTTGTCGCCTCTTGGGTGCAATAAGCTGCATTCAGGAGCTCCGCCAACTCATCATTGGTCGGCATTCTCCAGCTTCCGCCCCAGTTGACGGTTGCTGCATCGTCATCAGATTCAAGCGTCCACTTGTTATCAATTGTACCGTACCGGTCATCATGAACGTATTTGGTCATGTATTCGTCAGAACTGCAATACTTGTAATTGTTCCAGACATAACCGCCGTCCTTCCAAATCGTGTCATTGCCAACGACGGAATAGTATGGCTCCGTCTCGCCCCATGCAAAGTAATTGCCATATTCTTCGGGCTTGCTGGCACCAACATTCATCGTCGCCCACAGCAGGCCGCTGGGCAGACCCAAATCGACATAGACGTGGCCATCGACGATAGGCTCCATATTTTCCACGACGGCGTTGATCGTGAGTGGCATGTCGCCCTGCACGCTGACGTTGATCTGGTTCTTGTAGCCGGAGATGAGCGTGACCTCGGCCGTGCGGCTGTACGAACGGGTGTTGCCGTTGATGGTGGCGGTGTAGTCCACGGTGAGCTGTGCCTTCGTGCCCGTGCCGGTCGAGGCGGGAATCATCGCGGTGCCGACGGTTGTGGTATCGGTCGAAAGCCCGACAGGATTGTCCGTCTCGGCGCTGTGGAAGGCGTAGGTCGCGGCGGCATCGGCATTGGCCACAACCGCACCCGAACTGAAGGTCAGGGTGGCGGCGCCGGGTGCGCTGAGCGTGAGGCCGGTGAGCGTGTGAGTGGTGCCGGCGGGCATGTTGGTCGCATTGGCCAAGACGTTGATGACGGTCTGCGCCATCAGGTGGCGGAACTGGAGCGAGACGCTGCCGTTGTTGTCGTCTTTGCTGGCCGAGGCATAGGCCGCCATGACATCTTTGGTGCCGTCGGTGGTTATGGCCAATGTGCCAGACTCGACATCCGGCGTGCAGGAGGCCGACAGAGAGGCTCCATCGGCCGGATAGTAGGCGTAGAAGTTGACCTTGCTGTTGTCGTCAGGCCAATAGGCCATCAGGCTGGTGTTGGCGGGCGAACTGCTGCCATCGCCGCTTGCGACGTATGTCCACCCATTGATGACGGTCGAGCGGTCCGTCGTGTTCACGGCATGGATCGTGAAGCCGCCGCCGCTATTGGACAGGGAGCTGATGGTGGCCTCCTGTGCGTTGTAGCCGCGTGTCGTCTGCGGCAGGTAGGTGGTGATTGTGATGGGCGTGCGCCCGTTCTCGTCCGGCAGGATGTTTCTCTCGCCGATTTCTTCATTGGAGCAGCTGCCCAATGTCACGGCTGCCATGGCAGCCAGAAAATAATAACACTGTTTCATAGTAGTATGCCCCCCACCCATCCTCCCCGAGGGGAGGGGTTTGCCCATTCGGCCGAGGGGATAAACCGAATGGATGATTAGTGACCCAACTAAATCTCCCCGAGGGAAGACTTCTGCCAATGCAGACAAGATGGGGAAAATTTGTTATTGTTTAACTTATTTTTTTTTTTGATATTCATTGGCCAAAAATAGAAAAAAACGATTGACGGGGACTCTCTCCTCCCCTCGGGGAGGTTGGGA
>DFJU01000117.1:12382-12509 GCA_002373755.1 Bacteroidales bacterium UBA3663 | reverse complement strand
CCGGGTCCGATGGACTACATTCCGGCCTTCATCCGACGCAAGACGGGCAAGGAGCCGATTACCTACGATCTGGATGCCTGCGAAGAGTATCTCAAGGACACATACGGCATCACCGTCTATCAGGAGC
>DFJU01000117.1:3010-12230 GCA_002373755.1 Bacteroidales bacterium UBA3663 | reverse complement strand
AGGACATCGTCGATAAGATGAAACCGAAGTTCATCGAGGGCGGAAAGGAGCGCGGCCACGACCCGAAAATCCTTGAAAAGATCTGGGCCGATTGGGAGAAGTTCGCATCGTATGCCTTCAACAAGTCGCACGCCGTGTGCTACGCGTGGGTGGCCTACCAGACGGCCTATCTGAAGGCGCACTATCCGGCCGAATATATGGCTGCCGTGCTGTCGCGTTCGCTCAACGACGTGAAGGAGCTGGGCAAGCAGATGGACGAATGTCGTGCGATGGGCCTCGAAGTGAAGGGGCCGGACGTGAACCTGTCGCGCCAACGCTACAGCGTCGATAAGGAGGGCGCCGTCCGCTTTGGATTGGCCGGCATCAAGGGCTTCGGCGAGGGTGCGGCCGATATGATTGTGAACGAACGCAAGAAGAACGGCCCCTACAAGGACATCTACGACCTGATGGAGCGCATCGACCTCGGCACGGCCAACCGCAAGGCGCTCGAATCGCTCGTCCACAGCGGTGCATTGGACAGCCTCGGAAACGCCCGCCGTGAGCAGTATGTGGCCATGTTGCCCAACGGCCGCTCCTTCCTCGACGTGCTGGTGAGCTACGGCCAAAAATATCAGGTTGACAAGCAGAGCAACGAGAATAGCCTGTTCGGCGACTTGGCCGACAGCGAAATCACTATCGCCCGACCCGTCTTCCCCGAGTGCGAGCCGGAGAGCACGCTGATGCGCCTCAACCGCGAGAAGGAGTACGTCGGCCTCTACCTTTCGGCACATCCGTTGGACGACTACAAGTTCCAGCTCAAATATGCCTGCAACACCACGATGGCCGAGCTGGAGTCGATACCAAGGATTCCATACAAGAAAGAGGAACGTGAAGCCCTGCTCAAGTCGCTCTCGGCCGACGAAATGGCCCGCATCGACCGTTTCCAGAAGCGCGAAATCGTGTGCGGCGGCCTCGTCACGGGTTGGCGCGAAGCCATCTCAAAGAGTGGGTCGCCTTGCGGTTTCCTTACGGTCGAGGACTACAGCGGCAAGCATGAGTTCGCGTTCTTCGGCAAGAATTTCCCAGCCTTCAGCGGTTATGGCAAAGAGGGACTCTACCTGCTCATCCATGCCAAATATCTGCCGTCGCCGTACCTGCGCATGCCACCCAGAAACATATGCGACCTCGAGTTCAACATCCTCAAGATTGAGCTGCTCAACGAGGTGGCCGACCGCCTGATTGAAGACTTCACCGTCGTGGTTGACAGCCAGAAGCTCACGGCCGACTATGTCCACATGTTGCAGTCGGAGATAGCCGATGCATCGGCCAAGGCTGAAGGCAAAAAAGAGCCCTCGACGTCGCTCTATTTCGAGGTCTGCAACGCCATCAAGAACTACCACGTGCGCCTCTTCTGCCGCAACCGCAAGGTGCGCGTCACGACCGATTTCGTCGAATATGTGCGCAGTCTGAAGGGCGTGACGTGCAAAATCAACAATCGCGATGTGGTCGATGATGTTCCGGTTGTGGCCGATGCCACCGACGACGCTCCGGTTGAGGAAATGCTGCCGGACGATTGACCGTCCAAAGTCTGAAATTCCGTTGACAATTAAACGATTGCCCAATAATTTAACACCTGTTTCCTATGAAGAAATTCAGTTTCCTGACAGCACTTGCAGCTGTCGCATTGTCGCTCGTGTCGTGTGGCACGAAAAAAGAAGAACCGAAGGCTCTGGTACTCTACTATAGCCAGACATCGAACACCCGAATCGTGGCTCAGGAGTTCGCTACGCGACTTGGCGCCGATGTGGAAGAAATCGTTGCCGCACAGCCCTACGACGGCGATTTTCAGGGCACCATCGCACGTTGCATACAGGAGCGTGAACAGGGCGTCAAGCCTGCAATCGTTCCGTTGAAGCGCAACCTCGCCGACTACGACGTCATCTTTTTGGGCTACCCGATCTGGTTCGGCACCTATGCGCCGCCCGTTGCAGCCTTGCTCGACAGCGTCGATTTGAGCGGAAAACGCGTAGTGCCGTTCTGCACATTCGGCAGCGGCGGACTTGAATCGAGCGTGAAAGACCTTGCTGCACGTCAGCCGAAAGCCGAAATCCTGGATGGCTACGGAGTGCGCGCCGCACGTCTGTCGGCCGTTCCGAAGGAGGTCGAGCGGTTCTTGCAGAGCAGCGGATTCATTGCCGGCGACTATGTGCAGCCTGAACCGTTCGGCGAGGCGCATGAAGTGAACGAAGAGGAATCGGCCTTGTTCGATGCCGCCGTTGCCAACTATCCGATGATTCATGCCAAGGCACAGAGCGTCGCATCGCGCATCGTGGCCGATGGCGTCGAACACCTCTTCACCGCCGTCGATCTGCCGCGCGAAGGTGCCGATACCACTGCCACGTTGAACCAGATGCAGGTCTATGTGCTTGTGGCCGATGGCGCAGCTCCAGTGTTCACCCGCGTAGTCCGCTGATAATCGTTGAACTACAACCGGTTATGACAAAAATAGAGAAGGAAAAACGGACGGTGCGCCGCATGATTGAACTCTATTGCAAGCACCGTTTGAAGCTCGATGCGATGCCCGACGAATATGAGCAGCTTTGCCAATATGCCGAGCATCGGCTTGACCTTTGCCGCTATGGTGAACAGAAACGCGCCTGCCGTCGTTGCCAGACACACTGCTACGCGACTAAAGAACGCGAGCAGATCCGCGAAGTGATGCGTTGGGTCGGTCCGCGTATGATTCTCTATATGCCGAAAGAGGCAATTCTGCACTGGTTGCAGGGTCTGTCGTTCCGCACCGGCCTGATTGTGATGGCGATGTGTATTCCGTTCTATATCATTTCGTTCGCGCAGATGCTGTTGTCAATTTCGGCTGCCACGAAAGGCGTGCTTTGGGTCGTCTTTTTCGGATTGGCCAAGACGTGTCAGTATGGCGGACTTTCCATCCTTGGCGTTGAAGGTTTCAACCGCGTGAAAAGTTGGTGGAAAAATCGTCGTAGCCGCTGAGGGTGAGCTGATTACATAAAAAAACGAATCTATCGAACTCCGGATTTTTGTCCAATTCGATAGATTCGTTTTTTTTGTCGTTACGCGGATTTTCGCGCCTTATTCGGAGGCGCCTCCGTCGTTGTGTATGCCGAAAATGATGTACTCGCTGTAGGCCGCGTTCGATGAATTCTGCGGAATGTGAAGGTCGAAGTACTTGATGGCCGAGTGCATCGGCTCGAAGGCGTAGTAGGCTCCGAAGGTGAGTGCCTCCTGCTCGGTGATTCCCTTCACGTCGCTGCTGAAGACGGCACGTTTCATCTTGTAGGTCTTGCCGTCCTTGTCCTTGAGGTAGGAGTCCATCGGGATGCGGTCGTTGGCATTGAATTCGTCGGTCGTGATGCGCAGAATGGTTTCATCCTTGCCGAAGATGACCTCGCGCACGTTGCGCTTCGACAGAGCATAGTTTTCCTTTTCGAAGTTGGTGCGGCTCCATTTCTTGCCCTTGACTTTCGGCAGATATGGCGACCACATTCCGGTGGCTTCGCGCAGGGCGGCAGCGCTGTCGAAGACGCGTTTCACGTAGTAGTTGTTCGGGTCGCGGTCGTAGCTGCCTTCGTTCACGTGGAATGTGAGCACCGTGCCAGGAGCGAACCACAGGTCTGCCCATTCGTCGCTCAGCTTGTTGCCCGGATAGACGCAGCGCACACGTCCTGCTGTCAGCTTCTTCAGCGGGATGGTGTATTGGAAGCGATGGTTGACGATGGGAACCGACGCGATTGCAGGAGCATTTTCGTCGATGTGCATGAAATCGTCGCCCAAATAGATGTTGTAGCACGAATCGGTAACGTCTTCGTCAACAATGCCGATCAGTGTGAACTGCAATTCGTAGGGCGACTCCAGCGCCTTCAGTGCCTGTTGGATTTCGGGCGATATTTCGGCCGATGCTTCACCGTTGCAGGCCACGAATCCGACGGAACAGAATCCGAGCATGCTGGCGACGGCGATGTGCCGCAGATGGCGTCGGGCAGAGGCTTGAAAGTCGTGTAGTGCATTACGATAGGTTGCGTGGCGCACGGCTGAAGTGCCTAAAGAGAAGAATGTAGGTGTCATAGGTTTGTGAAGAGGTAATTAAGTGAATAATGGTATTGTTTTGTTTGTCGGTGCAAAAATAATGAGTTTCTGGCGTTTTTGCAAAGGTTGGACGGATGATTATTGCAAAGTCAGCCCGCCGCGCCACTTGACGACGGGTTTCCCGGCCTCAAATTCGATGGGCAGCCAGATATAGCGGGCATCGCTCGGGTGACGCGGACGCCAGATGTCGGCCATGAAGATGAAGCGCGGTTCGTCGGCGTCGGTTTCGCCCTTGATTTCCAGCACGAAGGTACTTTGTCCGCCGAAGGTCTTGTTGGCATTGGGGCCGATGCAGGGGCTTTCGTGCTGCGTCCACGGTCCCCAGATGCTTGGTGCGGAGAACATTCGCGCCTCGTTCGGCTCCCAGCCCGTGCAGCCCGATGTGATCATCCAGTAGGTGCCGTCGTGCTTGAACAGGGCGGGTGCCTCGTTGTGTCCGGCAGGCGCTACGCGAGTGTAGCGGCCAGTGTGGTGCAGGAAGTCGTCGGCCAATTCGGCGATGTGGAGCGTCAGATTGTCCTCCGACGAGAAGATGTGGTACGCCCGGCCGTCATCGTCCACGTAGAGCGTCATGTCGCGCGACATCTGTCCGCCCTCGAAGTCGCGTTTCACGAAGAGGCCTTGGCCGATGGCGCGGTGCCACGCCGGTGTCCACCATTGCTGGAAGTGGGCGATGTCGAGCGTGTCGGTTATGGCCAATGCCTCGGCGTCGAACTCCATCGGCCAACGTCCTGCATTGGCGCGCTGTGAATAGAGGAAGCGGTAGGGGCCTTCAGGTGCATCGGCAACAGCCACTCCGAAGCGCGCCGCGTTGTAGCCCTGGCCCTTCAGTTCGAGGTGGAACCACATGCAGAACTTGCCCGTCTGTGGGTTGTAGATGACCTTCGGACGCTCGATGATGCAGCCACGTTCGATGTCGCTGCCCGCCGAGTCGCTCACGGCAAGAGCCACGCCGCAGTTACGCCACGTCGTGAGGTCGGTCGAGGCATAGCAGGTCACGCCGACGAGGGCGTTGCTCGTGTGGTCCGACTTGTGTTCGCCGAACCAATAGTAGGTGTCGCCGTGGCGCAGGATGCCGCCTCCGTGTGCGTTGATGTGCCGGCCGTCGGTGTCGGGCCAGATTTCGCCGCTGCGGATGGTCTGTGCGCTTGTGGCCAATGCGATGAGGGCGAAAAGCGCGGTGAATAAGGTTAGTTTCATTGAGTTGTGAGGTTTTGAGGTCTTTAGGTTATGAGGTTGTGAGGTTGATGACAGTATGTTATAAATTTCTGCACAGTAAACCAAGTTTTTCTTTGTTTTCTGTGCAATTTTTTTGAGTTTTTGGCCGATGCCCCAGACGAATCACTTCATCCGCTCCATCAGCTGCCTGATGTCGTGGTCGAAGTTATGGAATCCGTCAATGCGGAGGTCTTCACGCACACGGCGGCCGTCGGGCGTGATGGTCTCGTAGTGCGGAATGCCGTTGAAACGGAAAAGCTCCTGCAGGCGCGTGAAGTCGGCATCGAGGACGCAGATTGTCTCCTCGTCGGCCAACCACTCGCTGACGTATTTCCGGTAGGCGTCGCTGCCCTCGGTGGTGCGTTCACCGGCAATGAAGATGAGCTTCACGTCGTCGCGCTTGGCCACCTCGGCACGCAGGGCCTTGCTGTCTTGGATGGCCATGCGGCATGGACCGCAACCCATTCCCCAGAAGTCGATGACGAGGTATCGGCCGGGATATTTTTTCGTGAGCGAGCGGATGAGGTCGGCCGATGGATTGTCGGCAGGCAGCGGCTCGGCAAGCTCCGTCTGTGCCATCTTGCGGGCTTGATACTGCTCGGCCTTCTGGCGGATGTAGGGGTTGGCCAATGCCTCAAGGTAGAGTGGCATCATCTTCGAGAGCGTCGCGATCTTGGCAATCTCCTCTTGCTTCAGGTCATCGCTCCAAGACTCTTCGGCCATGATTTCCAGAACCCCCTGCTCCTCCTCTTCCCGCCACGTGTCGAAGTTGCTGAGCATCTCCTTGTAGATGCATAGCTGCGCCAACAGGTTGTCCGTGGCGGTGCCCATCAGTTCGCGCAGGGCGGCACGCACATTGGCCAATGTCTTTATCTCGTTTTCCGCGTTGATTATGAAGCCGCCGTCTGTATCGGCAATGCCTTTGTATCTGCGGGTCATGACGGGCTTGCAGAACTGGTTGCGGTTGAGCGCGAAGTGGTAATTTTCGCTCGACAGCAGCAGCGGGTTGTCAAAATCCACGCGATGCAGTGCCGTGTAGTTTTCCATGCGGTTCAGTTCTTTCCACTCCGCGCTGTCCAGAATCTCGGTGTGGTAGATGCCGTCGCGTTTCTCCTGCTTCTGTAGGTCATATCGATGATACATCGCGTAGCTCATGAACGACTCGGCGAAGTTGACCTGCATGTCGGCCAATGCCAAGTGCATCTCCATCGGCGTGAAGTGCAGGCGGCGGCTCTCGGCCTGCAGGCGATAGAGCATGTTCCGCCACGTGCGTTCGGTCACATCGGCCACCTCACTGAACTTTCCCTTGAACCGCAAGAGTGGGCACGACAAATCGCTGAAATCCAGATTCGACTTCAACCAACGCTCCACCTCACGGCTGCTGCCGCTGTTGTATTGGCATTCATATTGGCCGATGTCATTCCTCCGCACGGTGATGTCGATGGTCTCGCCGGGGCGTGCGAAGAAAGGGATCTCACTGAAGCCGACTTTCGTTTCCCGCGTGCGGAACACCTGCCGGATGGGATAGCTGGCCAGAAAGCTTTTTTCGAACGAGCCATCGGCCATGATGTTGAGCACCAGTGTCGCGTCGTCCTTCTCGAATTCGTCCTTGAAGTAGCACTCCATCGACGTGAAGCCGAACGTCTCGGCATCGTATCCCTCGATGCGGCCACGGACGGTGATGCTGTCGGTCGCAAGCCAGTCGCTCGGCACGGTGTAGGGGTTGGCGGCCAATAGTTCTTCGGGCGTCGGCGCGTGCAATGCAGTCGTGCTGTCGTGGATGCCCAGCAGCATGAACGCGTTGGGACTGTCGCCCTCGATGAAGTCGAAGACCTGCGTCTTGCGGGGCAACGGCTCGAAGTGCATCGTGAAGTCGGTCTTGCCGCTTTCGGGCGACTGAATCCACTCGTCAAGTTTCAGCCCCTCGGCCGAGCGCAACGGATAGCGGTTGCCAGCTTCGTCCCGCAGGTAGCTCGCGCTGACGAACCTGTACCAATCTCCCGGCTTATAGTCCATCGTGAAGCGCACGGTGGTTGCGGTGTCGGCCAATACGACTTCGCGCGCTTTCAGTTCGCCGTTGTGTACGTTCACACAGGCCATCACCTCGGGCGACTGGATGGTCTTGTAGATTTTTGCCTGCGCGGTCAATGCTACGAGCGCAAGCAGCGCGGTGAATAGTGTTTGTTTCATTGGGTAAGGTTTTTGAGGTTAGGTGAATTATACGGACTTGATTTATCGGCAAGTTTTATGTTCAATTTCGGCTGCAAAAATGGTGATTTTTGCCGATACCGGCAAGAAAAGGTGCTTTTTGAGGGGTTATATGGTTATGGCCAATGTTTCGGCAGGCTCATTTCATCCGCTCCATCAGTTGCATGATTTCGTAGTCGAAGTCATCGTAGCCGTGGATGCGGAGGTCTTCGCGCACGCGGCGGCCGTCGGGGGTGATGGTCTCGTAGTGGGGGATGCCGTTGAACTGGAACAGTTCTCTCAAGCGGTCGAAGTCCCCATTGGTGAGGCAAATGGTCTCCTCGTCGGTCAGCCACTCGTTGACGTAATTGTGATAGGCTTCGCTGCCATCGGCGGTGCGCTCTCCAGCGATGAAGACAAGCTTCACGTCATCGCGCTTGGCTACTCTGGTACGTAGGTCTTTGCTCGCTTGGATGGCGGCGCGGCAGGGGCCGCAGGACATGCCCCAGAAGTCGATGACGAGGAAACGACCGGGGAACTTCGCATTGAGATTTCTGATGAGTTCAGCCGCAGGGATGTCAGGCAGAGGCGTGGCGAGTTCGGTCTGCGCCAGTCGGCGGTCGCGGAATTGTTCGGCCTTCTGGCGGATATAGGGGGTCTTCAAGGCATCGAGGTACAGCGGGAACAGCCTATCGAGCAAATCATCGGTATTGCGCCAAGTGTCAAACTCCTGAGCCATTTCCTGATAGACGCACATCTGCGCTGTCAGGTTTTCCCTGTTCGTACCCATGAACTTGCGCAGGGCAGCAAGGCCGTTGGCGAGTTTCTTGGAGTAATTCTCATAGTTCACTACCATGCCGCCTTCCTCGCTGAGGATGCCCTTGTACATGTCCTCTCTGACGGGCTTGGCATACTGGACGCGGTTTTGCAGGAGGTCATAACTACTGCTGGCGAAGAGCAACGGATTGTCGTAGTCGATGCGGCGCATGGGGGCGTAAGTCTCGTAGTCAAGATACTTCTTCCACTCCTCGCTGTCGAGAATCTCAGTGTACCAGACGCTGTCGCGCTGCTCGTGTTTCACCAAGCCATTGGCAATTCTCACGACACAGCCTATATAGTCCATTCCGAACTTGGCCTGAAGGTCGGCCAGCGCCAGCTGCACTTCCATCGGTGTGTAGTCCTCGCTGCGGCTCACCTTCAGCAGTCTGGCCATCGCCCGCTGCCACACCTCGTCGGCCACCTCGTTGGCTTCATCAAACGTTCCATCGAACTTCCACAACGGCTTCGTCACGCCCTCCAGTTTGCGCTTCGTGCGGAGCCACCGCTCCACGTCGCGGCTGCTGCCACTGTTATAGACGCACTCGTAGAAGTCAAACATGACCTTGCGCACAGTGACATCGATGGTCTCGCCAGGTCGGGCGAAGAACCGAATACTATTGAAGCCCACCTTGGAGCCATCGGCTATAAAAGAATTACTGACGGGGTGGCTGGCCAGGAACTTCTTGCAGAACGTACCGTCGTCGGCGATGTCGAGCACCAGCACCGTGTTGTCCTTCTCGAATAAGTCGTTGTAATAGCATGCCATCGACGTGAAGCCGAAATGCTCGGCATCGTAGTCCTCGATGCGCCCTTTGAGTTCCTCCTTCTGTATAACAAAAGTCCCTTCTATTATGCCCCCCAACTGGGGGAGGCTATAGCGGGTCGACGTCGTAGT
>DFJU01000117.1:0-2956 GCA_002373755.1 Bacteroidales bacterium UBA3663 | reverse complement strand
CCTGCATCGTCGGCGCGTTCATGACTTCGATTTTGTCAGAGACGAAGGTCACGACTTTCTTGACGACGACCACTGCTACGAGTGCGAGCAGTAAGGAGAGGATAAGGTTGGATTTCATGAAGTTTGTAAGGTTTTGAGGTTTTAAGGTTTATTAAGTTCAATGGATTATTCGTATTGGACATTGAAATAATCAAGCAATGACCGGAATTGGTCTTGGGCCGTGAGGCAGGTGTCGGTCAGAAAGCCATTGACGTGTCCCCACTCCTGGAGTCCCCGATAATAGAACAGTTTGAGGTCGTCGGTGATGATGAACGGGACAATGCCATTGGCCAGACACTCCTTGAACATGAGCAGTCGCCCCACCCTTCCGTTGCCATCCTGAAAGGGATGAATCCGTTCGAACCGCACGTGGAAATCGAGTATTTCGGCCAATGTCTTTCGTCGGCAGCGGTTATAGTCGCTGAGCAGAGCCTTCATCTGGCGGTGGACTTCCTTTGGGGAACAGGTCTCTTGGCCGCCCACCTCATTGGCCAACTTCTTGTAGTCGCCAACGGCGAACCATTCCTTCCGGCTGTCCGACGTGCCCGATTTCAACAGTCCATGCAGCTGCTTGACGAGGCTTTCAGTCACTTGCTCTTCGGCATGGTCGATGATAAAGTCTATGCAGCGGAAGTGGTTCACCGTCTCGACGATGTCATCCACATTGACCGTTTCGCCGGCAATGCCGATTGTGTTCGTCTCAAAGATGTAGCGCGTCTGGTCGTGCGTCAGACGACTGCCCTCAATATGGTTGGAATTGTAGGTCAGATCAATCTGCGTGCGGTGGTAGATGCCGCCCTTCAGGTGCGACTCTTTCTGTTCGCGCAGCATCGCCAGTAGTGGAGACATCGGCTTTCGGGTTGCCTTGCGTTGTGGCAGAACGGCATCCGCAGGGATGTTCCATGTCTTTCCCGTAAGAAAGGCACCTTCAATCTTTCCGCTGGCGCAATAGTTGCGGGCTGTGCGCTCGGAAATGCCGAATTTTTCGGCGAACTGCATCGCTGATAAATACTCCATCATTTTTTCTATCGGCAAGTTTTATGTTCAATTTTCGCTGCAAAAATGGTGATTTTTGCCGATACCGGCAAGAAAAGTGGGCTTTTTAAGGGTTTGCAAGAATATGGCCAATGGAACCAGGGAAATTCCATCGGCCAACATAGTGAATCACTTCATCGCCTTTTCAATCTCAGCTTTGATTATCTCTTTGTTCTGGAAACCAATTCCCTTGTAGGTCATCTTGCCGTTGCGGTCGTAGATGGCGTAGGTCGGGATCATGTTCGATTCGTATTTGTCGAGCATGTATTTGTATTGCTCCTTCGTGAGGTAGTAGTGGTCGCCGTCGATGTCGGCAATCAGCTCCTGCCATTTGGACAATGGCGATGTTGGCGATGTGATATAGACGAACCGTACGTCCTTGCCCTTCATCTGCTCCTTCATCGGAGCCATCGCCTTATGGCCGGCGCAGCATGGTCCGCACCATGTCGCCCACACATCGATAAGTACTGCCTTGCCTTTATATCGGTCGAGGATGGTCTTTAGAATATTTTCTGGAGCCACATCGTCCAAAGCTTTGAAAAAGATGTGCTCTTGGTTGGTCAATGCCTCGGCCGACCGTTTCTGCACAGCGTCATATTCGCGGATGACGGCCTTGCATGATTTGTCGATGGGTTCAGGAAGCGCTTTCCGCTCATTTTCATCTGCCGCCAGATAGTCCACGGTCCGGAACAGGTCGTAGTTGAACGGGTTCTTCATGTAGCTGTCTTTGTCCAGATTCAGGTAGGTCGCTTTCCAAAAGACCTTGCTGCATGGCGACCAGGGTTCGTTAATATATTGCCACGAGAAGGAGACGCGTTCGTCTTCGGTCAGGACAAGCATTTCCTTGTTCTTTTCGTATCTTTCTTTGAAGTTTTTGCTCGACGACCAGAGGCGGCCGTCTTCCCCAATGTAGAATCTGCTGTATATGTTCGCAAAGTCGGTCATCCATTTGGCGTATGCGTCTTCAGCCTCAGCGCAAAGCAGGTCTTTTGCGGCCGATGTGCAGTCCATGACCTTGATGTCGGCCACACGCTGGCGGAAGAAGTCCTTCAGGCCCTGTATGCGTTCCTCCTTTGTCGTGCAGTCTTTGACTTTATGGAAAATTTTGGTATCGGGGTCGTATCTTTCCTGTCCGATGGCAACCAGATCCATATTGGTTCTGGCCATATAGCCCTTGAAGGCGAGGAACGGCTTTCGGTCATCGGTCACCTTCATCAGGATTTCAGTTACCTGACCAGGTGCGATGAGGATATTTGAGGTCGCAATTTCCATAAATCCGACAGAGACTTCGCGGGTGAGCCACAACGGAATTCTCACAGTCAATGTGCCGTCGTCGGACATTGGAAAAGCATTGTAGAAGTACTCGGCCGCACCCAACGGCTTGAAGCCGCCACCCACAAAAAACTTCAATCTCATGCCCGGCTTGTAGCCCAGCACCTTCACCTTGATGGTGGCCGTGTCTTTGTTGATTTTGGCGACGGGCAATGTCTCATCGACCGCGTATTGCACATTTTTCCACTCGTCGGGCAATGCCGGTTCCTGTTTGTCCTTGCCGTCGCAGATATTCCAAAATTTGAAGTTGTTTTCGCCGTACCCTCCTCCTATATAATCCATCGCTTTTGTATCGGCTGGCACTGGCTCGAAGTGCATGGCAAGATTGGCTGTTCCACATTCAGGTATCCAGAGGGAGTCATTCCGAAGTTCGGCCTCGGTTGAGTCTGTACTCGCGAAACTTGTCATGGCGTATTCTGTGCCATCGGACGTAATCAAGAAACCTTTTTTATCAAATATGACCCATTGGTTTGAATGATACAACGCCTTGACGTGCAACACAGTTTCGTCTTTTTTCAGTTTGACTTTTTTGACCTATAGCTCATTTTGC